>CAYVGI010000004.1:0-27473 GCA_964451095.1 uncultured Anaerolineaceae bacterium
CTAAGAAAAGTAGTCAAATTTCAACCGGATTCTACACTATGCCTTTATAAGCTGTAGAAAACGGTCTTGGCATTTGTACTCTCATAGACCGACGGATTGCCCTGCACTCGACTAAACGGGTAGCAGGGGCATCCCCGTCCATCCCACAGTGAGGACTTACAATTTTCACAAACGGAGGCACTTTTCCAGAAATCCCGTACATATTGATTGTAATTTTCCCGTTTCATCATACAATGTGAATGAGTCGGAGTTTAGTGGAGCAAACGAGATGAAGCGCGAACGAATCTACATGATCATGTCCTTTGTGTTTATGGCAGCAGCAGTCGCAGCGGCGATGCCAACCGCATAGGTAGGGTCGCACAAGCGCAAACGCAGCAACCTCTCATCAGCTAGCACCATCACACCCCCTCGCGGAGTGCTACAATCGGCAGCACGAACGCAGTTGAGCACCAAACACACATGAACAACTCAAATACGCTCAACCCCATCGCGGGTTGGTTCGCGTCCCGTGGATACACACCGTTTGACTTCCAACGCGACGTTTGGGAAGCATACCTGAACGGTGAGAGTGGGCTAATTTATGCGTCTACGGGTGCGGGCAAAACGTATGCGGCATGGCTGGGTGCGCTGGCGGAGTGGATTGACGCGAACCCCGACCGTGACAAGTGGCGAAAAAAGAGCGGCAAACGCGATGTGTCACCTTTGCTGCATGTGCTGTGGATCACACCAATGCGTGCGCTCGCAGCAGATACTGCTATGTCGCTGCAAACACCACTCGATGACCTGGGACTGCCGTGGACGCTGGAAACCCGCACAGGCGACACGTCTTCGTCTGTGCGCAGCCGCCAACGCAAACGCCTGCCGACCGCGCTCGTTACCACGCCGGAGAGTCTGTCGTTGCTGCTGGCACGGGACAACGCGCATGAGCTGTTCGCGCACCTGAAGCTGGTGGTGGTGGATGAGTGGCACGAGTTACTCGCCAGCAAACGTGGTGTGCAGGTGGAGCTTGGGCTGGCGCGGCTGCGCCGTTGGCACCCGAACCTGCGCACATGGGGTCTTTCCGCCACGATGGGCAACCTAGACGTGGCAATGCGGTCGCTGCTGGGCGTCGCCAACCCTGACACCGGGGAGGTTCCACAGGGGCGGCTTGTGCGCGGTGATGTGCCCAAAAATGTCATCATTGACGCGATCATCCCAGAATCCATGGAGCGCTTCCCGTGGGCGGGGCATCTCGGGCTCAAGCTGCTGCCGCGAGTTATCAAGATCATTGACGCGCACAGCAGCACGCTTGTGTTTACGAACACCCGCAGCCAAACCGAGCAGTGGTATCAGTCGCTGATTGATGCTCGCCCGGACTACGCCGGGGTGGTCGCGCTGCACCATAGTGCATTGGACAAGGGCACCCGCGAGTGGGTCGAAAATGGGCTGCGTGCGGGTACGCTCAAGGCGGTTGTGTGTACCTCGTCACTGGATTTGGGCGTGGACTTCCCAGATGTGGAGCGCGTCGTGCAAATTGGCAGCCCAAAAGGTGTGGCACGGCTGTTGCAGCGTGCGGGGCGCAGCGGTCATCAACCCGGCACTGAATCTCGTGTGACGGTGGTGCCCACCCACGCCTTTGAGCTTGTTGAGGTGGCTGCTGTGCGTGAGGCTGCGCAGGCGGGCAACATCGAAGCACGCCCGCCGATAGAAAACGCATTGGATGTGCTGGTACAGCATATGGTCACGGTGGCGCTTGGCGGTGGCTTTATGCCCGATGAATTGTACGAAGAGGTGCGTACCGCCTACTCCTATCGCAGCCTCACACGCATGGAGTGGGAGTGGGCGTTGGGCTTTGTCACGCATGGTGGTGACGCGCTGCGTGCCTATGAGCAGTACCAAAAAGTAGTGCCAGACGAGCAGGGTAGCTACACCGTGCCAGATAAGCGCATCGCGCAAACGCATCGAATGTCCATTGGAACGATTACCAGTGACCCCATGATTAAGGTCAAGTACCTGAACGGTGCAGAGGTCGGTCTGGTCAACGAGACGTTTGTGTCCCGGCTGACGAAGGGGGACACGTTCGTGCTGGCAGGCAAGCTGCTGGAATTCGTCAACATGCGTGAGTTGACGGTGTACGTGCGCAAGGCGAAGAAAAAAACGGGCACGATCCCGCGCTGGACGGGCAGTGGTTTGCCACTCTCAGATGAACTAACGACCGCCATCCGCGCCAAACTGGACGCCGCCCGCAACGGGGTGTTCGCGAGCGATGAACTGCGGGCGCTGATACCGATCCTGAAACTACAGGCGCAGTGGAGCGCCATCCCATCTGCGGGCAAGCTGCTGGTGGAGCGGACGAAAACACGCGACGGACACCACCTGTTCTTTTACCCGTTTGCGGGCAAGTTTGTGCACGAGGGGCTGGCGGCACTGTTCGCCTACCGCCTGTCCCAGTACACCCCTATCACATTCACGCTGGTGGCGAACGACTACGGGTTCGAACTGCTCTCGCCGGACGAGCCGCCCCTGGAAACTTCACTCACTGATGGACTGTTGAGCACGGATGCACTGGCAGACGACATTACCGCTAGCATGAACGCCAGCGAGATGGCACGGCGGCAGTTTCGGCAGGTGGCACGGGTGAGTGGGCTGGTGATTGAGCGCTTCCCCGGTGGCAAAAAGAGCGCCAAGCAGTTACAGGCATCAAGCGGGCTGCTTTACGACGTGCTGGCGAAATACGATGAGGGTAACTTGCTGCTGGCACAGGCGGAGCGCGAAGTGCTAGAGCGCCAGCTTGAGCAAACGCGGCTTTATGCTGCCCTGCAAGCGGCACAGCGCGGCGGCATTGAACTGTGTGACACGCGCCGCCCCACCCCCCTGGCATTCCCGCTGCTGGTGAGCAGGCTGCGGCAAACGGTGAGTTCGGAAACGCTGGAAGACCGCATTCAAAAGATGATTGTGCGCTATGAAAAGGACGCCGGCGTAACTGGATAGCGGCATCAACCTGTGAAATTGTGTACAAACATGAAGTGCAATTAAGAATTTGCCGCATGACGCCCGGCAATTTCATCATTTTAAGTTTACATTGTGTTTAAATAGGAACACGATGTTTGCACCATCAAAAAAACTTTCCCACCACACAAACACTTGACTGTGTGGTGGTAGTGCTTTGAAAGACCCACTTTTCTTTAGATAGTTTTCACGGAGCAGCAAGAATGTTATACGAAAATCGTGACCATAAATGGGTTTACCGATTTGAGGAAGGCAATACGGGCATGAAGCCGCTTTTGGGCGGCAAGGGTGCTAATGTTGCCGAGATGATGAACGTTGGCTTGCCCATCCCGCCGGGCTTTACCATCACCACGGAGGCATGTAACGCTTACTACGATTACGGACGGCAGTTCCCGGAAGGGATGTGGTCACAGACGCAAGAATCGCTCAAGCACCTCGAAGAGCAGACCGGGCGGCAGTTCGGCGGCGAAGAAAACCCGCTGCTGGTGTCGGTTCGGTCTGGTGCGGCGATTTCCATGCCCGGCATGATGGACACCGTGCTGAACCTGGGCTTAAACGATGTCACCGTTGAAAGCCTCGCCAAGCTGACAGAGAACCGTCGCTTTGCGTTGGACGCATACCGCCGCTTTATCTCCATGTTTGGACACATCGTTATGAGTGTGGACAACGAGAAGTTCGACCGTGTGCTAGAGCGCTACAAAGGGCAGACGTCCACCCACCTGGACACCGACCTCAGTGAAACGCAGCTAGAGGAGGTCATCGCCGCCTACAAGCGCATTATTTTCGCAGAGCACCATGGCGAGGCATTCCCGCAAAGCCCATATGACCAACTGCGCATGGCAATCGCCGCCGTGTTCGACTCTTGGACGGGACGCCGCGCAGAGGACTACAAGCGCGTGAACCGCATTGACGACCGCCTGGGCACGGCAGTCAATGTGCAGAGCATGGTGTTCGGCAACATGGGCTGGACGAGTGGCACAGGTGTGGCGTTTACGCGCAACCCATCGACAGGGGAAAACGAAATCTACGGTGAGTACCTGCTGAACGCACAGGGCGAAGATGTGGTAGCGGGCATCCGCACGCCCAAGACCATTGACGAACTGGCGCGTGAACTGCCGCTGGTCTATGCACAGTTGCGTGAGATTACATCTAAGCTGGAGCAGCACTACCGCGACATGCAGGACATTGAGTTCACGATTGAGAACGGCAAACTGTGGATTTTGCAGACGCGCACGGGCAAGCGAACTGGTGCTTCCGCCGTTCGCATTGCCGTGGAGATGGTCGAGGAGGGCATGATTGACCAGGATACTGCCCTGCTGCGTGTGGACACAGGACTGCTGAATCAACTGCTGCACCCGATGATTGACCCCGACGCCGACGTGACGTTCCTGACGAGTGGCTTGCCCGCCAGCCCAGGTGCAGCGTCAGGGCGGGTGGTGTTTGATCCTGACGAGGCAGAACGACTGTCTGAGCGTGAGGAACAGGTCATTCTCGTGCGCCACGAAACCAGCCCAGAGGACTACCACGGCATGGTTACGGCACAGGCGATCCTCACGGCACGCGGCGGCATGACATCGCACGCAGCGGTGGTTGCCCGTGGCATGGGCAAGCCGTGCATCGTTGGTGCCGGTGACCTGAACATCAACTATGACCAGGGGATTTTCCACGTCGGTGAGAACGGTGTGCGCCGTGGCGACTGGATCACCGTGGATGGCTCTACGGGGCGGGTGCTGCTGGGGCAGGTACCGACCATCCAGCCAGACCTGACCGGGCAGTTCCAAACGTTGATGAAGTGGGCAGACGAAAAGCGCCGCCTGCGGGTACGTGCCAATGCGGACAATGCCCACGACGCTACGGTTGCGCGGCAGTTCGGCGCAGAGGGTATTGGGCTGTGCCGCACGGAGCACATGTTCTTTACGGATGAGCGTTTGGGCATCATGCGAGAGATGATCCTTGCCGATGACCTCGCTGGGCGTGAGGCGGCACTCGACAAACTGCTACCGTTCCAGAAGCAGGACTTCCTCGAACTGTTCCGCGCCATGGACGGTTTACCGGTGACCATCCGCCTGCTAGACCCGCCGCTGCACGAGTTCCTGCCGGACTATGAGCAACTGCGCATGGAACTGATGGAACTGAAGATGGAAATCAACCAGGCGAAGAACTTAGCCTCGATTGACGAGTTGCTCCAGCAGATTTGGGAGAAAGAGCAGCTTGTGCGCCAGGTAGAGCGCCTGCGCGAGTTCAACCCGATGCTGGGCTACCGGGGCTGCCGCCTGGGGCTGACGTACCCGGAGATCACGCGGATGCAGGCGCGTGCCATCTTCGAGGCGGCATGTGAGGCGTACTTAGAGGGTGTGACCGTCCAGCCAGAGGTAATGGTGCCGTTGGTGTTCGTGTCCGATGAGCTAGACCACCAGCGTGCCATCATTGACGAGGTGGCGGAGTCTGTAATCGGTTCCTATGGCATTCAGTTGCCCTATCTTGTTGGCACCATGATTGAACTGCCGCGTGCCGCGCTGACGGCGGAGTACATCGCCCGTACTGCCGATTTCTTCAGCTTTGGCACCAACGACCTCACGCAGACGACGTTTGGCGTCAGCCGCGACGACAGCGGGCGCTTCCTGCCACGTTACATCAAGGAGCGCCACATCCCGGATGACCCATTCCAGGTGCTAGATAAGAAGGGTGTGGGGCAGTTGATTCAGTTGGGTATGGAGCGGGGTAAATCCACGAACCCGAACCTGAAGACGGGCATTTGTGGTGAGCACGGCGGCGACCCACAAAGTGTGGAGTTCTGTCATCAGATTGGCATGGAGTATGTGAGCTGTTCGCCGTTCCGCATCCCGATTGCACGGCTGGCAGCGGCACAGGCAAGCCTGCGTCATGAACAAGGTGCATCGGTTCCGGCGGCAAGTGCCAACGGGATCAAGCAGACCAACGGTGTGAAAGAGGCATCTAACTAGAAGTGCTTATGGGGCGGGGAAACCCGCCCCAGCGATGTTTACTACGCTTGCCTGCGAGCGCGGCGCTCGTTCTTTGTCTGCTCGTAGCGGTGGCTAGCTTCCTGGGCGATTTCACCATCTGCGATGATCGCGCCACCACGTACTGTCGCCCCAATGACGAAGCCAGCACTTACCAACACAAGATTCTTTACGATGTACTGCCCCTCCAGCGTGAGCGCGATGGGGAACACACGCCACGTCTCCTCCGGGAACAGGAACAGCGGTGTTACTGTTCCCAGCATCTGCAAACCCAACAGCGCCAACGTGACGCGCATGAACAGCCCGGTGATAAGCCCCAAGCCAATCGCTACTTCCCATGCGGCGAGCACGGGCAGCGACACTGCGGGTTGAATGATGCCAAATGTGAGCAGTTCAATGGTGCGCGAAGCGAGGTCTTCTGCTGGGCTGAGCGCCGGGAAAAACTTGAGCACACCAAACCACAAGAAGATTACACCCAGGCTGACGCGCAAAATCACCACGCCATACCGTGCCATCCAATTTGTAATTCGTTCGTCTACCGTGTCGAACTGTGCCTGCCATTTCGTCATGTCTAAAATCCCTGTATAAGCTAACGATAAAGTGTGCGGTGCCCGCACGCTAACACGCTATCAGGGGCAGGTTATGATAATGTGGATTGTGTATGAGGGGCTGGTGAAAAAAAGCACAAACTATGGGTATGCAATCAACTCGACCTGTTCCATAAAGCGCTGTGCATCTTCCATGTGGAACATCGCGGTGCCAGGGTGCAAGCAAACGGCTGTTGCTGTGGCAATCCCAAAGCGCAAACCTGCTTCGATGGGTTCGCCGCGATGAATTGCGTAGGCAATGCCCGCCAACACCGCATCGCCTGCGCCAACCGCGCTGACGACTTCGATTTCTATGCGCGGGATGCGATACGCACCGTCTGGCAGCACCGCCAGCGCACCATCGCCGCCAAGTGAGATGACCGACGCAGTACCGTACTCGTCAAACACCTCGCGCCCAGCGCGGTATGCATCTTCTGTTGTAACGATCTCACGCCCGACTAAGCCCGCTAGTTCGGTCTGGTTTGGCTTGATGTATGTTGGGCGCGACTGTAACCCGGCACGCAGGTTCTCTGGCTTGGCGTCTAGCACGGTGGGCACGTTGTGCTGCCGCGCCAGTGCAATAACATCTGTGTAGAATGACGGTTCCATGCCGTTGGGCAGCGACCCACCCAACACCACCACGCTCGCGTCGGGCAGTGCTGCTTCCAGCTTATCTCGCAACTGAGCGACATGCTGGGGTTCGACCTCAAGCGTGTTCGGGGTGATCGTGGTTTCGGTGCCGTCTTCCTCGGCAATCAGCGCAATGGCGATGCGCGTTTCTCCGTTTGCTTGTACAAAATCGACCTCTACGCCGCGCTCGGTGAGCATCTGCTCGACGCGCTTGCCAATTGCCCCCGCTGCGATGCCCAGCGCCCGGCTGCTGATGCCGTGCTGCGCCAAAATCCACGAGGCGTCTGCGGGTTTGCCGCCCATGCTAAACACCGTTTTGTGCGGGCGGATGACGCTGTTTGGCACGAAGGACTTGATGAAGATGGTTTGGTCGAGCGTGGTATTGGCAGTGACGGTCACGATCATGATTTGCCCTCTGCGTGGAGTTGCGTTTTAGAAACGCGCTTCTGTGTGTTTTCCGGTGTCGGGTCTTGCTTTTGCAGCGTGAACAGGCTGACGACAAACAACCCCGCCATCAACACCCCGCCGATGAGGAAGGGGGCGGAGGGGTTTAACTGCTGGAACAGCACGCTGCCTAACAGTGGGGCAGTCGCGTTCGCTGCACTGACGAACGCCGCGCTAACGCCCAGCACCATGCCGTATTCTAGCGCTGTCACCTGCCGTGTGAGCAGGGTGTTCAGCGTCGGGCGGATGAGCCCCGCACCAATTGATAGCGGTATCGTCGCCAGCAGCAGCCACGGCACGCCCCACAAACCGATGTCCTCGGCAGCCGGTAGGTCGATGGCGAGCGTTTCTGCTTCTCCATCTGTCTGCCGCACGGTGAGTTCGCGTTCGGCGCGGGCGGGCACATAGGTGAGCGGCGGTTGGCGCGGCGTAATTGCCGTCATCACCAGACCAACCGCCAGCAGTGCCAATGCCGCCTGCGCCACACGGTGTTCGCCAAACCTGCGGCTCCATTTTCCGATGTAGTAGCCCTGCACCACGACCAAGATCACGCCGACGAACACAAATATGTAGGCGTTGCCCTGCCCCAGCAGCCCCAAGCGGCTGAGCGTGAAAAGCCCTAGCAAGCTCTCGTAGCCGAAGAAGATCAACTGCTGCGCGAACAAGAGCAGCAGCAGCAAGTTCACACGCGGGTCACGGATCAGGCGCCAAGCAGCGAGTGGGGTTGCGTTGCGTTCTTTTGCCGCTGTGCGGTTTTCCTCCGGCAGCGTCTCTTTGAACATGAACAGCGTCAGCAGGATAGAAAGCAGCGAGTAGCTAGCAGCAATAAACGCCGGCACGGCAAGGCTGTCGGTAAAGTTGAGCGAAATCGCAGAGATCAGCGGACCGAGCACAAACCCAATGCCGAACGCCGCACCTGTTAGCCCAAGTGCCTGTGCGCGATCTTTATCCGTCGTCAGGTCACTGAGCGCTGCCTGTGCTGTCGCAATGTTCGCACCGAAGATGCCGTCAATCACGCGGGAGGCAATAACCAGCCACAGCGTGTTCGCCGCACCCAGCAGGATGAAGCTCACACAGGTTGTGACCTGGCTGATGAGCAAGAGGGGTTTGCGACCAAATCGGTCGGAGAGTGCACCCATCATCGGGACGCCAATGAGCTGAGCCAGCGGGAACGCCGCCACCACCAGCCCGATTTCCCACGGGTTTGCGCCGAAGCGGGCGGCATAAAGGTGCAGCAGCGGCAGGATAACGGTCAAACCGAGTACATCGACCAGAACGAGGAAAAAGACCGGGGCGACCTTCTCAAACTGCAAACCTTGCTGGGACATAAGTCTAGTTGACCTCTACCGCTTGGGAGGGTTCTGCTGACAGAACCGCGCTAACAATACCGATTCTATACTACTATAAACTGAGGCGTTTAAAAATAGGTTCAGGGATGAGCCGAATAATCCACATGATGTAACGCCAGAAAAACGGCGTGTAGATCACGTCTCTGCCGCTGCGCATCCCCTTGTAAATGTCTTTGCCGACGGCTTCCACATCCGCAAACAACGGTGTTTTGGTCATGTGTGCGGTCATAGGGGTATCTACAAAGCCCGGCTTAACCGTAATCACCTGTACACCGCTCTTCGCCAGGCGGTTGCGCAAACCCGATAGGAAAGCAGTCTTTGCCGCCATCGCTGTGCCGTAGACGTAGTTGCTAGCACGTCCTCTGTCCGCAGCAACCGATGTTACCACCGTAATTACGCCGCGCCGCTGCTGCTCGAAGTGAGGGGCGGCGTGCGTCAGCAGGGAGGCAGCGCTAAGAAAGTTCGTGTTCAGTTCGTGCAGCACAGCATCGTAGTCATTCTGGATTGCCTGCTGGTCGCCCAGGGTGCCGTGTGCCATCAGCAGCACATCCATGCCGCCCAGCGCGTCTTTTGCCCGCTCTAGCAGGGGCGCGTGCTGCTCGAACGTGTTCATATCCAGGGTTTCGCACTGCACATCGCGGGCACCCAGCGCACGCAGGTCATCTGCGACCGTGTCTAGCTTTGCCTGGTTGCGTGCAACGAGGTAAAACGCTGCCCCGTCCCGTGCAAAGTTGCGGGCGGTGCTGTGTCCAATCGCAGATGTGGCACCAATGACCAGTATTTTCAGCATAACCTGTCCTTTAGTGTGCGGTGACGCGCCGCCAGAACGATGATGAAAACTGCGGGTCAACGTGCTGCGCGAACGTCTCCCACTCCGGGTAGCTCTTGCGGAATGCATCACCAGACATCCGTGCGTCCTTCGCCGGGTAGAGCGCACCGCCGTGGTCGAACACAATCGCATCCAGTTCGTTGAGCAAATCCAGCGTCTTGCGCCCCCGGAACGGAAAGTCCATGGCGAGCGTCACACCACGGCGCGGGAACGACAGCATTCCAGGCGATTTGATGTCGCCAAACGTCTTGAAGACAACCAGCGGCGACCCCTGCCCGGAATCCACGATGCGCCGGAAAACCGTCTTGATTGGCTCGTAGCCGTCGTCGTAGGGCATCACAAACTGATACTGCAAAAAGCCGCTCTTGCCGTAGACGTGATGCCAGTTTTGCAGGATGTCCAGCGGGTAGAAGAACGGGTCGTAGTGGGTAATGCCCCGCGTGACCGGGAATAGCTGCTTGTGGAAGTACAGCGCGTTAAAAATGCGGATGGTGAGCGGGTTAATCAGAAATTCGGGGAGGTCAAACGGCACCGGAACAGACGGAAGTTCGCGTGGTGGTTTCTGCTCGCCCAGCGGCGGGTCGTAGAAGTCCCCGCGCTGGAATACCCCGCGCCCAAGCTGGTCGCCGTGGGCGGTGCAATCTAGCCAGCTAACCGTGTAATCGATGTTGGTAGACTCATTTGACAACCGGAAGAACTCGTCGATGCTCTCAAACTGAATGTTTTCCACGTCCACGTAGGCAGTTGGTATTCGCTTGAGCGTAAATTCTGCCCAGGTAATCAGCCCGGTTAGCCCTAGCCCGCCAATCGTCGCCCGAAATAATGCGGCATTTTCCGTCGGCGTGCAAATTAGGCGCTCGCCGGTAGAGCGCAACAGTTCAAAGCGCGTGACATGGCAGCCAAATGTGCCCGCAGCGTGGTGATTCTTGCCATGCACATCGTTGGCAATCGCCCCGCCGACCGTCACGTACTTTGTGCCCGGAGACACCGGGATAAACCACCCCTCCGGCACGATAAGCGCCAGCAAATCTTCGACCATGACGCCCGCCTCGCAGCGGATGCAGCCGTTTTCCCGGTCAAAGGCAATGTAGCGGTTCAGCCCGCGTGTATCCAGCAGCGTGCCGCCATCGTTCTGGCAGCTATCGCCGTAGCTACGTCCGTTGCCGTAGGGCAGCACCGTCCCGTCGATTTGTGCGAGATTGGGTAAGTCTTGCTGCCAGCGCACTTGCTGCACTTGGCGCGGTTGCAACCGGGGGTAGCGCCCCCAGGAGAGATAATCACCGTTGCTCATGCTGGTTGGGCAGTCCGCTCGTGTAATCGTGCAATTTATCGCAATCATGGTACTGAGTACTGCTGCGTTCGCACAGGGAGAATCACGGTGTTGCCGCTTGAACCTGCCCAGCGCCGACGGTCACGGGCAGCAAAATGGCGTCCTCGCCGTTCTGCGTGAGCAAACGCGCACCCGTTTCGGCATCATACAAGCCCACACGCAGCAGGTAGTCGCCGGATGCTAGCTGCGGGGGCAGTGCCACGTTGAACCCGCCCGCAATCAGGCGCTCACCGGGGTAGTCTGCCCAGGTGGATGTGGGGCGGAAGGCGTTGCCAGTAGGCGGTCCGTCCCCCTGTGCTAATGGTTGCGCTGTTTCGCCATCACTCGGCACGAGGTGCATAAACGTTTGGTAGTCGCGGGCGGGAGCCTGCTCAACTTGCCAGTAGAGCCACACTTGCAGCGAACTGCCGGGCAGCGGGTTTTCGCCTGTGAGGGTATAGCCGACTAGCCGGATTTCCTCGTTAAACACAACATCGGTCGTGTGCTCAATTGGCAGTGCATGGAATACGAACAACTCATGGTTAGAAACACCGCGCCGCCATGTGCGCCACTCGTCCTCGATCTCTTTGGGTGGGAACTCCGCCAGCAGCGTCATGTGATCGTAGTAGTCGCCGTCCACGCCCCAACGTGCCATGTTCTGCATCTGCCCCTCGTCTACCTGCACAAAGTAGAAGTCGTCTTCGACCCATTCCGGCAGTGGGCGTGTCCACAGTTCGCCGCGCTGCACTGCCGGGTGATAGGGTCCGCCGTAGCACGACCATCCGCTGGAGAAGGGGCGGTCGTCGCTCACAAGCAAGCGTGTCCCGCCGTCATTGGGAACGGTGGTGCCTGCCCACTCGGTGAGCATGGCGTAGGAGACGGGCTTGTTGCGGTAGTTGACGAACTCCCAACCGCTGGCGACGAGGGGCACGAGCCACGCTGCCGCAGCAATCCCTGTGAGTGCCCAGCTTGTGCGATGCCGCCCGGTAAGCGCGCCCAACCCGCGTCCCAGTGCGACAATTGCCAGCGCGAACAGGATGTGTGCGTAGCCAACAACGGTTAGCTTTTGGCGTAGCCCCTCACTCAGTGAATCCAGTGTGGCAACCAGCATAAACAGGTACAGGATGGTCAGTCCGAGCATAGCAAACACGGTTAGTCGCTGCGGTTGGGTTGCTTTGCGCCAGTAGACGGCGATCCCGGTGAGTGTCACCCCGGCAAACACAGACAGCGGCAGGTTCAACTGCTGGGCGAAGATACCCAAGCGGCGCAGGATGAGCGGTACATTTTGCAGGTTGGTGAGCGCCTGCCCCTCGACCAAGTTTTCGGTTTCGCGGTGCCCACTCTCGATCAGGCGGGTTGCATCGTAGCCGAACCACAGCCACGCCGCGCACCCGACGATGAGCGCGATCTGTATACTCAGTACGGTTGCCCAACGGCGCGGATTGCCCCGCAACTGCCATAATGCGGCACCTACGCCCAGTCCGAGTACCGGGAACAGCGTGTACTTGAATAGCACGGCGACCAGCCCGGCAACTGTGCTGGCAAGTGCCCACCGTGGGTTGTGTGTTTCCAGTGCTAGCAGCGCAAAGTAGAGTGCCATCACAAATGCGAGGTGCTCATACGTCTGTGGGAAGCCGAACTGGGTTTGTGCCAGTACATTCGCATTAAACAGCCATGCCGCTGCTGCGATAAGACCCGCTGCGCCGCCGACGAGCCGCCGACCAATGAGCGCAATAAACACCGCGCTCAGCAGGTTAAACGGGATGCCGGTTAGCCGCACATTGCCGACCACAATGCACGGGACGGCAGTGGCGGGTTGCCCTGCGAATTGCTCTGCGGCAACCTGCGCCCCGTGGTTTATCCACAGGATGCCCGGTGGGTATCCTGGCTTCCATAGGTCAGCATTCGTCAGCCCGCGCAGCGCGTAAACCTCGTTTAGGTTGCGGATTTCATCTTCACTTTCATACAGGGGGAAGCCCCGGTCGTAGCCTGTGAGGTAAAACCCCATGCCCACGACAACTAGCAGCATCAACCCGACCCACCAGCCTTTTTCACCTGCCCACCCATGCTTGCTCATGCACACACAACCCAAACTTGCCAAAACGCGCATCATTCTAGGGAGTAGTGTGGGAAAGTGTCAATGCAGGTGCTGGTACACGTTTTGGGAATAAGTCATGCCGGGTGGTATAGTCCCGCAATGGAATATTTTTGCGAAAGGTTCTTTAACGTGAAGCAAAAAGTGGTTTTTGTTATGGTGCTCGTTCTGTTCGCGCTGCCTGCGCTCAGCGCTGCACAAACGGGCGGTACCGGGGCAGTTGTCGCCAGTGAGGGCATGGTTTCCACGTCGAATCGTTATGCGACGCTTGCCGGGGTAGAAACGCTGCGCCAGGGCGGTAACGCCGTGGATGCGATGGCAGTGGTGCAGTTCGTGCTCACCGTCACGGAACCCTACGCCAGCGGAATCGGCGGCGGGGCGTTCATCATGATTTATGATGCGGACAGCGGCGAGGTTGTGGCGCTTGATGCACGTGAGGAAGCGCCAGAAGCATACACATCGGATACGTTCCTGGATGCGGAGGGCGAACCCGTCCCGTTCTTTGAGCGGGCAACGGGGGGTAACTCCGTGGGCGTGCCGGGCACGCTGTACGGTGTTGCCCGCGCCCTGGAAGATTACGGTACGCTCACACTGGCGGAGGCGATGGAACCCGCGATTAATGTGGCACGCGACGGCTTTGTGATGGACGACTACTTCGCGGAGCAGCTTGCCAACAATGCGGAGCGCATCTCGCAGTTCGAAGCGACGGTCGAACTCTACTTCGATGCGGACGGCGAGCCGCTGCCCGCGGGTACCGTCATCGTCAACGACGACCTTGCCGACACGCTTGAACTCATCGCAGAAGAGGGGATTGAGGTGTTCTATGGTGGGGAAGTCGGCGAGGACATCGTGGATGCAACGCAGAACGCCCCGGCAAACCCAGGCGTAATGGAAGTTAGTGACCTGGAGGGCTACCTGGCGGTTTATCGGCAACCCGTCACCACGAACTACCGTGGCTACGATGTGTACGGTATGAATATGCCTACCAGCGGTGGCACGTCACTCATGATGATGCTCAACATCCTGGAAGCGTATGACCTGGGCAGCATGGGACATGGCAGCCTAGACTACCTGACGACGATGGCAAATGCGCAGAACATCGTCTTTGCAGACCGTAACGCCTACATGGCAGACTCCGACTTTGTAGACGTGAATGTGCCTGG
Organism: uncultured Anaerolineaceae bacterium; assembly: GCA_964451095.1. Taxonomy (GTDB): domain Bacteria; phylum Chloroflexota; class Anaerolineae; order Aggregatilineales; family Phototrophicaceae; genus DAOTTY01. Next base: position 14,376 of record CAYVGI010000004.1, read on the forward strand.
ACTGCTGGACAAAGGCTATGCCCGTGAGCGGCGTGCGCTCGCTGGTGGGCGGCTTGGGGCGGTGCCTGTCCCTGTAGAACCGGGTGAGCCGCCTGTAATTGAGGAAATGGAGGAGGGCGAAGAAGCAGCCTACGACATCTACAGCCCGCTTGGACATGTAGACACGGAGAGCGTATCGACCACGCATTATTCGATTATTGATAGCGACCGCAACATGGTCTCCGTGACGAGCACGATTGAGTTGCTGTTTGGCAGCGGGATTGTTGTGCCGGGACGTGGTTTCTTGCTCAACAACGAACTGACGGACTTTTCCGCAACTGCGGAGGATGCCGACGGCAACCCGATTGCGAACGCGCCCGAAGGCGGCAAGATGCCCCGACGCACCGCACTGGGCGATGATGCCGAGACCGAGGGCGGTAAGCGCCCGCGCAGCAGCATGGCTCCTACACTCGTGCTGCTGGACGGCGAACCGTACATGGCGCTGGGGTCACCGGGGGGCAGCCGCATTATCGGGTATAACCTTAACGTGCTCACCAACGTGATTGACTTCGACCTCGACGTTCAGGAGGCAGTGAACGCACCCCGCGTGGTTGCCCGCAACGGTGCGATTAACCTGGACAGCGAATGGTTCTCCGGCGAGCTTGTCGGTGGGTTGACCGCACGCGGTTTTGACGTGAACGAAGGCAACACAGGCGCGGTACAGGCGATTGTCGTGGGCGAAGACGGCAACCTCTATGGTGCCGCAGACCCACGCCGCAACGGGCTGGCGTTGGGGCACTAAGCAAAAACGCATCACGGTTGGGGAGGGCACCTGCGCTCTCCCCATAAATCATACCTCAATCCTCAATTTCATCTTTCCGCATCGCAACTGAACTTCTATTCTGTTCTGTAAGCATTCGTACAGAAAGCATGTCTCGCACTGTATATGCTTGGCAAGGTGGCGTGTTGGTTCCTTTTGAGCTAATATTTTGGTGGACACGTCACCGGATTTCTGGTAATCGCATTTCAATACCGAGATCCGCAGCATTGGCTATTAGGGTTTACATCACACACGGAGGAGATACCTTTGAAGAAGTTCATGATCGTCTGTATCTTGTTGTTATTAGTCGCACCAATGGCAACCGTCGGTGCACAGGATGGCGTACTGCGGGTTGGTATGGTTTCGCCCGTTCAGCTAGACCCGCACCTGGGCACCAACGACCCGGAAGTTCTGTTTAATCGTCAGATTTATGACTACCTGGTTGATCTGTCTGCAAACGGGGAGCTTGTCCCCGCGCTGGCAAGCGAGTGGGAGATCAGCGAAGACGGTTTAACCTACACGTTTACGCTGGTGGAGGGGGTGCAGTTCCATGACGGCACACCGTTCACGTCGGCAGATGTCGTTTTCTCGTTCAGCCGTATGATCGAACTGGAATCCCCGGCGCTGAACCTGCTGGGTAACTTCACAGTAGAGGCACCGGATGAGAGCACGGTTGTATTCACCCTGGAAGAGGTCAACGCGGACTTTATGTTCGGTGTAGCGTCCCGCTGGTCTGTTATTTTGAAGGACGGCACAGCAGACGTGAATGTCCTCACCGACGACCTGAGCAACTTCGTAGGCACAGGTCCGTTTGTGCTGCAAAGTTACAGCGATGGCGTGGGTGCAGAGCTTACCGCCAACGAAAGCTACTGGATTGACGGGGAACCGATGCTGGGTGGCTTGAGCTTTGTGTTTATTGATGACCTGCAAGCGCAGATTGACGCCATTCGTGGCGGTTCCGTTGATTTTATCTTCAAGGTTGCTGCCGACCGCGTTGAGGAACTTGAGGCGGAAGATGATTTGGAGATCATCACCCGCGCAACGAACCTGCACCCTGTCATTCGCCTTAAGGTGGATGAGGGCGGTTTGGGTGAAGACCCGCGCATTGTGCAGGCGCTTAAGCTGGCAACTGACCGTGAGTTGATCGCGGTGGATCTGTTTGGTGCGCCGGATATTGCTGTCATCGGCAATAACGACCCAATAGGTCCGGTTTACGGTAGCTTCTTCGAGGCAATCCCTGATGAGTACGACCCGGATGCCGCATGTGCGCTGCTGGAGGAGGCGGGCTTCCCGGACGGGCTGGGCGCAGATGAACCCATTCAGTTCTTTGTCGTGGATGCGTTCAACTACCCGGACATGGGCGTGATTTTGCAGGAGCAGTGGGAACAGGGCTGCATCTTCGTGGAGATCCTCGTTCGCCCGGAGAACGTCTACTACGGCGACAACGAGTGGCTCGAAGTTGACCTGGGCGTCACTGGCTGGGGCGACCGTCCCACGCCGCAGCAGTACTTCTTGGAAGCGTATGTAACGGGCGCAAGCTTCAACGAGAGCGGCTTTAGCGACCCCGAAGTTGATGAACTGGTCGCGCAGGCGTCTGTAACCACAGACATCGAAGCACGGGCAGCAATCTACCGGGAAATCGCGCAGATTTTTGCTGAGCGTGGACCGATCATCATTCCGTTCTTCGCACCGACTATCGGTGTCGTCGGCACGAACGTTGAGGGGCTGGAGTTGTATCCATTCCCTGGGCGGACGGACTTCCGGCAAGTGACGCTGGGCGATATGTAGGCTGAGCCGTGGTGGGTGTGGCACAAGCGCCACACCCCTGCGCGACGGCGAACAACACATGATGCTAGAACTCCTAGACTACCGCCGCACTGTCGCGGCGATGTACCAGCGCATCCGTGACCTGGGCACGGGCGACCCACAAGCGTTCGCGCACTTCCGCACCACGCGAGATCAGCTTTTTGGGCAGCACACACAGTCCCCGTTGGATGCGGCACAGAAGTCTGCTTTTAGCGGGCTGTGCTACTATGATTACGATCCGTCCTATCGTGTCGTCGCAAAGTTGCAACCGCCCCCAGATGACCCTGCCGTCTACACGATTGAGTTGGGTGCCGATGGCACGTTCGAGATCACCCAAATGGGCACGGTAACGTTTACGTTGCCTACTGGCAGTGGCAATTTGGGCGTTTTCTGGATTGAGGGATACGGTGGTGGTGTGTTTTTGCCGTTTAGGGATGTGACCAACGGCACAATTACGTATGGGGGTGGACGCTATTTATATGATACGATTAAGGGCGTAGACCTTGGCACGACCGAGACGGAAATGATCCTCGACTTCAACTATGCCTATCATCCGTCTTGCTACTACAACGAAAGATGGGTTTGCCCACTGGCACCGCCGCAGAATCGGCTGGACTTTGCGGTTGCAGCAGGCGAGCAAGTGACGACCTCCAACGAATAAGAAAAGGCAAAGACCTTTCCATGAGCAGCATAACCCCCACGGCATCTCCAGCAGATCAACCGAACCGCTGGCTAAGCGCCTTCGTGCGCTTCGGTCAGTCCGTTGTGAACTTCTTTTCTGAAATGGCGAGCTACCCGCTTGCTTTCATCGGCATGGTGATCGTGATCTTGTTCATCATTCTGGCAATCATCGGTCCCAGCGTGGCACCGTATAACTACCGTGACATCATTCGTGGCGAAGACCGACGCGCCCTGGCAGAGCAACCCCCATCTGCGGACTATTGGTTTGGCACTGATGAACGCGGGCGTGATGTGCTCAGTCGTGTGTTGTGGGGTGCACGGCAGACGATTGGGCTACCGACTGTTGCAACGCTGCTGGCGGTCGCCTTCGGCACAGTGATCGGGCTGACAATTGGCTACGTCGGCGGCTGGGTAGATGAGGTCGTCAGCCGGGCGCTGGACACGCTGCTAGCGATACCCGCGCTTGTGTTGGCGTTGGTTATGCTGACGACACTCGTACCTATTTTGGAAAATGCCGAAAGCGGTCTCATCCGTCAGGCAGGCGCTACCAATATCAGTATCACGCTAGTGATTGTACTGTTGTACATTCCGATTGTGACCCGTGTTATCCGCAGTTCCGTGCTTAGTGTGCGCGACAGCGGCTTTGTGGAGGCGGCACGCCTGCGCGGGGAGTGGTCAATATACATTCTGTTCCGTGAGATTTTTCCCAGTGTGTTACCCGCGCTAGTTGTGGAAGCATCCCTGCGCCTGAGCTACGCAATTTTCCTGGTAGCGAGCCTGGGCTTCCTGGGGCTGGGTGTACAGCCACCGTCCTCTGAGTGGGGGCGCATGGTGCTAGACGCCCGCGACGGATTGGCGACCGCACCCTGGGCGCTATGGTTCCCGGCGGGCGCGATTGTGCTTTTCATCGTCAGCATCAACCTCATGAGCGATGGACTGCGACGGGTTTTCCGTTACGAATAAGCGATTCACGTCAAAATCAAATTAGACAGAGAGAAATAACAATGGGTGAAACAACCACCCCTGTTCTGGAAGCACGCGGCGTCTCGATTGAGTATAAGATCGGAGATCGGTGGCTTAGCGCTGTGCGCGATGTGACCCTCGCCATTCACCCTCTGGAGATACACGGTCTGGTGGGGGAGTCTGGTAGCGGCAAGAGCACCCTGGGTTTGGGGCTGATGAAATACCTCGCCCGCAATGCCCGCATCACCGAGGGCAGCATCGTCTTTGATGGCACGGACATCACCGATTATGGCACCAGCAAAATGCGCGAGATTTGGGGGCGTAAGATTGGCTTGGTGCCCCAAAACCCACTGGATTCGCTGAACCCATCCATCCGCATTGGTGAGCAGATGACCGAGGTAACACAACTGCACTTCGGCATCAGCTACAACGAAGCACGCCAAACCGCCGGAGAGATGCTGCAAAGCGTGAAAATTGCGGACCCCGAACAAATCCTGGACCGCTACCCACATCAGCTTAGCGGTGGGATGCAACAGCGGGTGATGATCGCACTCGCGCTGAGCACACGCCCGCGTTTGCTGGTGCTTGATGAGCCAACTACTGCGCTAGATGTGACGACGCAGGCAGTGATTCTTGACCTGGTACGGGAACTGGTGAAGGCAGAAGAAAGTGCGGCGCTGTACGTCTCCCACGATTTGGGCACGGTTGCCCAGCTATGTGATTACGTTACCGTGCTCTACGCTGGTGAGAAGATGGAGGGTGCCCCGGTGAACACGCTGTTTGCGAAGCCGCTGCATCCGTACAGTGCGGGGCTGCTTGCAAGCCTGCCTAGCGCTGGCGAGGCAGGGCAGCGCTTGAGCACCATTGATGGTGTGGCACCCAGCCTATCGGAGCGCCCAGCGGCGTGTGTGTTCCACGAACGCTGCCCCGTTGCCGTCGACAAATGCGTGACTGACAAGCCGCCGCTGGAGATGATTGACGATGAGCGCCGTGTACGCTGCTGGCGCTGGCAGGAAATCGCTGACGAGGAAATCATCCCCAAGAACAAACCTAAAGGTGCTATTCCTGACGCAAGCGTCGAGAAGGACGCCGTGCTGTACACATATGACCTGAAGAAAGACTTCGGCGATTACACGTTCTTGGATCGTGTCACCGGGCAAGACCCGGAAATCGTGCACGCGGTGGACGATGTGAGCATCAAGATCAATCGACGCAGTACGCTGGGCTTAGTAGGGGAAAGCGGCAGCGGAAAAACCACGCTCGCCCGCTCCATTGTTGCGCTGTACACCGCCACCAGCGGGAAAATCGAACTGCTAGGCGGGCAGATTAGCAATGAACTGGACGAGCGCACCAAAGTGGAAATGCGCAACCTGCAAATGGTCTTCCAGAACCCCAACGACGCACTCAATCCCTACCTCATGGTGGGGCAGGCAATCGGGCGCACCATTAAGGTGCTCAACAACGAGGGTATGTCTCGTGCGCAGGTGCGTGAGCAGGTGAGCCGCCTACTGCTCAGCGTCGGGTTGACGGAAGAATATGCAGACCGCTATCCGAACCAGCTTAGCGGCGGCGAGAAGCAGCGTGTAGCGATTGCACGAGCGTTTGCGGCAAGCCCGGCAATTGTCGTCGCTGATGAGCCGACGAGTTCACTGGATGTGAGCGTACAGGCAGTGATCTTAAACTTGCTGAAGGATTTGCGTGCAGAAGAAGGCGCTAGTTACCTGTTCATCTCGCACGACCTGGATGTGATTAAATACCTCGCAGACTGGATCGTGGTGATGTACCTGGGCGAAGTGGTGGAGCAGGGGACATCGGAGCAAGTGACCGCACCGCCGATGCACCCGTACACGGAGGCTCTGCTGAGTGCCATCCCCGTGCCGGACCCTGAAGTGGATCTCGGTGCAATCCGCCTGGAAGGGGATGTGCCAAGCCCGCGCAACAAACCCAGCGGCTGCCCGTTCCACACGCGCTGCCCACGCATCATCGGGGATATTTGCCGGGATGAGCGCCCGCCCGTGCGCGCTACCCACGACGGTCATCAGTTCCGCTGCCACTACACCCCGGATGAGTTGGTGGAGCTACAGTCAATCCCGGTGATGGAAAGCGAGCACTAGCGGCGATGGGGGATGCCTTCTCGCACAGCACATACCTCAGTCCCTACACGTGGCGCTACGGTTCCGATGAGATGCGCCGCGTGTGGTCGCTGGAAAACCAGCGCCTGCTGTGGCGGCAGGTGTGGGTGGCGCTGGCAACCGCCCAGCAGGAAGCGGGGTTGGTCACGGCGGAGCAAGTAGCAGACCTGCGCGACCATATGCACGAGGTGGACATTGACCGTGCCCACGCGCTGGAGGCGGAACTGAAGCACGACCTGATGGCAGAGGTGCACACCTATGCGGAGCAGTGCGCGGTCGGTGGCGGTATCATCCACCTGGGTGCCACCAGTATGGACATTGAGGACAACGCGGAGGCACTGCGCCTGCGTGAGTCATGTGATTTGATTGTTGCCAAACTTGCGGCGGTGCTCACCGTGCTGGCGGGGCGCATTGAGCAGTGTGCGGACACGGTGTGCATGGCGTTTACGCACATCCAGCCAGCAGAGCCTACCACCGTAGGCTATCGGCTAGCGTTTGTCGCCCAGGATTTGCTGGCTGACTACGAAAACCTGTGCCGTGTGCGCGATTCGATTCGTGGCAAGGGGCTGAAAGGGGCGGTCGGCACGTCAGCATCCTACTCGCAGCTACTTGACGGCACGGGTATGTCCCCCCATGACCTTGAGGCGCGGGTGATGGAGCAGCTCGCGCTGGGAGCGTTCCCCGTTGCACACCAAACCTACCCCCGCCGCCAGGATTGGGAGATTGTCACTGCACTTGCGGGCGTCGCTATGGCGCTGAACAAGTTCGCGTTTGACCTGCGGCTTTTGCAAGCGCCTGTGTTCGGTGAGTGGGGTGAACCGTTCGGGGCGCGGCAGGTGGGGTCGTCCGCCATGCCGTTTAAGCGCAATCCTATCAATGCGGAGAACATGAACAGCCTTGCCCGTCTGGTGGCGGCAATGCCGCGCGTGCTGTGGGATAACGCCGCCAACAGCTTGCTAGAGCGCACACTCGATGACAGTGGTAACCGGCGTACGGTGCTGCCGGAGGTTTTCCTGATTACGGATGAACTGCTCAAGCGGGGAAAGCGCCTGCTAGACGGCATGACCGTGGACGAAACCGCTATCCAGCGGAATATGGCAACGTATGGCGTGTTCGCGGCGACCGAGCGCTTGCTCATGGCGGCAGTGCGTAACGGCGGTGACCGTCAGGTGCTGCACGAGGTTATCCGAGAGCACAGCATGACAGCATGGGGTGCAGTCCAGCAGGGGCAGGCAAATCCATTAGCAGAAGGGCTGCTGGCAGACGAGCGCATTCTGGCGTTCGTGAGTGCGGAGGCAGCGCGGCGTTTGCTCAACGCAGATGATTACGTGGGGGATGCGCCGCAGCGGGCACGGCAGCTTGCCGAGCAAATCCGGGTGAGCGTGCAGGTTCAATAAAAAGCGGGAGCGCAGCTTGCGCCGCGCCCCCGTTGTGAAGGGTTAGGAGTTATGGCAACGCATGACCGTTACCACAGACCGAGAATCTTCCACCAAACTCCACCCACACCGAGCCATATCACGATGTTCACGATACTGATTATCAGACCGATGCGCCACCACGTCGGCAGCCCTACGTAGCCTGCACCGAACAGGACTGGCGCTGGACCTGTGCCGTAGTGCGTCATGCTGCTGAACAGGTTGCTGAAGAAGCCAAGTACGAGTGCTGCCAACACAGGCGGTGTGCCTACAGCGATGCTGATCGCCAGGAATGCCGCGTACATCGCGCTAACATGTGCCGTGTTGCTGGCGAACATGTAGTGACTGTAGAAGTACACTAGGCTGAGGATCAGGAAGGCGGGCACCCACGGGATACCTTCAACTAGACCGCCCATGGACTCGCTGAACCACGGGATAAGCCCCAGGCTGTTCAGGAATGTTGCCATCATGACCAGTGCGGAGAACCATACCAGTGTGTTCCAGGCACCGCGCTCGTTGAGCACGTCGTCCCAGGTGAGTACGCTTGCCAGCAGCAGGATTCCCAGACCGACCATCGCTGCAACCGTGCTGTGAATGCCCAACTGATTACCGAAAATCCAGAGGACGAGCAGGGTGACGAATGCGCCGAGCATAATCCACTCCGAGAGCGCCATGCGCCCCATCTCGCTCAGCTTCTCGCGTGCAATTTGTGTTGCCTGTGGTGTTTCGGTGATTTCGGGCTTGTGCAGACGGTAAACGATGTAGGGTATCAGTAGCAGGCTCACAATGCCCGGAACCGATGCCGCGACTGCCCAGCTTGTCCATGTGATCTCTACTCCCATTTCACCAGCGAGCTTTGCTGCCAACGGGTTCGCAGCCATAGCCGTCAGGAACATGGCGCTGGTGATAATGGTGCCCTGGAACGCTGCAAGCGTGAGGAAAGAGCCGAGCCTACGCGCTGTGCCGTCATCCGGGTTGCTGTCGTATGCCTTGGCAACGGACTGCAAAATTGGGAAGACCACGCCGCCTGCGCGTGCTGTGTTGGACGGAATCGCCGGGGCAAGCACGAGGTCGGTAGCGACCATGCCATAGCTCAGCCCAAGGGATTTTTTACCCAGCACGCTCATGAACAGGTAGGCAATCCGTGCGCCCAGCCCCGTTTTGATGAACCCACGAGAGATGAAGAACGCCAGCACGATTAACCAGATTACCCGGTTGCCGAAGCCGCTGAGCGCCTCGTTAACCGTCAGCGTGCCCGTGAGCGCAGTCAGTGCCATGGCAATCATAGCGACAGCGCCAATGGGCAGCGGTTTTACGATTAGCCCAACGATGGTAGCGGCGAAAATTGCCAGCAAGCGCCATGCCGCCACGCCTGTTTCCAGTTCCGCCACGCCCTTCGGTGGTGGTATAAGCCAGATCACCATGCCGACTGCCACGGTGATGATGAGCGGGATAATCCGAAGCTCCCCAAAGGAAAGCGGCTGTCTTTTGGTGCGATCCGAACGACCTAAACCATTCCGAGTAATGTTTGCCATCTGCTGCCTCCTTCCGGCAAGTTAAAGTCTATTAACTTCAGTATCGGTTTTTGCCACTATGTGCTCTAGTGAAAGATGTCACAAGCTGGGTGTGGCATTAGGCAGTTTCCTGAAGTTTGTCATATAAAGGAGGTGTGTGTTGCTAGCACCGTTGATTCGGCGTCACGAAATCAGCGCTCATCCAACCGCGCTGACCCAGGTAATCGACAAAATACCAGTTGCCGTCCTGCTCAAATGCCGTTAGCGTGACGTTAAAAGGCACTCGCCGAATGATGTTGTCCGCAATGCTGGGTGTCTCTCTCAGGTTGATAATGGCGTCCGTTGTCACCATGCAACCGGGCGGTAAGGTTCGGCGTTCAGCGATGTTTACGGTTTCCGGTGCGGGTGGCACGGTGTTGGTTCCGTCTGCGACGAGGATTACCGTGCCCGCGTTGGGAATGAGCGCACAGGTGAAGCCATTTTCTAGCGTTGTCGGCAGGATCACAGTGGTGCGGGGCATGGCGGTTGCGTCTCGGTAGTAGAACGTGCCCACGCCCAATAAGCACAGCTTCACACGTCCGCCAAAGTCTTGCACGGGTACGCCGCCAAACGTCAAACCGAACACCTCTGCGCCGTTGAAGATGGGGAGCTGCAATAGCGTCGGGTCGCCAATTTGTTCTGTGCCCACCTGTAATGTGCCGTTGGTGGCGATTACCCGCACAAACACATCACCGTTCTGCACCGTGCTCGTGCTGGACTCCCCACGAACAACGGTGCCTGGTATCTGGCTGATTTCAAACAGGGTGAGCGGACCCAGTGGGGCGGCAATGGCAACGGTTGTGTCCCCCTCGCCCGCGCTACCACCTGTGGCCGCATCATCGCCGCCGTTACCGCCGCCCCCACCCGCAGTGGGTGGTGCACCACCATTGATGATAATGACTACCTGCCCGGTTGCGACGCTACCTACGCCGTCGTTCGCCACAATAACGAGGTTGTCTACGCCGACAGTGGGCGACACGTAGGTGACGTTGGCAAGCACGGTGTTCACACCGCTCAACGGACCCTCGATGATGACGTTATTGGTGCCGTTCCCCTGGATGGTGACGCCTGGTGGGGGTTGTTGCTGCTGGAAATAGGGCACAAAGCCAACGCTGCCGCTGTAGCGCATCAGTTCGTTCGTTGCACTTGCCCCGGTGTCTACAATGGACGGGGCTTGTGGTACGCTCGCCATGCGGATTTGCTCAAGTAGATCGGAACACTCCTGGCTGGGGGGGATGGTAGCAGCGCCTGCGTTGGCAAAGCCGGTGTCGATCGTGCCCAGGTTCACACGCAGTTCCACGCGAACTTGCGTTTGCGGTGCGGCACCCTGCACACTCAGGTTGGGGATGGGTATGGGTGTGTTGACCGTTGTGGTTTGGGTGGGTGGCACCGTGACCTGTAGGTTCGTGCGCGTAATGCACACCAGCCCGATAAACGGCGCACCGTCCAGGTCGAGTGCCCGGTAGCGGAAGCCATCCACAGGTTCGGTGGGGGTGTCTGGCGTGTAGGTGAACGAGCCGTCCGGGTTTAATGCCAGCGTACCGAAGTCCGCTGCTGTGTCTAAAGTCACCATATTTGGCTGAACGCCGATGTCGTTTGCCAGCAGCCCATTAGCCGCTGTTACGCTTAGCGTCTGCCCAATTGGAATCGTGTAGAAGTCTGGAACCACCGTAGGACACTGGAAATCCGGGAAAGTGGGTAGTGCAATCAAGTTAGAGAAATCAACGTTCCCGCCACCGGAACTAGTAACTGCGTCTCCATCGCCTGTCCCCAAACCGCTGGGACCGGATGGTACCCCCCACCAGTTTTGTTGAGCAGCAACTGGATTGGCGCTGCCATTGTCAAGGGCAATGCCATTGCCAACAAAGCAGCTATTGGAAATTGTAGGCACGCCAGATGCTGCAATTTCAACCGCATCCGACGCCGGTGCACCTGTAGACTGATTACCCAAAAATTTGCTGTTATTGACGGTAGATATGCTATTGAGACGAACAGCCCCGCCTGTTTGCGCAGTGTTGTTGGTAAACACACTTCCATTCACATCAAGGGTAAACGGCCTATTGGGATCTGCCGAGAAAAATCTTAGATCAATTGCACCCCCGCTGCCAGCGGCGGTATTGCCGGAAAAGTTGCTGCTGTTTACGATGGCACGCCCAGTTGAGATGTAGAGCGCACCTCCGCCTGTGCTTCCTGCCGGGCCGACTGCGCGGTTGTTGATGAATGTGCTGTTATTGATGACAAGACTGATCGCGTTAGGGTCGTTGAGTGCCCCGGTCACTGTGTAAATGGCACCCCCACCCCCACTACCAAAACTTGTTGTATCTGCCACGTTGTTGATAAACGTGCTGTTGTTAATGGTGAGGGGCACACTCGCAAAACCACCCCCATTAATTGCGCCCCCACCGGGACCGTTTCCTGAGAAGCCATTTTGGAAGGTCAGGTTGTTTAGCGTGGCTCCGATGGAGACGAACAGGATAGTTGTTGTTCCGCCGCCATCGAGTGTGATCGTTCCAGCGCCATCAAGCGTGATATTACTGCCTATGGTCAACGGCGTTGTAACATTTATCACGCCTGTGCAGCCGAAAACGATAGTGTCGCCATCGACGGCAGCGTTGATTGTTGCCTGCAACTCTGACTCGGTACAGACGTTAACCGTAAGGACGGTGCCCTGTGCATAAATCGCCTTTGGATGCAAAGCGACAGCGCAAGTGAGCACCACGAAAAGGTGAAGCACATTACGGGTGGTCTTGTTTTGCATCGATAGGGTGCCCTTTTGCCAAAACATTGGGTTCCACATATTGATACAATGTATAAAGGCAAATGCAAAAACGTGCCACCCGCAGAACGTCGTATCCCAAGGTAAACAAAGTCTGTCGCTAGGACACTTCAATTGTCTCCAGCGTGACAAAGTCGCTCGTCAGCGGTTCGTCGTCCATAATAGGCGTCAGCAGTTGCACATCCCGGTAGTTGTACACGCCCAGGCGCAGCGCATATTCCCCGGCGGGTAGCTCGCACGGGATATCTAACACGCGCTCATCCAGGTAGGGGGTTTCTGGCTCCCACAGGTCGGTCGCTGTCAGGGTGAGTTGGCTGTCAGCACGGGCGATGGTCTCGAAGTCCCATTCGCCGTCGCCTGTGATGTGATCGAGTGTGAGCGTGGCGCTGTAACCGTCGGGTATCGGTTCATCTGTTTCCCAAAAGCTGCGCACTGTCACGGCGGCACATGTCTCTACCCGGTTTTCCAGGCTCGTCCACCCTGCCATCTGGATGTTGTCACCAAATTGCACGGGTTCGCTGTCTTGCAGGTCAAGCTTTTGGTAGCGCGTAATGGTGAACTCCACGCCGTAGCGCGTTTTGTAGGTGTAACTGGTGGGCACGAATCCATCGTCGCTGAGCTGCGCCCAAAAGCGGGGTACCGCCGTTTCCATGTCGCTGCGCCGCACATACCAAAGCCCATTCTGTCCGTCGAGCACCGATGCAAGCTGGTTAGTTGCCTCATCGGGCGCTTCGTTGGATATGTAGTCAAACGCAATTTGCTGATAGTTGGATTGCGGTGGTGACGGCGCAATGTGCGTCACGTCAAGTCCGCCTAGCAGCCACTTTTGCACATTATAGTTGACCCACCCATCATCACCTTCAACGATGATGGGTGTGTCTGCGGAGAAAGTAGTGGGCAGGATGTTCTCTGCCTCTTTATCGGACATCAACGCCAGCCCGTACAGCGACAAGTGGTTAATCGCGTCCTGGCT
>CAYVGI010000004.1:27573-82885 GCA_964451095.1 uncultured Anaerolineaceae bacterium
CGCCAGGACTTCACAACAAAGCCCAGATACCACATATTCAGCAGCAGAATGAGCACGGTCAACGTCATGACGCTGAGGCTAATGGGTACCCTGTCACCTGCAAAACCGTTGCCCAGGATGCTGAGCGCGTGCAGACCCAACCCCACAAAGTCATTGAGGAAAATGACTGTGCCACTACCGACGTTTTCCTCGGCGAATTGCACGTTGGCGAGCCAGGCGTAAAACACAAAGAAGCCAATGGTTAAAACAGCAACCACGATGTAATAGATGCGCTTGCGATAGCCAGCGAGCGCAATTGCCATACCCAAAATCAGCCAACTGGTGACGCCCGCACCGTGCGAGAATGTGGCGAGCACGCCAAACAACACCGCTAAACTAAATCCCCAGGCGCGGTTCTCAATTTGGGTGGCAGAGAGAAACGCGAGCAGGACAAAGAACTGCACATGAAACCACACGCCATGGTAGCTGATGATCCAGTTCAGGTTTTGATGCACGGAGAAGAAGAGAATGGATGACAGTACAAGCACGTACGGGAATATACGCTCGTTCGTGCGCCAAACCAGGTACATCAGCAGCGCGAAGGTTGCAACTGCAATGATGAGGTTGAAATAGACCTCAACGATCAGGTTCCATTGCAAGAACTGTGCGGAAAGCAGCGACAATAAGTAGGAAGGCACGGTGATGTGCCCGGCATAGGAGCCAAAGATGTCGTTTCTGCTAAGTGTGCCGCTTGCCCATTTAAATACAACGCCCGATGTGCGCAGCGCATCGGCACGCGGCACGTTGAGGTTGTGCTGTTGGATGAAATAGAGCAGGTACCCAAAAGGCACGAACGCCGCCGCCAGCGCGATAAAATTAACGGGTTGGCGCAGCCACTGAACAAACGAGCGCATAGATTAATCCCTGTAGTCTCCAGAACGCGCACCATTCTATGAACTGCGCCCCAAACAACAATGGTCTATAGCGTGCCCAGTGGCGGCGGGGTGTCGGTCTATTTGTCCCGCCAGCGCTCGATCAGGCTGTCTCCGGTCATCTCCGCTGGCATGCCTAGCCCCAGTAAGTGCAGCACGGTTGGGGCGACATCCGCCAGTTTGCCAAACGGTTTCATATCGAAGAACAGTTTGTCGCTGATGGCGAACAGTGCCACCGGTTGCGTGGTGTGGTAGGTGTGTGGCTCCCCGGTGATAACGTCAATCATCCGGTCACAGTTGCCATGATCTGCCGTAACGAGCACCACACCGCCTTTTTCCATTACCTTGGCAGCGATTTTGCCCACGCATTCATCCACGACCTCACACGCTTTGATTGCCGCGTTTAAGTCGCCAGTGTGCCCGACCATATCCGGGTTGGCGTAGTTGACGAGGAGAAAGTCGTCGTCTGCGCTGTCCAGGCGCTCTAGCGTTTTTTCTGTGAGTTCGTAGGCGCTCATTTCAGGTTTCAGGTCGTAGGTGGCAACCTTGGGGGACGGTACGATTTGGCGCTCCTCACCCTCCCATGGCTCCTCGCGCCGCCCGTTGAAGAAAAATGTGACGTGGGGGTATTTTTCTGTCTCTGCAGAGTGGTACTGTTTCTTGCCTGCTGTACTCAGCACTTCTGCGAGTGTGTTTTGCAGTAAGTCTTTGCCGAACAGCACACCGTTCGTGCTGATGTCGTCTGCGTAGTCTGTAAATGTGACCAGGTGCAACCCCTCCACGACATCACCTTCGTAGCCGTCGGGCGTCACCCCACTGAACAGGTACGCCATTTGGCGCATTCTGTCTGCACGGAAGTTGTAGCAGATCACTGCATCGCCGCTTTTGAGTGCCAGTGAATCATCATTGCCGATGACATACGGCTCGATAAACTCGTCAGTGGTCTCGTTGTCGTAAGAGCGCTGAATGGCATCCACGGCGGTTGCTGCGTTGTGCCCCTGCCGCTTGGTGATGGCGTCGTAGGCAAGCTGTGTGCGCTGCCATCGCTTGTCACGGTCCATCGCATAGTAGCGCCCGCTGACCGTGGCAATACGCCCGTTGTTTTGATCGTCAATGTACTGTTCCAGGCTTTGCACAAAGTTGATGCCGCTGTCTGTGGGGGTATCACGCCCGTCTGTGATGACGTGGATAACCGGGTTGATGTCTGCGGTCTTGGTGATGTCGATGAGTGCAAACAGGTGGTCAATGTGGCTGTGCACGCCCCCATCACTCACCAAGCCAATCAGATGGAGATTGCTCCCCGTCTGGCGGACGTGGTGGAAAGCAGTGCGCAGGGACTCGTAATCGCGCAGCGAGTCGTCTTCAATTGCGTTGTTGATGCGGCTGATGTCCTGGTATACGACGCGCCCCGCGCCCAGGTTCAGGTGCCCGACTTCGCTGTTGCCCATCTGCCCTGGCACCAACCCAACTTGCCCTTCTGAGGCGTGCAGCACAGAGCGATCGAGTGTTGTGTTCCAGTTGTCGTAATTGGGGGTGTTTGCCAGCGCGGGCGCGTTGCCCTGCTCCATCGTGCGCATTCCCCACCCGTCTAGCACAACCAGCATTACCGGACTGATAGGGTCTAATTGTTTTTCGTCTTCCATAAGTTCCTGACCTAACCTTCACTCCACGTTTGGCTCATGTCCTGTTCATGCCATGGTGACGATGAACAGTGCCTATTTTTAACACACGTCTGTGCCAGTGCCCAAACGCGATTGCAGTTTTGGCTAAGACGAAACGGATACAGTTCACCGAACCAGGAGGAGAGTCAAATTATTAACCGCGTCTTGTATGTGTTGCAGTTAGTTTTACCTCGGCGGACTTGTAGGTTGGGCAGCAGGCCCTCCCTTATTGCTGTTGCTGCTGCTGTTGGGCGAGCAGACCGTAGGCAGGCAGTTGGATTTGCGGCGAGTGGACGGCATCTTCGGGGGGGAGTTCGTCCAGCTTGCTCACATCCACTTCTACCTCTAGCACGGAGGTCGCATCGCCCCGGAACACGCCTTTGGTAGGGGGTACGTCGGCGTAATCGCGCCCAATTGCCACCCGAATGTGCTGTTCATTGCAGATGAGGTTGTTGGTTGGGTCGAATCCGATCCAGCCGAGTGTTGGCAGCCAAGCTTCCAGCCAGGCATGTGTCGCGTCAGCAGCAGAGCGGTCTTTCTCCGTGCGGTGATATAGATAGCCGCTGATGTACCGCGCCGGGATGCCCATGCCGCGCAGCAGCGCAATCATAATGTGGGCGAAGTCCTGGCAAACGCCGAGCCGCTTCTCCAGTGCAATCTCAATAGGGGAGTCCGCAGCGGTGACGTTTTGGATGTAGTCAAACGTTTCGTAAATCGCCGTGTTGAGGGTCTTCACTGTGGTGAGCGGGTCGGCGTCACGGTTGAGTTGCAGTTCGTCTTGGAGCTTCGTAAGCTGTTTTGACGGGCGTGCAAACTTGCTTGGCACCAACATGTCGTAAAGGTCGCGGTCTTCCTCGGTCGCATAGCCATAAGCATCCCACGTCTCACCGGGTAGCGCTTCGGGCAACTCAAGCGGTGGTTTCACCTCCACTGTCGCCTCTGTGCGGACGGCGAGCTGTTCGTGCATACCCGGCACGTTAAACACATGGATCACATTGCCGAGGTAGTCCTTATGGGCGAAGTGCGTCGCTCTAGGTCGGATGTCTAGCTCGAAGTGAATGCAACGCTGGCAGTTATCGCTGCGTGGGTGCTCTCGCACTTCCATAACGGTATCTGTAATGGGCGCACTGTAGGTAAGGCGGGTTAGGTGGGTGATGGCGTAGAACATGGCGAACCTCTATCTCAACGCAGCGTCAATGGAATACGTAATGTATGCTTGGTAAAGGCTATCATGGATTTGGAACGCCTGTCGTTTGATGTTCGTTAAATAATTGTGAAAGTTACCGTCTATCACGTCACTAATCTCATCATAGCTTAACATTGATTGCAGGCGACCTGCCAAGCGGTTTACGCGCTGGTTTTTGTGCTGCATGGTGACATCAGCTAGCTTGTCCAGTGAGTACAGTAGGCTGTCTGTACAGAAACGAGCCGACCGGGGAAACTCCGGGTTAAACAGCAGGAACTCTACAATCCAATCCGGTCGCATCTCTGGGTTGTACACCTTGCAATATGCCTCAAAGCCGCTCATAGACTTTAGCATCGCTACCATCTCGAAATACTGGTTGCCGCTTTCGCTGTTGTCGGAGAAGTCTTCTTCCTGTTGCATGTGCGCGTTCAAAAACGTCATGATGGCACCGAGCCGTTCAATGTAGCGACCCATCTGGATGAAGTACCATCCCTGGTTATGGTTCATGGTGGCATCGGTTATGCCCTGGAACAGATGTGACCCCTGCTTGACGGACATGAAAAAGTTGTGTGGCACATCACGCCAAACGTCGTTGGGTTCATTTTTGCGAACGTCCAGGTACAGCCGATTGATCTGCGTCCACATTTCGCTGCTGATTTGCTCTCTCACCTGGCGGGCGTTTTCCCTGGCAGACGTAATGCTGAAGACGATGGAAAACTTGTTCTCTTTGTCGAATGCCAGCCGCTTGAGCGTCGCGTCCTGATCTTCAAGATCATCGGAGGATATAGGGTAGTCCATGCTGCGCAGCAGGCGCAGCAGGTGCGGTCGGTCGGTCACATCGGGGGCGCGATCTAGCATAAAGTTGTGATATACGTCTATCAGGCGGGCGGCATTTTCTGCACGTTCCAGATAGCGGCTCATCCAATACAGGCTTTCCGCGACCCGCGACAGCGTGTAGCTGTTATGGTCGTCTAATCGTGTAAAACCCATGTGTCTTTGCTCCCTCCACCTTGCGACGAATTAACGACCAGAGATCCCTTTTTGAGGGCGACCCGCGTTAGCCCGCCTGGGACAATGTTCACCTTTTCCCCTGCCAGCACGTATGGGCGCAAGTCCACGTGGCGCGGCTCAAACTGTTTGCCATCCACGAAGCACGGGGCAGTGGAAAGCTGGATCGTGGGTTGTGCGATGTAGTTGCGCGGGTTCGCCTTAATTTGTTCTGCGAATGTCTCTTGTTCTTGTTTTGTGCTGTGCGGACCGATCAACATGCCGTAGCCGCCCGCCTCTCCGACTGCCTTGACGACCAGCTTGTCCAGGTTTTGCAACACATGCTCGCGGTGGGTGTCGTCCATCAGCAAGAAGGTGTTGATGTTATCCAAAATCGGTTCTTCGCTGAGGTAGTAGCGGATGATTTCTGGCACGTAGGCATACACCGCCTTATCGTCCGCAATGCCCGTGCCCACTGCATTTGCCAGCACCACATTGCCGGCACGGTAGGCATTGAACAGCCCATTCACACCCAGCGTGGAATCTGGACGGAAAACCAGTGGATCGAGGAAATCATCATCTACACGACGGTAGATCACATCCACACGCTTGATGCCAGCGGTGGTACGCATGTACACATCGCCGTTGTGCACCATCAGGTCACGCCCCTCGACGAGGCGGATGCCCATCGCACGCGCCAGGAATGTGTGCTCGTAGTAGGCGGAGTTAAACACACCCGGTGTGAGCAACACAACGTTGGGGTTTTCCTGCTGGGGTGCCAGGGAACGCAGCGTGTTTAGCAGCGCGGCACCGTAGTGGTCGATGGGGCGCACACCGTAGCGGCTAAACAAACCGGGGAAGACAATCTTTGCAACCTGCCGATTCGCCAGCATGTACGAAACGCCGCTTGGCACACGCAGGTTGTCCTCCAGCACGGCAAATTTGCCGTCCGGCATTCGGATCAGGTCGGTTCCGCAGATGGAGACGTATGCTCGCTGCGGCACATCTACGCCGCGCATCTCTCGGCGGTAATGACGGCTACTGGCAATGAGCGAATAGGGGACGACTTTGTCTTTGAATATCTTGCCGTCGTGGTAAATATCGTGCAGGAACATGTTCAGCGCGGTGATGCGCTGTTTTAGACCGCTGTCGATGGTTTGCCACTCGCTGTTGGTGATGATGCGCGGCAGCAGGTCGAACGGAAAGGTGCGCTCTACGCCCTGGGAGTCGCCATAGACTGTGAATGTGATGCCCTGGTACAGAAACGACAGCGACGAGGACTGCTGGCGATGTTGCAGTTCATCGATTGGCATATGCCCTAATTGGTGCGACAGCGTTTTGTAGTGCTGGCGTGTTTCGCCGGGTGCAGAGAACATCTCGTCGTAGCAAGTTTCGTTCAGGTGATACGTGCTAAACGAGGCGATATTTGGTGGAGATCCGTCCATGCGGGTGTTATCCATAAATCATGCCTGGGTGGGTCGCGTTTCGAGTAGTTTAAATTCTGCCTCTGTCATGCTTCCACGTTCTGTATTGAACGCGAGCGTCTGTGCAGTGTTTGCCTGTTGCTGCATGGCACCTGTTATCTTGTGCCCGTTGGTGTCGTACACGTAAACTTTGCCGCTGCGCTCCACTGCAAGCCGATTTTTCTCGCTAAAGTAGGCGTAGCGCATGTCGTTTTGTCCGCCTGCGGTTGTTGGCTCGCCCAGGTCGTCACCCCACCACGCATCCATGCGCATGGTGCCCATGGATGGGAATGTTGTGCTCATGGGTGTGGATTGTAGAAGCGCCTCGCATACACCCTGTACTTTTGCTTTGAGTGCATTGTTGAACATATCGCCGACCATAATCATGCCGGGCATCCACTGACCGCTGCCGCCAAGTTCGGGATGGTTGAACTGCGCCATTTTGCCGCCGCCGCGCTGCAATGCCTGTTGCAATGTTCGCACGGCATCAACGGATAACCCGTGCTGTGCGGCAATTGCTTCGAGCTTTTCATCTTTCACAGAAGCATACCTATCTAGAGTATTGTGCCAATATAACTAACGTTTACGCAAAGTGCGTTGTCGCAGGTGACTAAATATTCTAACGTGACTTGTGTACATGACACAAATTTGCCACTTTTCTGTTACGTTTTCGTGGGCAATTTACAGTAAGTTTACCAATGGGAAACGAACTGACGATACAAATGGTACAAACTGCGGGTTAACGTCGTGTGAAATATTTAGGTCGCAGTCATCGCTCCCGATCAGTTTATGCGAAGAAAACAGCAAACAGGTGTAAGACATTCCGTTTTTAGTCTGCTGCGAGGGCGATTTGATGCGCTCATCGCCTACTGTAATCGTGTTGTAACCGCGCTAATTTAAGCTTTTAGCAGAACCTATTCGCCTATACTCAGGATTGAAATCAATGCAAAGACGATATCATGTGCTTGCCGCTGTGGTGCTTTTCGCCGTCGTTGCCATCGTGCCCCAGCAGCAAACGGCAGCACAATCCAGCGGCACAGTCGTGGATAGCGAAGGCGTGTTCGTGTGGGGGCAGTCTGGTGCACAGTTACCACAATTCACGCTGGAGCCACCCCGGGAAGATGTTGTTGTTCCCGTTGTCGCTCGCCTGGAAGTGACCTACACGCCAGAGCCGCAACTCCCCACCGCAATTGCCATCCAAAACCAACGCCAGATGATCCAACAAATGCAGGATAGTTTGGTGAGTGGAATGGAATCCGGCGGTTTGTCCTACAGTAACGTCAAGCGCTACACCCGCCTGCCTTACCTGGGAATGACCATTAGCCAGGCAGACGTGAACCGAATGCAAAACCTCCCAGCAGTGCGTAACGTCGTGCCAGACACGCTGGTGACCGTGCAGACGGCGCTGGCGAACCCGATTGTAGGTGCAGATATCGCACAGACAATTGGTTTCGACGGCAGCGGGTACGCGGTTGCCGTGCTGGATACAGGTGTTGACTTCACACACCCGGCGCTGGAAAACCAACTCGTCGCGGAGGCGTGTTTCTCGACGGACACAGGCGGACAATCTGTGGCGGGGCAAGGCGGCACCTTTAGCCCGGTTATTAGTGCCTGCCCAAGCGGGGAAACAACCGAGATTGCGGAGGGCGCGGCGGCTCCCTTCTCGCCGGGTGACGGACCCGATGACTGCAACTTCTGCGGGCATGGGACGCATGTGGCGGGCATCGCCGGGGGGAACCAGCAAGACGTTTTCCAGGGGGTAGCACCGGGGGCGGGTATCATTGGCGTGAATGTGTTCTCGATCTTCACTAGCGAGTTGTTTTGCCAGCTTACCGCTGGGGAGGGCGCACCGTGTACGCTTGGCTTTACCAGTGATCAGTTACGCGCCTTCGAGTACGTGCTGGAGTTGAGTGAAACCGTTGACGTGGCATCGGTAAATCTCAGCCTGGGCGGTGGGCTGTTCAGCAGTGTGGAACAGTGCGATGACGCCGATTTGTCCGGGTATCGGGTGGCAGTGGACGCGCTGCGAGCCGAGAACATTGCGGTGATTGCCGCCTCCGGCAACGATGGGTCTGCGTTTGCGCTGAGTAGCCCTGCCTGCCTCAGCAATGTGATTAGTGTGGGGGCGACCAGTGTAGCAGGCAGTGCCCCAACCGTCACCGTTACTGATGGCATTGCTTCCTTTTCCAACAGTGCTGCCTTCCTGGACTTTTTGGCACCGGGGCTGGTGGTTGAATCCAGTGAGCCAGTAGATATTTACATCGACCGGGCAGGTACGTCTATGGCGTCGCCGTATGTTGCTGGCGCCTGGGCGGCGATGCGCCAGGCATACCCGGATGAGTCGGTCGAGCAGATTCAATCACGGGTGGCGGATTCTGGCGTGTTGATCCAAGACCCGCGCAATGGGGTGAGCAAACCTCGTTTGCAGCTAGACGCTGCCCTGCCGGAGGCAATTGCGCCAACAATCACAACACAGCCTGCGGACGTGACCGTGACTGCCACCCAGCCAGCAACATTCACTGTCGGCGTTGCGGGCGATTTCACGGATGTTGTGTGGCAGCGGCTCGTTGAGGACATGTGGCAGGATATCCCCGATACAAATGCGCTGAGCTTTACGCTAGCGGTAACGCAGGAAGAAGATAACGGTACGCAGTTCCGCGCTGTGATTAACAACGACGCCGCTAGCACCACCAGTACGCCGGCAACGCTGACGGTGAACCCACTGCCGCTGGATTGTCTGGTCGATGTAAACGACGATACGTTTGTCACCCCGGCGGATGCTGCCTTTGTGACAAACAGGCTGGGGCAGCTTGATGTCGCGCTCGATTTTGACGAGTCCGGGGTGGTCGATGCGGCAGATGTGCAAACGGTGCTAGACCGCATCGGCAATACCTGCACGTTGTAACGCTGGCGGGGTGCGTCTGGTCAGCACACCGTAGACGTGCCCTCCCTTTCGCGCATAATGGGGGCATGACCCACCACTACACATCACCAATTGGTTATGCCCGCATGATGGACTGGTACGATGCGGCGTTGGCACACATCCATGTGCCTGTGAAGGCGCACACGGTGCCTACGCGCTTTGGTGCCACGCATGTGCTCGCTGCCGGGTGCGAAAGTGCGCCGCCTGTGGTGCTTTTGCACGGCATCAACACGAATGCCGCCGTATGGGTACCGCAGATCAATGGGTTGGCAGCACAGTGCCGCGTGTTTGCGCCGGATGTGCCCGGATTCGCGGGCAAGGGCAGTTCGCAGCGCCCACCGTACCGGGGCAGCGCCCTTGCCGACTGGTTGGCAGATACCCTCGATGCGCTCGGTGTGGAGCGTGCCCTGATTGTTGGTGGCTCCGCAGGGGGGTGGTTTGCGCTCAAGTTCGCTGCGTACTATCCCTGCCGTAGGGCGGGCGTGCTGGTGATGAACCCGTGTGGCATCACGCCATATCGCCATGTGTACAAACTCACACGCAGCCAACCCGCCGTCACGGTCGCACACTGGTTGCGCTTTTTGGTGGCGAACCGCTGGGTAGCACGGGGCGTGGTGCAGCGCGGCATGACGCGAGGCAACGCGCCAACAGACCAAAACCTTGAGCTGGCGTATTTGCTGCTGCGCTACTACACCCGACGCATCTCGCCGCCGTTAATGCCCGCTGACGAACTGCGCCGCATCACCTCTCCGGTGATGTTAGTCGTCAGCGAGCACGAGATTTACACCAATCCGCACGCCGTGACAACACGATTGCGCTGCACCCTGCCTAACCTTGCTGATGTCGTCATCGTGGATGACGCCGGGCACGACATCAACAAGGAAAAACCCGACTGGGTGAACCAGCACATCGTTAGGATTGCGCAGTCGCTCAGTGCCCAACCGCTGGAACCAACTCCGCAGCAAGGTGGGTAACGATGTGTGCGAACTGCTGTGGCGTTTCCACCATCGGGAAGTGATCCCAGTTCGGCTCGATGTGTACGCGGTGATTGGGTAGCAGCGTTTTGTAGTCATCTAGCTGATCGACACTCAGGATTTTCTCGCGCTCCCCCCACAGCAGCACCGCAGGCACGTCTACAGGTTGCAGCGTTGCGAACCACTCTGGCGTGATGATGTCAAACATCTGCCCGAACACGGTGCAGCGGCGGTACTCGTCAAAGAAGCGGTTCACATAGTCGTCTGGCAGCGGTTCTGTGAACAGCAGCCGCCGGAAAACGGGTCGTGTGAGCGGCGAGGAAAATGTGAGCTGCCCCAGGCGCTTTATCCCAGGCACACGCATCAGCTTGGGGAACAGGCGCGTGTCCAGGCGGGTGCCCACGGGCGCGTGCAGGATAATCCCGTCTACATCTGCGGCGTGGCGCTGCACCATGTCTAGCACGATGCTGCCGCCAATGCCCGTACCGACTACCACACGCGGGCGCTGCTGCTGAACAACATACCGATGTAGATAATTCGCGTAGTCATTTACCGTCGCTAGCTCTGGCAAGCTTGGCTCCCCAGCAAAGCCCGGCAGCGTCGGCGCAGAGAAATTGACATCTGCTGGAAAATACTGCTTTGCTCGCTCGAACCGGAAGCCGCCGCCGCCGTTGCCGTGCAGTGCGATCAAACTCAGCATCAGGCACGTAACCCGGCAAGCTGTGGGATACGCTCAAAGTCAGGGTGGTCGCCTGCATGAACCCCTTCGTATGTCCACAGCACACGGTCGCCGTCTACCAGGAACGATGTCGGCATCGTCCACGGGTCGCCCACTTTCATGCCAATAAAGTGCCCCTTTGTGAGGAATGCACGCGCTCCGCAAGACCATACCTCCGCGCCGAACATCTCCTTTAGCCCGCCGCGAGCAACACCAAAGCCGTCGTAGAATGTCTTGGGGGAGTCGGAAATTGCGCGAGCTTCTGCCCACAGCCCAGCGAAGAAATCACGCCCCTGCTCTACCGTGCCCTGATAT
Source organism: uncultured Anaerolineaceae bacterium (assembly GCA_964451095.1). Classification (GTDB taxonomy): domain Bacteria; phylum Chloroflexota; class Anaerolineae; order Aggregatilineales; family Phototrophicaceae; genus DAOTTY01. The sequence continues at coordinate 38,712 of CAYVGI010000004.1, forward strand.
ACGAATAGAACGGGTGGGTAGTTCGGGTCGGACGCCGTGATTTTGCGTAGGTCTGCCACCTGCTCCCGGCAGAAGATGCAGCCGAAGTGACGCAGGAAGACGATGAGTGTGCTCTTGCCAACGGGAAGTTCATCACGCAACGTAGACCCATGCAGATTAAGCCCGCTGACAGGGTGGTTCATGAGTTCCTGGGAAATGTGTTCCATAGGTTAATCCAATCGCTAACAGTAAACACTTTCCATTCTACACGTCAGTGGAGTGCAGGCAGGTAAGGGTTGCATAAGCGCTGTTTGGAGCTTGAAGAGGGAGTTAGCTTTGCGATGTGGTGGGCAACAGGTGCGCCCACCACATTGATTTTCGAGGTTAGTTTGCTGCTTCGGAGAGGTTTTGGTACAGCGATGCAATGTTACCCATCGCCTCACGGGTGGAGGCGGCAGCGTCATTCAGGAGTCCCTGTTGTGCGGCGCTGTTGGCGCGTGCGATGTCCGTCAGGTTTCCATTGTCGATGACCTGTGCGAATGAGTCCTGCAACTGGTTCCAAGCAACAGCACCGTTGTAGAATTCAGCGAGTGCTTCCCAGTCGCGGTCGATAGCGAACTCTGCTAGTTCTACGGCAAAGGGTGCCCATGCGTTAACTTCGGTGTTGATCTCGGTTTCGGTTGCCTGCCCATTGACGGCAGCGACGGCAAAAACAAGGGTGGATACGATAAACAGGGTTACAAGAATGTGCTTCATGGATGCTTCCTCCTTTTATCTCATTTGTTGTACGAGCAGGAAAATAACGCGCTTTTGCAAAAAACTTATAAGACTTTTGCAAAATTTTGATTATCGCTCTGCGATGATTTGTCTTGTACGGCGGCGCAAGCAACATCAGCCAAGTCCCCCACATCATGCCCACATTTGAGGACACGGTTGCCCTCGTCTACAGCTACATCAAGCGGAAAAATACGCTAGACACACAACGACCGCAGCGCGTTGCGGCGGTGCTGGCACGCACGGGCGAGCCACACCGAATGCTCAAAACACTGCATGTGGCGGGTACCAAGGGCAAAGGCTCTACCTGTGCGATGCTGGCGGCGGCGCTTGCCGCCAACGGGTATCGCGTTGGGTTGTACACATCCCCGCACCTGCACAACATCCGAGAGCGCATACAGGTGGGCGGGCAACCCATTGACGAGGAAACATTTACGCGCATGGCGTTTGCCCTCAAACAACACTTTGACCGTGTGCCCGGCATCGGCTTTCCAGAGGTGATGACCTGCCTTGCGCTGCACATTTTCCAGCAGCGTTCCGTCGATGTTGCGGTGATCGAAGCACATTTGGGGGGGCGCTACGACGCAACGAATGTAGTGCAACCCGAATGCTGTGCCATCACCACGATAGACTACGATCACACCGACATCCTCGGAAAGTCGCTGGCGCAAATCGCGCATCAGAAGGCGGGCATCATCAAGCGGGGGGTGCCTGTGGTGAGCGCACCGCAATCTGCTGAGGTGGTGCCCGTGCTGCGCCGTGAAGCGGATAAACAAAGTGCTTCGCTGGCGGTGCTCGGAACCGATGTCCCGCTGGATGTTCACGCGATGACACCGAACGGACAGTCTGCAACGGTGGGCGGCGAGAACTACACGACAAACCTACTGGGGGTGCACCAGGGCACGAATCTCGCGGTGGCGATAACCGTGCTAAACCAGTTGACGGGGTTTGTTCTGGAACGCGAACGCACGCAGCACGGTCTATTGGGTGTTCAGTGGGGCGGTCGGCTGGAGGTAGTGCGTGAGCAACCACCCGTTGTGCTGGACATCGCACACAACGTTGCCGCAGCGCGGGTACTGCGCCAGTCACTGGACGCCCTGTACCCTGGCGTGCCCTGCACGTTTGTGTTTGGCAGCAAAGCAAACAAAGACGTACACGGAATGCTGCGCACGCTGGTGCGCAATGACGATACGCTCATTCTCACGCGCTCCGATGACCCGCCAACTGCTGACCCTGCTGAACTGGCAGCAATCGCACGAGCTGAGCGGGTACAACTGTTGCACCAGGAGACATCCGTGCGGGATGCAACCGACAAAGCGCTCATGCTAGCAACGCCGGGCAAGCTAGTGTGTGTAACGGGGTCTATATTTGTGGTTGCCCAGGCGCGCGAGCACCTGCTGGCACGCTAGCCCACCCGCAGCACGCCGTCAGTCATCCAGCAGCCCTTTTCCGCGCCCTCTCGCTGGCGGCTGAGCGTAAACACAAACACAGCAGAGTCGCCATTACGGTGATAGAGCGTTAGGCGCTGCTGCGCCAGATTGCCGGAAAAGCGCATGGGTTCCAGCGACGCATTTTCAAAGCCGATCATTGGGCGGTACAGCGGGTTTTTTACCAGGTCGATAAAGCGTTCGACGGGTCCCGTTGCTTCCTTGTTCGCCGGGGATGCGAACCGAAACGCAATGCGAATGCCCTGGTTGCCCGGTGTGATGTCGTTGTTTTGCAGGGCGTCTAGCTGGATTTTGACAACATCTTCGGGTTTAAGGTCTGGCGAAGGGTGGGGTTCGGTTTGCCACAGTTGATTGTACACAGGTGTCGGATTCGTCTGTCTGGCATGGGTTGCAATTTAGGGGGTGTGGCATTGAGCACGCTCACTTGCCACACCCCCTGCTATTCTAGCGCACGGGGACGATTTCGCGCACCTGATCTGGATTCACGAGCACTGCTGGGTCTTCCAGGCGAATGTCCGACAGAATCCACCCCGTTTGACCGCCAAAGCGCACATGGTACCAGTCATCGAAGGGGAACTCGCGTGTGCGCCCGATGATCGACACAACGGACTCCTCTGGAATGAAGCTGATGATGCCGGCGCGGGTGCTGGGGCGGCGATACACCTCGCGCCCGCGCACCACAACGCCCGGCACGCCGAGGTCGCGTGCACCGTCGATTTCATCGAAGATGCTGCCCACCACGGGGAGTTCTTCCTCTGTGATGTTGTTGAGTTCCAATGACCGCCCGGATGCCCAGCCGATCCTGCCGTTGACCACGATGCGGAACCATGTGACATCTACATTCTCGTCGTTGTTGCGTGCCAGCACCCGGTAGAACTCGGGCTCACCGGAGGGTGTGTCCCTCACAGCAATGGTGATGAATGTTGCCCCCAGGTACGGACCCGTGCGTACGGGCAGGCGCTGCACCTCTGGCAGCAGCGACACAGACGGAATCGGGATTGCTGTGGCGATGGGTGTGCCCTGGAACGTGGAGGTTGCGTTTGGATCTGGCGTGGATGTAACGATGGTGGTTACGCCCGGCGTAGACGCAACTTCTGTGGGTCCGGTATCACCCTCCGCTGGTGTTGACGTAGCGCTTGGTGGGTCAACGAATGGGTTCTGTACGATGAAGTTCACGTCCAGTACGTCATAGCCAGCAGGGTAGTTGGACGGCACCGGATCCCAGTTGACTTCGACTATGCAGGGGCTGTCGATGACGACATCAAAAATCGCGAGTGATAGTGTGATTACCTGATTGGAAGCAGTTGGTAGGCTTGCTGGATCTGAAGGAAAGTCGAACCCATCTCCATTGCGGCTTTGGCACACGTTTGGCGTTGTGGAATTAATGCTAAAGCGTGTCTGTTCGTTGAGAGGTGCGGTTACGATGTAGCGGTACGTCACTGTGCCAATAGTGTCCAACACTGCGCCGGGTTGGATGAGATTGACAGCGAATTGGTCGTCTGCCAGGTCCGATATGTTGACGGTGTAAGTTAGCACAGTGATGTCAGTTGCGGTATTCGGGTTGCGCCGCTCAATTGCAATGGTACAAAAGTGATTGACGTTGCCCTCAAAAATCGCGTCGTCGCGTGGCTCGATGACCACTTCCACTTCCTCGGTGTTATTCGTAAAGAACGACGCCACTGAACCCGTTGAAGCCGTGCCTGCCACCCGCACGATACACTGCGATGGCGTGAGATCCGTACCATCGCTAAGTGGCGTCACATCTGGTGCGAAGGCGGACTCACGCACGGTAATCGACACGCTGCCCGCCGTTGGACGGTCTAGCCGGATGCCGAGGGTGATGCTGTCATTTTGCTCTTGCAGGTCGATGCTGGCACCCGCATTTTCCGGGGCGGTGAGCACTCTACCGCTTTCCCCCTCTACCACGATGATCTGCGCGTTTTCCGGTAAGTCGGCGTCGTCGTCACGGATGTCTACCGTGAACGTCACTGCACCGATTGTTGTGCTGGGGTTGTTGGATGTGGGCGTCAAGGTGTAAACACAGGTACGCGGCACTGCCGGGTCATTGAACACGGTGTCGTTGATGACAAACACCTGCAAATTCACAGTGCCCTGGTTGATGCTGTTCAGCACAATTTGGTCAAGTGTTACGCCGTTCTCGTCCCGTAGTTGACACAGGTCTGGGTCGTTGAACGTAATCGTGTAAACATCTGGGCTGGTGGTGCCAATGGGCGTGCTCAGGCTCAGTTCCAACGTCCCAGAGCTGTTTTCTGTTACGACCAATTGGTTCGTGCTCAGTTCCAACGACAGCGGCGGGTCTGGGTTGATCTGGAGAATGCGGCTGGTGTCAACCGTAGGGCTTCGGGAACCATCTGCCCTTATACGTAGCCCGTCAATCGCCACTGAGCACTGCTGGTTAGCATTTTCCTGGATGCCGTCCTGCACGGCGAATATCTCAATTGTCACTCCGGTGTCCCAGTTGGACTGATCGAGCGCAGCGGAGTTGAACTCGCTGTTTCGTACGCCTTCACACTGCGGTGGCGCATCGCCCGGTGTAACCCACACCCGCACCGGGTTCACTGGCGGACCGCTGAGGGTGATGACGACCTGTGCGCCCATGCTGTCCGCGCTTTCCGTCAGGAAGCGGGCGGTATCGCCTTCGCTTGCCTCTCCAATGACCGCGAACGCATCGTAGTTTGTTTGGATTGTCGGCTCTTCCACCAGATCATCGTCCTTGATGGTGATGCTCAAGGTGATGGGCAGGGGTGGGGGAGTCGCCCCCTGTGTGTTGAGGTAGAGTGGGTCTGTGTTTATCGACGGGTCGAAAGTTACCACAATGTCGCAGTTGTGGTCGCCTTCCTGGACGTCGTCCTCCGTGGCACGCACCCCAAACGAAACGCCGCCCAGCGCAGTCGACCAGTTCGTCTGGTTGAACACCACGGGCAACGTCGTCACAACTGCGTTGCCGTTCGGTATATCAATGAGTTCGCACTGCATGGGCGAAGTGTTGGTGAGTGTGAAAGTCACATCGGCTACCGGGAACGTGTCGATTGTCAGGACTATCGGCGTAATCGGCAGTTCGGTAAGCGTCTCGTCCTCTCGAATCTGCGGCACGACGGCGGGCGGTACAAGATCACCGCCCATTATTGCTGTTTCGTCCAGTTCAGTGGCGCCAACGTCGCATGTAGCGCGTTCCGGGCGTGCATTGCCGGCGTAATCGTCGGTGACGGTTGCACCCTCGACAGTTGTACAGTCCTCTGCCCGGTCAATGGCGGGGCTTTCTGGGGCGGGGGCATAGGTTCCCGGTCCGTCTTGTACGATTCGTACAGGGTTATTGGCGTTCACAATGAACTGCGTGCCGCAGCTATCGTTAATGAAGTTGCGCCCTTGCAGCGCAGGGGGGGTGCCCTGGCAAGTGTTGTCGATAATCGTGTTTTTTACCGTGATGTTTCCGCTGTTGTTCAGCCCATAGCTTCCATTTGCGGTGATGGTGGTAAAGCTCAGGTTGGCACTGGCGCCAGCACCTACGAATAAGCCGCCGCCGTTGCCTTCTACCAGAGAGCTGTTCACCATGGAAATGCTACCGTTGATCACCGCAATGCCAGCATCTGTCGTGTTGCCGTAGAAGGTGCTGCGCCGGATGGGAGCGCCTGCTGTTGCTGTTGAGTCGATGGTTAGCCCGCCGCGCTGTGCGCCCGTGACAGTATTGCCGAACAGCAACAACTGATCTACCGACACCAACTGTGTGCTGCCACCAACGAAGATCGCACCGTCCTGGCTGGTTATGTCCTGAACGGAGGTGTTGTTGATGGTAAGGTTGCCCCCGGTGCTGTTAACGGCGTAACCGGGGTTCATGGTAGAGCCAAAGTCGAACAACAGCACATTGTCTAGCACGAGCGAACCGCCTGTGTGTGTGATGCCGAGTGCGCCGTCAGCGCTGCCGCGCAGCGATAGGTTTTGCAGCGTTAGGGGGGTTTCAACCTCAAAGACGTTTACGTTTGCCGGGGACGTGATGTTGGTGTTTGCACGCGAAACCCCTTCTATGGTCAGGGTGCCTGTCTGGTTGATGACAATGGGCGTTTGCAGGTTGATGGTGTTTTCGCCATCCGGCAGGTTAAATGTGATCGTGACGGGTCCGGGGGTCGTTGCGGTTGCTTCCACTGTATCCCGCAGGGTGCCTGTGCCGCTGTCTGCACTAGACGTAACAGCAAAGGTTGTTTGGGCGTGTGCTCGTGGGGCAGGGTAGGGTAGTGCGCTAGTGAGGAGAATGAGCACGAGAACGACAAAAATAAATGATTTGGGTGGATGGCGGCGCGAGAGCATGAAGACACCTCCAAAGTTTTGGTTTCCGGTTGGCGAGTTTTGACAATGAAATACAAATGAAAGCCATCTTTGTTTTATTACGCTTTCACTCGCTAGAGTAGCACAGGTGGCTACCCTTTCGCCAAACGTTAACAGAGCCTGACAAAACCCTCGCTCAAACACACGTAGATGTCGAAATTCCGCTTGGGCGCAAACCACTGTACAATACACAGCAAACCGTGCGGTTGCGCGAGCTAACGAACGCTGCACCGTGACGACGGAAAAATCACAAGGGGCAAATGGGTTATGGCGCGGTTCCGCCTCCTGGTCATTATATCCGCTGTTTGGATTACATTTCTCTTCAATATAGAGCGGCTGAACATCGGCGCACTTAGCATCGATCTGGATTCTGTTACCTATGTCGTGGCGGCAGTCGCTGCACTCGCTACCCTCTGGCTTCCTGATGTCGCACGGCACACTGGCACAATTTTCATCCCCGCGCTGGCACTGTTTATCAGCGTCAAGCTGCTCACGGGGAGTCCACTCAACGAGAGCGCGTTGGCAATCGTCGGTATTGAGGTCGTCGTGATCTACCTGACGGTATCGTTGTTCCGGCGGGTGAGCATGGCGCTGCTTAGCTTTGAACACACGGTGGATAGTGTGCTGCTGCGGCAGGACACACTGCGCGTGTTACCGATGGAAGAAGGCATCGAGCGTGTTCAGCAGGAAATCTCCCGTGCGCGGCGCTTTGAACGCAAATTGGGACTGATTCTCATCAGCACGCGCCTAACCGAAGACGACCGCAAATCGGCTGATGCTGAGTTCCGCTTTGACCTGGAAGAGGCGCTGCAAAAGCACTACATTCAACTGCGGCTGGCACAAATCGCAGAGCTAGTGCTGTACAAAGTTGACCTCATTATGCTGCACAAGGACGACGTGCTGGTGTGTATGCCGGAGACGACCGAGGAGATGGTTCGCAGCCGCGCCGCAGAACTCGTGGAGGAAATTAGCTGGCGGCTAGGGCGGCGCACACTTTATGGTGTCTCCATGTTCCCAGACGATGGCTTCATCTACCGAGACCTTGTGGACAAGGCAACTGTTCGCCTGTACGAAGCACACGACAATTACCTGACAGAACAGCAAGATAGCGATGACGATGACCCCCGTGCGCCACATGCCAATGAGCGGGAGGACGAAACCATCGCCGCAGGTGCTGGCGCACCAAACCAACCGTCCAATGGGATTGCGATGGCGGTGCGCGAGATCTTTGAGCCGTGGCCCGACATTATTCTGCAAAACCAGCGCAGAGAGAACTTCGGCGCACGCGCACTCGACCCCGGTGAGCGCCACACCCTGTTAGACCCGAACTCATGGTTAGGCGCATTGCCTTACCAGAGTGTTGCGTCTCGGCGCTTGTACACGGTGCTCAAGCAGGCGCTAGATATTGTTTTGGTGGTAGTCTCGCTGCCGCTAACGATACCACTGATGTTGATTGTTGCCTCGTTGGTGTGGCTGGAAGATCGCGGTCCGGTGTTTTTTGTGCAGGAGCGCACGGGTTTGGGTGGGCGGCGGTTCAGCATGTATAAGTTCCGCACGATGGTGCCCAATGCCGAAGAAAAGCTGCGTGATATGGCGATACAAGGTCTCGTGCGGCTGGACGAGGACGGCAAGCTGGTGGAGCCGCTCAAGCTGGTGAGCGACCCGCGTGTAACAACGGTAGGGGCTTTTTTGCGCCAAACCAGCCTGGACGAACTGCCGCAAATCCTCAACGTGTTGAAGGGCGAAATGAGCCTGGTCGGTCCGCGCCCCACAAGCTGGAGCACGGACAACTACCGCCTGTTCCACACGGAGCGGTTGCAGGTGCGTCCCGGCATCACGGGGCTGTGGCAGGTGGTTGCACGCGGCAACACGAACTTTAACGAGTGGGTAGACTGGGATCGTACCTACGTCGACAAAATGTGCCTTTCCCTGGATGTGCAAATCCTGTTGCGCACGTTTGCGGTACTCGTCCAACAGAAGGGTGCCCGCTGAGCAATGGTAGTGATCTTGAGCGCGGTTTTCTGGTTGAGTGCGTTGCTGTTCGTGTGGACGTATTTTGGCTATCCCGTGTTCATGTGGATGTGGGCTAAACTCGCCCCGGTGCCTGTACGCGATCAAGATTGGACGCCCCATATCACCCTGCTCATCCCCGCCTACAACGAGATTGACGTGATTCACGGCAAGCTGGAAAACAGCCTCGCGCTGGACTACCCCCATGACAAGCTAGAAATCTTGTTAATTGACGACGCCAGCACCGACGGTACCGGGGCAGTGGGGGCACAATTCGCGCAGGGGCACCGCATTACCTATCTACAGAAGTCGGTGCGCAGTGGCAAGGCTGCGAGCGTGAACATGGGCTTCGAGCTTGCCCGTGGCGAAATCGTCGTCCTCAGTGATGCCTCACCGCACTATGAACGTGACGCGCTGAAACTGCTGGTGCGGTCGCTCGCGGATGAGCGCGTCGGCGTGGGTGTTGGCACGCTTGCCGTGTGGGACGCAGAGAACGCAGTTGCCAAACCTGCCGGGCTTTACTGGAAGTACGAGGCGGCGCTGCGCCGCTGGGAGAGCGAAACAGGCAGCACGGTTGCCGTACATGGGAACATGTTCGCCATGCGCAAATCGTTGTTTCGTCCGCTGCCGGCGGATACCGTCAATGATGAGTTCAGCCTCGCAATGAACGCGCTGCGTGCGGGCAAGCGTGTGGTTTATAAGCCGGACGCGGTTTGCTATGACCATGCCAGCCATACCATGCGGGATGAGTTCCGACGGCGCGTTCGCATTAACGCCGGGCGCTATCAGGCGTTGTTCACTGCCGGGTATATGCGTGCCCCGAACCTAAATATCGGCTTTCGGCTGTTTTCGCACAAGCTGCTGCGCCCGCTTACACCTGTGTTCATGCTGCTGATGCTGTTCACCAATACGCTGGCGCTGGCATGGGTGGTTACACCGGTGCAGAGTCCCTTGCTGCTGGTGGGGTGGTGGGCATTGTTGTTGCTGGTGGCGCAACTGGTGTTCTATGGGCTGGCGTTTGTTGGCTGGTTGTTAGAGCGGCGTGGACGCCGCGTGCGTGCGCTCAAGATTCCATACTTCTTCGTGAGCACAAACTTGGCAGCACTGTTCGGGCTGTGGCGCTGGCTGCGCGGCACACAGTCGGTTACATGGCGCAAACGCACCCGACGGCAAATGGGCGACACATGACGTTTCGTAAGCGGGTGCTGCTAGTAGACCTAGCGCGAAGCTACGGCGGGGCGGAGTCAAGAGTGCGGGCACAAGCACGCTTTATGCACACGCTTGGCACTGCCTGTGATGTTGCCGTGTTGGCAGGCAGTGCCTTGCACCAGTACCTGGAAGCGGATGAACTGCCATGCGTGCCGCTCAACCATGGACGCGGTAATCCACTGCTTTTGCCAGAACTGGTTCACGTTATGCGGGCGGGGCAGTACGACGTGGTGGACGCGCACAACGTGCAGTCCATCTTCTGGGGGATGTGGGCAGCGGCACTTGCGGGGGTGCCTCGCCGGGTCGCCACTATCCACAGTGATTACGCGGCAGAGTACCCAGGTGCCAAGGGCAAACTCTACGCGACTGTGCTGCGCCTGATGCAACCCATCACCCACCACACCATCACCGTAACAGAGCAGCTATACGAACAGGCAGCACAGCGCCGCGCCCCTGCAACCTGCATTCCAAATGCGGTACCCATCCCGCCGCACGCACAAAACGACCGCTCACATGCGTTTGACCAGGAATGGGGATTCCAACACGGTGATTTCATCGTTGGGATAGTGGGAAGGCTCGTTCCTGTAAAGGGGCACCGCTACCTGATAGACGCGCTGGCACTCCTGAGCGATTTGCCCCACATAAAGCTCATTGTTGTGGGTGCAGGCAAGCTGGAAGATGATTTGCGGGGACACGTACAGCAACACAATCTCACGGAACGTGTTCGCTTTTTAGGTTTTCGGGATGACGTGCCGCAGATTATGCAGGTGATAGACTGCCTGTGCGTGCCGTCGTTGAGCGAAGCGCTGCCCTACGTCGTGCTGGAAGCGGCTAGTTTTGCCCGCCCACTTGTGGCAACCAACGTGGGTGGGTTGCAAACGCTGCTCACCGACCAGGAAACAGCGCTGCTCGTCCCGCCAGCAGATGCCCCCGCACTTGCGGCGGCGTTGCGCAAGTTGGCAGGCGATGCTGCGCTCGCGCAACAGCTAGGACAAAGTGCTTACAACATGGTCGCCACAAGGTTCAGTGTGGAGCGCATGGTGCGCGATGTGCTCGGCGTTTACGCGGGCTAGCGTGCCCCGTAGCGTTGCAGCCACGTCTGGACATCCGCAGCAGCGCTCAACAGTTCGGCCTCCGTTGGATTGTCTTTGCTCAGGCGTTGCAGCAGCGCCGCAAGCTGATCCTCGTTAATATTGCCGTCCCGTCCCGCTGCCTGAGCAGCAAAACGCTCGTCCCGCAGCGATGGGTCAATCGTGTAGCGCTCTGAAAGGCGGCGGCGCAACCGAGATTTGTAGTGCTGCATGGTTTCTTTGCGCCTGCCGCTGCGCCGGAACAAGTTCGCCATTGCGACGATGTATTCCACAGGTTCGCGCCGCAAGCGGTCTTCCAGCAGGGGCACCGGTGCACCAAAGCGCCGCCCCGCAGAAAGCAAATACACGAATATGACCGTCATCAGCAGCAGCACGCCACGCCCAGCAGTAGAACTCAAAATCCAGACGAACAGGTTCGGCGGCAGTGCACCGTCATCGGTGGGTAGCTGTGCTTCATCAAAGCCGATGCGGGTTTCGCCGGGTGTGGCACCCGCCATGATGTTGGATACCAACCGGGGTGATGCGGGAAGTGACAGTCCATTATTGGTGAACGGATATACCGTGCCGGACACATACACCTCGCCATCACCCTCCTGAAATGAGATCAACACCGCGTCGGTTTGGTCAGCAAGGTGTACCACGGCGTCCCGTCGCTCCGTTGTGATGATGTTGGCAAAGCGCACGGGCACCTGTTCGAGTGCCGGGTCTGTCAACGTGGGTGCTGTTAGCGATAGTGAAAACGAACGTGTCTGCTCATCGGACACTGCCACATCAAAGGGTTCCAACAGCGTGTTTACGCGCTGGGTGCTGCTCACCACGATCAGCTTGCCCCCGTTGCGCACCCATTCGTACACCGTTGTTGCCTCGAAATTGCTGTGCCTGCCGGGTGGGTTTAACACGAACAACACATCATATTCGCTAGGGTCGATTGGGTCGGCAGTGATGCGCTGCACATCAAACCCCTCCTCGATGAACCACTCGCGCAGGCGGCTAATTCCATCATCGGAGCGGTTGCTGATGCTCTGGCGCTGCTGGGATGCCTCTGGCAGGAGGAACACAGCAGCAAATGCAATGGCGGTTAGTAGGGCAATGGCACCGACCAGCACAGCAAGCTCATTGCTGATGTGCCGCCCGGCAATAATGAGACCGCGCCGAGGTGCTTCTGGCAGGCGTTCCAGTTGCTCGGTCATGTACGGCTCTCCGCTGCTAGCTGCTGCAAGCGGTCTACCTGCTGCCGGAACTGCTGATAATCCGCATCGGAGATGGGCGCAAAGCCGTACCAGGTGCGGTCAAAGAAGTTGATGATCGGTGTGAGGATCGTGCGCAGATTTGGTCGGTCGTCTATCTGCACGAGATGTTCCTGGTTCGTGAGCGTCGGGTCGTAGCGGATTAGCCCGCTTTCGTCCAGCATCAGCAGGCTAGACAGGTACAGGTAGCGCACCGCCGCCCGATAGTCCTGTACCTGCTCTGACGATTTGGCACGGTTGCGGGCGTCATCGGACGTTTGGGGATCTTCTTCCGCGTCTGTTGCAGCGGCAGGCAGGGCGGCACTCGTCAGGCGCAGCCCACGCGCCACCAAAAACAGCAAAGTGATCACGGCAACAACACCCATCGCAATAAGCACAATACGGGCAATGCCCGCCACTGCCGGGTTAATTCTGATTTCGCGCCGGGGTGCGGACTCTTGCGGGGGTTCCGGTTGGGGCACGTTGCCCAGCCCATCCAGCGGGATACCGCGCCCAGATTGGAAATTCTGCACGGCGGTAATGCGGTTCATGGCGGTTTGGATGGTTGTGCTGTCGGCATCTGGGGGGAGTTGCAGCCAGTTCGTCTCCACAGCGATCAGACCGTCGTCTAGTCGCACATTTGCCACGTTTTGCCAGCGTTCGGCAACCTGTGTGAGTATCGTCTCGCGTTCCGTGCCTTCAGCCCGCAGCGCACGTTCCAGGTCGTTGCGTGTTTGCCCCAACAGTGACCAGTATTCCGCCTCGGTGAGGGTTGTTGTGCCCTGTGCGAGCACTGGCACCGCTACCATCCACATGCAGCACAACACCCCGGCAAGCATAAAGCGCATGTCTACGCTAATCCCAGGCTTAGCATGGTCACGTAGATGGCACCGCCGACTACCAGCGCTATCGCTGCCGTGCCGACGACGATGATGAGTAGGTTGATGAAGTCCTGCCCGTTCATGATTCCGCCCGCTGGTTTGGGTGAGGGGATTTGTAATGGGCGTGGGTCGTTGTGCTTGGACAGGTAAAACGACACGTCCAGCCCCTCCAGGCGCACACGGGTGTCGTAGTAAAACACGGTGAACGCAATGAGCTGAATCGGCGTTATCAAAATTGTGATGATGTTGTTGACGACCACGCGAAGCGCGGCAATCACATCAAAGTAGCCCGCGCCCTCTAATGGGAGGTAGAGCAGCTCTGCGGTGCCACCTAGCGCCAGGTAGAACGTCATTGAAATCAGGCTGATGAGTGTTAGCAGGCTCAGCCCACGCCAGAAGCGCTGCTTGCCCAGGTGCCACGCCCGGTTAAGCCCCTGTGTGGCGTTTACGTCCTCCAGGGCAAGCACTGGGGTTAGAAAGTAGGTTACGGCAGAAGCAAAATAAAACAAAAAGATAAACCCCACCACACCGATCCCGCAAAGCGTTAGGATACCGCTGACCGCGCCCACACTCGCCAGGATGATGATGTACAGCAGGAACGCCACTGCGACCGCGCCAAAGCGTGGGCGGGCGCTGCGAAATGCCTCTCCCAGTGTGGAACGCCTGCCCAGGAACCCCTCCGATGCCATGTAGGCTACCATCGTCTGTATTACAACTATCTGAACAATCGCAGCAAGCAGGTTGATTAAACCGAAAATGCCCTGCGCCGCAGTCGTCGTGTCGCCGAACGGGTCACGCTGCTGCAAAATTGCAATGGGGATCGACAGCAGGGCAATGGGAGCGGTAACGGCGGCGGTAATTGCCAGGAACGGAATGAAGTTCTCCCGGTAGATGCGAAATGCGCGGTCAAGCACATCCATGACGGTCATGTTGCCGCCGTAGCGAGCGGGTGTAACTGCGTTGAACTCCGAAGTTGGCATCGGCGATGACAGAGCACTGTCCATGGCGAAATATCTCTCCCGTGGGGCGTAAACCTATCGCTTGTAGTATAGCACGGGGCGAAAATTCGGTTGTGAATTTTTGGTAGAAGACCAGAAACTGCCGGGGCGGTTGTATTGCCATCGCCCCGGGCAAGCGGTTTTGTGGGTTAGTTGGGGGGCACGGGCACAGACTGCCCAATTGCGCCGATGACCGTGTTCACGTCGGCATCGTCAATGTCGTTGTCGCCGTCCACATCGTAGGGCAGGTTGTCTCCCGTTGGCTCTTGCCCAATGCGGTTGGTGACCGCCACTGCGTCCTCCGGCGTGATGTTGCCGTCTAGGTTAAGGTCGTAGTCTGCCGCCTCCGAGTAGAAGATGCGATAGACGCCACGGTTCACCCGTGAAGCGTAGTAGAGTGCGCCATCGGGACCGACGGTAATATCCACAGAGCGGGTTTGGATGCCCTCTGCGAACGGGGTAACTGTTTCCATCTGAATATCGTAGCGCCAAATCCAGTCGCCGCAGTAGTCCATGAAGAAGTAGTCGCCCACATACTCGGCAGGGAAGCTAGCGGTGGGCGGGTTGTAGAACGTGCCGCCCGTGATGGCACAGGGATTGTTGTTTTCCTCGATGTGCTCGTAGGTGTAGATTGGCGCGGTAAAGCTGGGGTTATCCGTCGGACCTTCTGAATCGGGCCAGCCGTAGTTCGCGCCGGGAAGCCCGATGTTGATCTCTTCCCAGGTGCCCTGTCCCACATCGTTGATGTATACCAGACCTGTGCCCGGCTGTACATCAAATGTGAAGGGGTTGCGCAGCCCATATGCCCAGATTGCACGGTTGTCGCCCGTTAGCGTGTCGTAGAACGGGTTATTCTCCGGGATGGTGCCGTCCGCGTTGATGCGCAGCAGCTTGCCAAAGCGGTTGGTCAAGTCCTGTGAGTTCTGCGCTATTTCACCGCCATCCCCGACCGCGATAAACAGTGTGCCGTCCAGCCCAAACTTAATCGTGCCACCGTTATGGTTGTTCGCCACCTCGGATAGTGGGTCTAATTCTGTGATTATCACTTCGCTGTTCGGCATGGCAACATCACCGTCTGCCGTGAAGCGACTGACACGGTTGCGTTCGGGTTCCTCCGTCGTGGTGTAGTAGAAGTAAACGTACTGGTTGGTTAAAAAGTTCGGATCGAATGCGATGCCCAGCAGCCCGCGCTCAGCGCCGTCGTCTTCAGTCAGGCTGAGGAAGGGTGTGGGCAGCAGCACGCCATCTTTGACGATTCGCACATCCCCGGTCTGCTCCAAGATGAACAGGCGTCCATCCGGTGCAAACTCAATGGTGGATGCGCGGACGATGTTGTCAGTAACCAGTTCTTCGTAGAAGTTCGCGTCGGAAAAGGTCGTTTCTGCTTGCGCTGTTTCAACGTCGAGTGCTGCGGTCAGCAGCAGCAACAAGCAGGCAGTCCCGGTAAACAAGTAGCGGTAGGCGTTCAAGATCATCCAATACTCCTTATAACAACATATACATTATTGCAGTGTTGCATTGCTCGTGTGTGCAACATTAACAGGCGGTTAGAATTATAGGCGCTACAAGGTGTAAATGAAACGCAGCGAATTGTTTAGAAGTTGTTCACACGCAGCAAACACCTCACGTCAGCGGCGGTATTCGTCGCCTGTGTCCCCGATAATCCGGTACAGATCGCGGGATTTACGGGTGACTGCGTGAATGCGCTCACGGTCGTCGTCCGTGAGCGCGAACGTGAACACGCGGGCGTTCTCCGCCATGTGCTCGCTAATGCCGAGCCTCGCACCGACAATCACGCCAGCAACAGCGGGTTTTTCCAGGATGTAGCGCACGGCAACATTTGCTATGCTGACGCCGTGTGCGTCTGCCGTTGCCCGCAGCGCCTGTAGCAGCTCCTGGAACAGCGCCCAGCCTCCCCAAGCATCAATCATTTGCTTGTATTTACGCAGGCTGGCGGTTCGCAGTTCTGGTGGGCGTGGTTCCGGCGCACCCAGGTACCTGTCGGAGAGAAGCCCGCCCGCAAGCGTGCCATATGTCAGCAGCCGGACGCCCGCTTGCTGGCAATACGGGATCATTGCCTGCTCCGGGCGGCGGTCGATTACGGAAAACTGCACCTGATTCGACACAATGGGCACACCCGCGTCCATGATCCGTTGCAGGGTGGGGGTATCGAAGTTGGTGAGCGCCAAGTGGCGTATTTTGCCCTCGGTTTGCAATGCCATCATGTGTTTCAACGCATTCAAGTATCTGCTGTCGTTGTAGTCCCACCAGTGGAATTGCAGCATGTCCAGCCTATCGGTTTGCATCCGCCGCAAAGAGACATCAATCGCGCTTTCTACGGTGGCACGGGGCATGGCAGTTGGGCGGGGTACCCACTTGGTAAATGCAAGATGTTGCTGGCGTTGTTTAGCGCTGAGCTGCCCCTGAAACACGCCGATGAAGTCCTCTGCAGGTCCGTAATGGTCAGCAAGATCCCACGTCGTGAACCCGGCGTCGTGGTACGTCATCATTTGTGGCAGCGCCGCCTGCGGGTCGATGGCGCCATGTGCGCCGCTAAGCTGCCACAGACCGTTCAGTAGGCGGCAAACGCGCATGTCCGCCAGGGGGGTGTACGCTGTATCTGGTAGCGATGTCATTGTGAGCTTTCCTGTTGTGCATTGTTGGTAGCGTTACGCATCCGTTCCTGCTCGGTCGCCAGCAGGTGGCGCACACGCCCGGCAAGCATCCGCATAATGGCACGGTTAATGTCTACATGGGCGGTCACGGTGTTGAAGAACGGATCCACATGGATGGCAAGCAGTTGCATGTCCGTTACCGCCGTGGCGGTGGCAGTGCGTGGTTTCTGGTCTAGCAGGGCGATCTCGCCGATTGCATCGCCAGTGCGTAGTGTTGTGATGGTCATCTCATCGTTATGAATCCGCACATCGCCCTTCACAATGATGTACATGGTGCTGCCGGGGTCGCCCTGCTCAAAGAGAACACTGCCTGCTTCGAGTGACAGGTCTTCGGTTATCTGGGCAATGTGGTACAGGTCGCGTGCGCTTATCTCTTCGAACAGGCTTGCGCTCTTTAGCAGCACGGTTTTCTCTAATATGGAAAGCATAGATGTCTCTTGTCTTTCTGGTCTGGAACCGATGGTTTCTGCCTTGCCTGCGCTGCCACGTTGGGCGATTAGCTGGCGACTCTCTCGACTGATGTTCTTGGCGTTGTTGCCCAGGTGGATGTTCATCTCCGAGTGGCGCATGATGTAGTCTAACGCAACTGCACACTGCCAGTCATCACCATTGTTAATGTAGAAAATGAGTTCGTTTTCTAGCGATTCGTCCAAGTCCGGGAAGTTATTGCGCCCAATGGCGGCGAGTTCATCAATTGTGTGTTCCTCAAACAGCGGGATAATCGCGGCACGTTCTACACTAGATAGCACATTCTCCAAGATTTCAAGCACGTTACCGATGATTTGTAGGTCTTGGTGTTGCAGGCGGTAAATGATGCTCTCGATATCGGTCTGCGGCACATCCATCACAGACAGCTTGAGCAGCGTGGGGATCATTTCTTCGATGTCTAGCTCGAATGCCTCCGCTAGCAGCGGCTCGTTGTATGCCTTCAGCAGGTCAAGCGCGATGGACACACTGTACATTGCACGCGCTAACCTTAAGCCCTCTCCCTCCAATCGATCGAGCACAGGGTCGGGCAGGGGGTACTGCCGTGCATAGACGAGAATCGTGTCAACCGCCTCGTTGTAGATGGCACGTTCCTGCGAGGTAAGTGAATCTACCATCATCATGAGGATGTCTTCGGTCAGGTAGTCGTTAAATGTTCGGCTGATTGCCGCACGGATTGCCACAGGTACCTCAGTGTCCTGGTAGTATGTTGCCAATTCCTTACGCACCATCTCCTGTGGATATTGCTTGAGTGCCTCGCGCACATAGGGTTCACTGCCGCCCTGTGCAAGCAGCGTAATTAGCTCCGGCAGCAGTGGCGCTTGTGTGTGGGCAATTGCCTGCACCACCCGATAGCGCAGTGTTGGTGGTCTGCGGACGAGGTCACGGAGCAATTCTGGTGGGGCGATGCGCCTGGCAACATCAACGGGCAGTCGGTTTACCGCATCCAGCGCGAAACGGTTGGGCGCGTCGTTATTCATCTGTAGCAAGTTGCGCAGGCTGTTGATAGCGGTGTCGGTGTGATCGTCGCCTAGCTGGATTAGGGCGCGTGATGCCGCCGCCCGCATCTCGTGGTTTGGCTCTTGCAGCCGCTGCACCAACAGGGGGACAATGCCTTTCATGCCGCGTTCCCCAGCAGCTATCATCGCTTCGTCCGTGAGGTCAGAAACGGTTTCGATGAGCTGCCGCAGCTCCTCATCGGACAAAATTTGCGGGTACTGTGCGGAAAAACGCAATATACGCCCTTTGACTGCGCTGCTCTCTGTCTCGTGGTACACGTCCGTGAGCACGTTTGCCCACGGCGCAACGGACACACCGCCAATCATATCTAGCATAAACGCACGCTCTGCATCTGTGCCTGTTCGCAAGCTCTGCTCGACCGTTTTCACCATCACACTGTCTGCTGTGTCGATGTTGAGGTCTTCAAAGTCAATTTCACGCTCGCGTATGCTCTCCATCAGCTTGCGCAGGTAGCCGCGCTGCAAGTAAACCGCCGTGGGAATCCATACTGCGCAAATGCCCAGGATCACAAATGCCAGTATGGTCAGCGGCTCTATGTTCTCCAGTTGCCGGATGCCAAAGATCGCCACACCGGTGATGCCCTGCATTACAGCGATGAACGTGCCGCTAACAAATGGCTTGACCACCACGCGGTCTTCTGACTGTATGGGAACCCAGGAGAGTTCGGTGGCGGTTTCGTTGATGGTAAAGCGTGTCGCCTGGTCGCCGCCCTTCATGAACGATGCAAACCACACATTCCAGTTCTGGTTTGGGTTTACCAGGTATGCCACTGTTGCAATGACCACAGTGGCGGGCAGCATAAGTAAGCCCGCGATCAAGCCGAAGTTCACTAGCAGCGGGCTAATGAGAAAAAGGCGGATAAACATCTGCGTGCCGCCCGTTATCGCTGTGTAGGTGCCTTTGTACGCAGTAAAGTCGTCTGCATTGCCAAAGTGGGCATCCCCCTCGACCTGAAACACGTAGTCAATCGTAGAAGCAACGAGAATAACCGCCCCGATGATGGTCATTAGCGTCAAGATGTATGGGTCTTTGAGTAGTTGCAACGCACCTGGGCGCTGCTTCTGTGGTTTGTCGTTTGGGGTTGTGGGGGTTTGCTGCCTATCGCTGGCAAAGCGCATATGGGGGCGTGCCCCCTGGATGACAAACACCATCAGCAGCATGATGCCAGCAGCAAGCAGCACGACCGCCTCCGCGCCGAAGCCGGGGTAGCGCCGCTGCACCAAGTCTATGAACGCAGGCAGTGCCAAACCGCCCAGAATTGTCGCAATAGACCCGCCAATGCCAATGACCCCCAAAACGCGCTTCTGTTGGCGTGCGTCGAACATGGTGCTCGCGATGAGGTAATATTGAAAGCTCGCCACGGTATATTGCCCCAGCGCCAGCACGTTCATGCCGCCGGTAGCGACGGGTGGCGCCCAACTAGCGTCTACGAACCGCAGCACAACCTCTAGCAGAATAAAGCCCACACCAAAAAACAGGTTGGTTGCTACTGCAAGCGCAATGAGCGGCAATCGCTTGACGAGCCGGCTGAACAGCGTAACCAGCGCTGTGGTGACGATGGCGTTCAGCGCCATCAACAGCGGGTAATAGACCTCACCCTGGTCGCCCTCAAATTGATCTAGGAACAACGATGACGTGGCAGAGATCGCCATGACGTAAGCGCCGGTCATCAAAAAGTAATAAACTCCCAACACCAAAGCTGCGTCGCGCTCCGCAGGTTGGATGTTGGTTAAGCGTTTCAACATAAGGGAGATCATCCTGAGCGTGTAAGGCAAGTTCGTGCTATCCTAGTGATTATGCACAGCATTGCGTAACGCTACAAACCATTTTTCACAAAACTTGGGTTTCTGTGCGTGTTTTTTCCTGCTGCAAAATTGTATGATTGACAAAACGTTTGCTTGGTATTGATTTGCCAACAGACACACCTTAGCCCAGATATTGCAACGAACACCACCTAAAGGGATGCGATGAACCGCAGTGACGTCTTTATCTCGTATCGACGAGTTAACAAGGAATTTGCCCGTACGCTCGACGATGCGCTGAAGGCAGAGGGACTGGAAGTTTGGGTGGATTGGGAAGACATTGCGCCCGGCGTGCCAGATTTCACTGAGGAAATCAAAGAGGGTGTCCAGGGGGCAGATGCCATGATACCCATTCTGTCTCCCGCCTATCTGGAATCTCCATACTGCATGGGCGAGTTGCAGATGGCGATCGACATGCACAAGCGCATCGTGCCGCTTGTCCTGGAAAAGTTCGATGTTGACCAATTGCAGCCGGAAGTTCAGGCAATCAATTGGGTGTACTTTACGCCCCACGTCGGTGAGGAGAATACGTTCGAAGAAGCGTTCCCTGTGCTGATGGAAGCGCTGCGTGCGGATTTTGAGCACCTGAACGCGCACACCCGTTACTTCCTACGCGCAACGGAATGGGACGAGGGCAATCGCAACAACAGCTTTCTGCTATACGGGCGCGAGATCGACGAGGCGGAGGCTTGGCTAGCAACTGCGGGCAACAAGAACCCGTCGCCGCTGAACTTACACACCGAATACATCTTTGCCAGCCGCGCTAACCAGCGTAACGGGCAGCGGCGGCTGCTCACTGGGGTTATATTCGCGTTTATACTTTCTGTCGCGCTCGCGGTGTTTGCCATTGACCGTGCTCGTCAGGCGCAGATTGCCCAGCAAGAGGCACAAGAAAACCAGCAGCAAGCACGCAGCCTGCTGTGGTCGAACTATGCTGTGCAAGCAGTCGCAGACAGTGACACGCGGTTGGCACTGCCATTAGCGCTTGCTGCCAACACAATTCCCGGCATTGTACCGCCACGGTTTAGCCAGCAAGCACTGGCAGCGGCGGCATACGCGCCCGGTCCGCGCAGTGTTTACCACGAACAGGGGCGGGTGTGGGCAGTGGCATACAGCCCGGATGAGCAATTCATCGCCACTGGCAACTCCAACGGTGAGCTAGCACTATGGCAGGCAAACAATTCTGATAGCCCGCTGTGGCGCATCCAGGCACACGAGGGCAGTGTGTGGGATTTAGAGTACATGGTACAGGGCGACCGCATCATCACTGCCGGGGCAGATGGCGCTGTGGTTGTGTGGGACGTTGAAACCCAGCGGGAAGTCCAGCGCTTCCAGGCAGCGGACAACGACAGCCTGTGGAGTATTGCTGTTGACGTGAACCCAAGCCGCGAAGGAAGCAGCGGTAGAGAGTTGGTCGCCGCGGGGGGCGTGCTGGGCGACATTTACCTGTGGGACATCGCCGAAGCGGAGTTGGTCATCGATCCACTGCCGACAGGCAATGACTCCGTTTGGAAGGTTGAATTTAGCCCACAAGGACGTTACCTGGCGGCAGGTGGTAGCAACGGTGTGGTGAGCCTTTGGGAAGGCGTGGACTTTAACTCGCAGCGCACGTTTCCGCACGGGGCAGAGGTTTGGGCAATTGCCTTCCGCCCTGAATCGACGCAAGAGGGTGTTTCCCTTTTCGTTGGGGGTGCTGGGGATAACCGCATTGTGCGCTACAGCATTGCCGATCTCGCGTCCTCCCAAACGTTCCGAGGGCATGGGGATCGTGTGCTGGACATCGAATTTTCGTCCAACGGTGCCAGTTTCCTCAGCGGCGATGCGTCCGGCAGCATTATTTTGTGGGATACATCGTCAAGCGCCAACATTCGCAGCTATGCCGGGCACACGGATTCCGTGTGGGATATAGCACGCGCCCGGCGTGAATTGCAGTTCTTGTCTGCTTCTGCTGACGGCAGCGTGATCCGATGGGACATAGAAGGCGGTGCGGAGCGTTACCCGGCGATTGCCGCTGTGAACCCCGTCACGAGTGTGACATTTAGCCACGATGGTAGCCGCATCTACTATGGCACAGAAGACCGTGACATTGTGGGCAAAGAACTGGAAGGCAGCGGTGAGATTCGCTTTGGACGCGAGCACGTTGGCGCAATCAACTCGCTTGCCCTACACCCTGACCCGCAAAAGAACATTATGCTGTCTGCCGGGGGGCGCTTTATCCTAGTGTGGGATGCTGCGTTTGGCGGTCAGCGGGATGTACCGACGATGGAGCACCAGGACATTGTGCGCGTTGTCAAGTTCGACCCGAAAGCGGGGAGTCCATACATTTACAGCGCGGGCAGCGACAATCACATTCTGCGCTGGAACAGCGAGACCTACCTGCCGGACGGTGTTCCGTTCGAGATGCGCCATCAGGCGACCATCTGGGATATTGCCGTCAACCCGGTCACAAACCAGATCGCTAGCGCCAGTTCTGACCGATCGGTCATCATCTGGGATACGGACACAGGCAAGCCCATCGCCACAGAGTTTGAGGGCGAGGATGGTACGCAGATAGACGAAAGCTTAGGGGTTAAAGATTATCACAACGGTATTGTGCGTGCGGTAGCGTTTAGCCCGGATGGCAACCTGCTGGCGAGTGGTGGCGACGACAGGGCGATCATTCTGCTCGATATGCGCACCGACGAGGTGATCGGTAGCTTTAGCGGGCATAATGCCCCTATCTACTCTATCGACTTTAGCAAAGATGGCGCAAACATCGTCAGCAGTGATGAAGATGGCTTGCTCATTATCTGGGATCTTGACGGTAATCCGCTGCGCAGGTACGCGCAGCGCGACGCAGTAACACAGGTGTCGTTCCACCCGGAAGGGGAACCAGCAGTGGTTTCTTCGTCATTGGATGGAACCATAGTCATCTGGCGTGCCGATAATCTCGATGAACTAGTTCGTTGGACAAACGAAAACCGGGCAATTCGCCAGCTCACTGCCAACGAATGCCAGGAATTCCAGGTCGTAGGGTCGCGCTGTGAAGTCGTCGCTGGGGATGCCGATGCGCCCCCTCCACCCGTTACCGAAACAGACCCACAAATCGGAACAGAAGAACCAGCAGCACAAGCTAGCAATACTCAGTAATTTTGCGGAGATAAACGACGTAATGCGATTGAATCACATCCTAAGTGCCGCACTGGTCAGCATTATCTGTTTGGGGACGGTTTCTGTTGCCCAAACGCAAGATAATGCCGGTGTGCGCCTCCGTTTTTTGTGGTTTAGCGATAGCTTGGAAGACTTTTACCTCACACAGCAGATTCTCGCCTTCCAGGAAGCAACGGGTATCATCGTTGAGCTGGACTTGCGCAGCAATGCCTCCGAGGTGAACACAGTACTCCTAGAGGGACGCGCCGGAGAGGCACCGTACCCAGACCTTGCACGTACCACAATCCCCACGGAGTTCCGTGGCGATTTGCTTGACTTACGCCCATATTTAGCTGCACCGGATGAGTGGGAACAGAACTTCTACGCGGACTTCCTAGACGGATTGCGCCCCCAAGACGATGACAACGGGCTGTACGGATACCCGGCAGATGTTACCGTCAGCGCACCCTACATTAACCTCTCCCTGTGGGAGGAGGCGGGCGTCCCGCTGCCTGATTACGAAAATCAGGTGGTTACGTGGGATGAGTGGATTGATAGCGCAACAGAGGTACAAGCAGCGCTCACAACGGAAGAACTTCAGATCTATGCACTTGCGTTCGACCGCAGTGGGCACCGTTTTTGGGGTCCGAGCCTGAGTATGTGCGCAAGCTACATCACAGAAGACGGCGATATTGTCATCGACACGCCCGGCTTCCGAGAGATGGCGCAAGATTTGAAGTCCTGGCATGACAACGGGTTAGTGCCGGTGGACATTTGGCAGGGCGATAGCGCAACACTGGTGCCTGCGGATGAGTTCTTTATTGACAATCAAGTTGCCTTTTACTTCAGTGGGAACTGGCAGCTCGATAAGTTTGATCGGCGGATTAACGACTTCGAGTGGGATGTTATACCAAACCCGGAGGGTGATTGTGGTTCCACGGGCATGGTCGGTGGAACAACCGTAATCGCGTTCAAAGATACCAATCACCCGGAGGAAGTGGGTGCCTTGGTTGACTTCCTCACTGAGTATAACAACCTGGAAAGCTTCTACGCCCAAAACAAGCTGTTACCCGGTCACGTTGGCATGATTGAGAATGGGATCGAGTATCTTGACGAGGATATGTCTGCGCAGTTGTCGCGCTTCGGTGAGGAACTGCGCGACGCAAAGCCAGAGGCATTCCAATTGCAGTACTACCCGGACAGCGCCAGGATACACGGGGCAATCCGCGATGGCTTGAGCCGGATGCTGCGGGAGGACTTGACCATTGATGATGCGGTTCAGATAATCGAGCAGGCAGTTGGCATCAGTGATCCAGAATCGCCGCCGCCCACCGCAGAACCACCGCCCCCTGCCGAGGACGCGGGATAACGTCTGCCATAAGGTTAGGTTTGGCATATGGGCAAAGCAAAGTCATCCGCGAGTGAGTTCATCCAGCGGCGAGAAGGCGACTGGAAGCGCCTGCAACAACTGGTGGAGCGCAACCGGGGACGTAACAACCTCACTGCGAACGAGATCCGCGAGTTGGGTGTTTTGTACCGGGCAGTCGCCTCAGATTTAGCGATTGCCCGCCGAGACTTCCCGGCGGAGCGCGTGACCCCGTTCTTAAACCAACTGCTCACGCGCTCGCACAGTTTTATCTACCAGGAAGACGTGTCCGATAGCCGGAACCTCTTCCGTTACTTCACGCATACCATTCCGCAGACGTTTCGAGACACATGGGCGTTCACGTTTGTGAGCTTCCTGCTGTTCTTGATTCCGTTCATCATTGGATTCCGGCTGGCGTATATCAACCCGGCAGTTGCGGTTCCACTGGGGCTAGAAGCACCCCGGCAGCTACTTGCCAACCAGGAGATATGGACGCAATTCCCACCAGAGGAGCGCCCAGAGGCAATGTCACAAATCGCCACAAACAATATCCGTGTGGCGATGCTCGCCTTCGGGGGCGGCGTGTCGCTAGGGCTAATGACGGTCTACGTGTTGTGCTTTAACGGGCTGTTCATTGGTGCTATTTTGGGGTTGGCATATCACTACGGGCTGGGCTATGAGCTGACAAACTTCGTCTTCGCGCACGGCGTCGTAGAACTTTCGGTTATCTTTATCGCAGGTGGTGCCGGATTACAGGTGGGCTGGTCAATTATACACCCTGGCAAACTCACGCGCCGAGATAGTCTTGCGCTCACGGCACGGCGTGCGGCAGCATTGGTAACGCTGGGTATATTGCTGTTGCTGGGTGCGGGGGCAATCGAGGGGTTTCTATCGCCGTCCCAGGCACCGTTTGCTGTTAAGGTTGCAACGGGGCTGGGAACCGGGGCGTTGATGTACCTCTACCTGCTGCTTGCCGGGCGAGACCGTTCCTCAAAAGCTAGGCGACAAGCTGCTCTGCCGTCGCCTGCAACCCGCTGATGATCTCATCCATTGTGAAGCGCTGTGCCGCCTGCTGAAAACGCACTGTGCGAATGTCCAGCATCATATACAGCACATCAGCGCGGTAGCGTACATCTTCGCCGGGCACAGCTTGTGCCAGCAGCCCCATGATGGTCTGTCGCCACCAGATGTGCGCGGGGTGATCTAACCCCAGTCCCCGCGCGTCCGCCTCAACGATCAGGATATCGCTGTGTCGAGCGACATAGCCTAGCGCCTGCGCCAGGAACCACTTCAGCCGATCCAAAGCAGGTTCGTGAGCGGTGTCGCGCAGGTGTAGCAACACCTGAGACTGTAGCTGGCGCATGTCCTCGTCCAGCAGGGCATTACACAGGTCTGCTTTGTTCGCAAAGTGGCGATAGAGCGTGCCCTTGCCCACTCCTGCCTCGTCTGCAATTGCCGTCATAGACACCGCATCAACACCGTTACGCTCGAACATAGTTTGCGCAGTGTGCAGCAGTAACTCGCGGTTGCGGCGGGCATCGGCGCGGGCGGGGGTGTCGTCGTCGCTGGGCATCAGCAACGAGTTATCGTTACGCATCATGTGTGGCTCCTACAGCACCTCTAAACCCGCCACAGGCTCCACGATGATGACGTTTGCATCGTTTTGGGTGGTTCGCTTGTAGCAGGATGATACGAGCTGGCTGACGGTTTGTGCAGAAATATCCTGCACCAGCGCCACGGTTAGCTCGCCGCTGCCGCTGCCGGCAGCGCGTGCGCCCAGCACATTGGGCTGTTCCATCACGCAGTTTAGCATGGTATCTGCTTCGTTTGCCGGGATGCCGTAGTTGTCACGCAGGCTAACGTGGCTGTCATTCATCAGCCGTCCCACCGTGGCAACAGCACCGCTGCGCAGCATCTCTGCCGCCAAAATCGCACGCCCGTTTTCCGTCAGGATGTGCTTGGCACGGTTGAAGATGTCGTCATCAATGTCGTCACCGTCCTTTTCAAAGCGGCTCATGCTCAGGTCACGCAGGTGGTTCACCCGGTAGGAGCGCACCACACTCGCCGTTTCCTCCAGGCGGGACTGCGCAATCTCGCGCATCCGTGCGACATCTGGCACTGCACCTGTTTGCAGCAGCAGCACCTTCGCGGTGCGCGGCAGCGGGACGACTTCGTAGGAGCGTGCCTGCTCGTCTACCAGCACGCCCTCTCCGGCATGGCTAATGCTCACGCTCAGCACGTCGGAAAGCCCGGTGTAATGCTCCAGCCACTCTATCTCTGCATGATGCGCCAATCGTGCGAGGGGTTCCGGCTCGATGCTAAGACCGGATACGGTTGCAAATGCCGCCATCATGCACATCAGCAGCGCGGCAGAGGCACCCATACCAGCTTTCATGGGGATGTCGCTGGCAATAACGCCCTCCCATCCGCGCAGAGCGTGCCCGCCGTCGGCAAGTGCCCATGCTGCTGCCTGTACGTATTCACCCCACTGCCCGGGTGTGCGCTGGAAGCTTTTCAGGTCAAATTCTGTTACCTCATCCATCGCCTCGGAGTACGCAACGACACGGCTGTCATCCCTAGCCCGCAGTGCAACCAGCATATGACGGTTAATGTTCAACGACAGCACATAACCGCCGTTGTACTCTGTGTGACCGCCAATTAAATTCACGCGCCCTGGTGCACGCACGATTGCGGTTGGCGTGTCTCCATAGCGTGACTCTTAGGCTTGTGTCACTTGGTCTCTTATTGTCATGTAGTCAACTCGCTCCAGTTGCACGGGCATACCCTTCAATTTCAAACGTGCCATAGTTTAACCTATACAATTGGATGGTGCGACAAACCGACCAAGTATAAAGATACACGGGTTTTGTTAGACGCTCATTGACAGAACGGCAGAAGTGAGCATAAGTTATACGCCACAGGAACAGGTTTCGTCTCTGTGATGGCAAAATTTGGTGGTTTGCAATCAAGTGAGGTCTTATGTGCGGCATTTGCGGCATCCTACACCCACAGCGCCCGGCTTCTGCAAGGCAGTTGCAACACATGTGTGCAACCATGCGCCATCGCGGACCGGACGAGGATGGGTTCCTGGTGCAGGGGAACATCGGGCTGGGGATGCGCCGCCTCAAGATCATCGACCTGAACACGGGCACGCAGCCTATTTACAATGAAACTGGCGACGTCGGCATTGTCTACAACGGGGAAGTTTACAACTTTCAACCGTTGCGCCGCGAGCTTGAGGCGAAGGGGCACCGCTTTCGTACACAGACGGACACCGAAACCATCGTGCACGCCTACGAAGAATATGGCGATGCGTGCGTAGAAAAGCTGAACGGGATGTTCGTTTTTGCGTTGTGGGATGCCACCAAGCAACGCTTGCTACTCGCACGTGACCGCGCCGGGCAAAAGCCGCTTTTCTACTTCCATGCGCCAGATGGCAAGCTCGTTTTTGGTTCCGAGATTAAGGTGCTGCTCGCCTCTGGTGAGGTGCCGCACGAGGTGAACCCGGATGCTGTGTATCACTACCTTTCGACCCAATATGTACTCGGTCCGGGAACAATCCTGCAAAGGGTGCAGCAACTCCCCGCCGCACATACCGCCGTTTGGCAGGACGGTCAACTTTCGCTGGCGCGGTACTGGCAGGCGAGTTACATTCCCAAGCCATCACTGACGCATGATGAGTGGATAGATCGCACCCGCGATACCGTGACTGCCGCTGTTCAGCGGCACCTCGTTAGCGATGTGCCAATCGGTGCCTACCTCAGTGGTGGCGTCGATTCGTCCATTGTTGTCGCAATCATGAGCGAACTGGCGAGCGGACGGGTAAATACGTTTTCCATCGGTTTTGATGTCGCTGCATACAGCGAAACTGAGCATGCACGGCGCATCGCGCAGCGCTACAACACAAACCATCACGAGTTTATCGTCAGTGCCGCTGATGTGACGGACACCATCGCGGATGTCATCTACTTTGCAGACCAACCCCTGGCAGACACATCGCTGATGGCGACATATTTGTTGGCGCAGCACACCCGTGAGCATGTCACTGTGGCACTAACGGGCGACGGCGGCGATGAAGCGTTCGCGGGTTACACACGCTACACGCTGGATAAGTTGCTCCGTTACTATCGCTTGCTGCCACGTGCCATCCGGTCGCGGCTTGTGCCCACGCTGGCAGCGCTGTTGCCGGAACGTCCTCACGTCCCCACTGACCGGAATGTCGTCGCAGGGGTCAAGCGGTTGGCACATGCATCATCAACCACGCACAAAGCAAGCATACTGGCGTGGGGGTCATTCTTCACAGAAGCACAAAAGCAAGCGCTGTGTGACCCGGAATGGCTGTCAACTGTGGAAGCTGTTCCGACGCCACAGCACATTGCCCGCCACTACGATGCCGCCCGCGCTCTGTCTCATATGGATCGCACACTGTACGCAGATTTTGTTGCTTACTTACAGGATGACCTATTGGTGAAAGCAGACCGTATGGCGATGGCACACGGGCTGGAAACACGCGCACCATTCCTTGACAACGAGGTGCTTGCGCTGGGGCAAACCATGCCGGAGTCAATGCGAATTCGTGGTAACGTTCAAAAATACGCACTCCGGCAGGCGTTTAAAGAGGCGCTGCCAGCGGAAAATGTGCGGCGCATCAAGCGCGGGTTCGGGATGCCGATTGCGGCTTGGCTGCGTGGGCACATGCGGCACTCCCTGCAAGAAACCCTCACAGACCACACAACCCGGCAGCGTGGATACTTCGAGCAGTCCTACATTCAGCAACTACTAACGGAGCACGATGCGGGAATGGTAAACCATGGGCAGCGGTTGTGGGCACTCTACATGCTGGAAATATGGCATCGCACCGTTTTGGAGCACGATTTCACCAGCAAACCAGTGCTTTTATCCCCAACAAAGCACCAGTGAGGTGGCAAAAATAACCTGATTTTGCAATTTTATAACAAGTTGATAACGGATGTTTTTATTTTGTTAGTTGTGCGCCGCGCCAGAAACTGTATAATGTTCATGGATGGAAAAAACCATTCAAATTATCGTCAAAAAGAGTCGGCTACCGACTCAACTATCGAGGAGCTTTTCATGAGCAACAAACGCTTCATCCTTTTCGTGGCTGTCGCTACTGTAGCACTCGCAGCTTTCGCTTTCGCTGGCCTGCCCTACATGCAGTTGGACTTCGCTTCCGCACAGTACGGCTACGGCAGCAACAACGACACCAACACCCGCAAGGCACCGGTTGACCTGAACGACCCGAACGTTGGTGAAGCAGCACCGGGTGAAGTTCCGGTAACCAACCCTGGCGCGCGCGCAGTCCTGAGCCCCGGCTCTGACCTGTACGACGCTCCTGGCGGCAACATCGTAATCCCGGGTTCCGCTAACGGTGGTGGTCAGTACCCGCTGAACGCAACTGACGCAACCGGCGAGTGGTGCCGTATCACCATCTCCACCGAGTCTGCATGGATCCTCTGCTCCAGCGCAGTTCTGATCGGCGACGGTGGTCTGGGTCAGTAATCTGACTGACACGCTACACTAGCTTAGCAACACCTCGGGGTGCCCAACAGGGCGCCCCGTTTTGTTTCCCACATCCGCGCATTGCTCCCTCGCCGTCCATCCGCTAGACTGCCGTGCGATTACTGTGACAAGCGGCAGGGCATACACTCATGACTTCTTCTTCTGCGGCGGCAGCACCCAACCAACGCATAGCAGCAGCACTCGCACGACTGGACGTACAGGCTCTGCTTGTAATCGTTCTCACCTTCGCCGTTGTGCTTCAAACAACTGCCCCGACCATTTACTACCTTGCGGACAGCACCGAATATGCCCTGGGTGGCAGGACGCTCGGCATCGTTCACGCGCCGGGATATGCCCTGTACACAATGGTCGCGCACCTATTCACCTATTTGCCACTTGGTGATGTGGGCTACCGTGTAAACCTGTTGTCTACGCTAACACATGCGCTGGCGACTGGATTCACGTTTGCCATGCTTGCCCGCCTCTTGAATGATCGGCTTGCTGCCCTGGGTGCCGCTCTAACGCTGGCTTGGTCATTTCGTATTTGGGTAAATGGTGTCGCGGCGGAGGTCTACATGCCACAGCTTGCCGCACTTGCTGCCTGTGGGTGGGCGTTGGTGGCGATGTATCGCGATGGCGATACGTCCTGGCGGCGGGTCTTGCTGGTAGGTGGGTTGTTCGGGCTTGCTGTCGCGCTGAACCCGACCTCCGCGCTGCTAGGACCGGGGTTAGCGGTCGCCATGTTACTTGTGCGTGTGCCCATGCCACGAAATGTTGCTGCTGCTGCGTTGGCAGTGGGCGTTGTGCTGGTCACGCTGGTTTACTTCCCGGTGCGCTACAGTGCAGACCCCGTATACAACGTTGCGGGGATTTACGAAGCGGACGGCGTGCTCTATCCGGTAGACCTGACGACGGCAGATGGGATGTGGTGGTTGCTCAGCGGCAAACAGTTCGACTCGCTCTTCTTCGCGGAGGGGTATATCCCTACGTTTGGGCAACTACGTGATGTAGCCGTGGTGTTTTGGGGGAATTATATTGCGTTTGGGCTAATCTTGGCGGTGCTGGGGTTTGGGTTGATGTTCCAGAAAAATCGGTGGCTGCTGCTGGCGTGGTTTGTCTTTTGGTTGCCATACACGTACTTCTTCACCACCTACGGCGCAGATGACCGGGACACCATGCTCAGCCCCAGCTTGTGGCTGATGAGCATCCCGATTGCCTACAGCCTCGCATGGTTCGGGGAGGGCACGAATCGTGCGGTGCGGGTCATGATTGCACTGCTGCTGCCTGCTGCCATGCTCATCGTCAACTACCGCATCGTGGATGCCAGTGATACCTACTACATGCGAGAGCGGGCGGTTTTCCTGGCGGAGAACATGCCAGAGGACGCAATTGTGTTCGCGTCCTGGATTGACGCAACCATGATGCAGTATATGCAGCATGTGGAGGGGCGACGGGGCGACCTGCACCCGGTGAACCTGTACTACTACGACACCAACAAGTGGTTGCAGTACATTGAATCGTTGCCTGCGGATTACGAACGTCCGCTGATCTTGCTGGATGAGCTTAGCGATGGCACGCAAGCGGACGTGGAAGCGCTATACACCCTTTCCCCGCTCGCTTTGGATGACGAAACGGTCACCGAGTTAGAAATTGACCCGGTTCCGCTGGTGATGCAGCGTCGCTAGCCAATTACGCGGCTGAGCACCCACAACATTAGCAGTCCGCGTGCGCTCCACGCGACAGTTCGTACCCAATTCGACATGACCAGCGCCCGGTGTACGTTGGCATCAAAGTTGTACGATAGAATGTTGTGCTGCGGCACATTGACGAACACCGTCACTGCCCAGATGACGCCGACCAGCACCAAACCAACAATCAAAACCCAGTAGGGCACATTTTGCGGCGGGCTAATCAGCAGCAGCAGCGCTGTGCCCGCTTCAATGAACATCGCCGGACCGACGACCAGCGTCACCAGATTAACATGCGCCACCTCATAGTTTGGGAACGCGTCTGGGTTGATGCGTGTGTACAGCGGATAGTGCACCACCTGCACAAACCAGATGATGCCGACCATTGCCAGGGTCGCTGCAAGGTTGGAAAGCAAGATGAGTGTCATGTTTGTGTCTTTGCCCTTTTGATACTGCACCGTGCGCTCACTCCTACTGATCTTCCCCGCTCACGGGTACCGCAGCAAGCAGTCGCTCTGCTGCCGCCATGCCGCTTAGTGCCGCGCCTTCCACACGTGCCCCATTAAACGCATCACCCGCGAAGGCGACAGGCGCAGGGTTGTCTGTGAACAGCGTTTTCTCCGAGTGCATCTGGTTGGGTTGGCTGTAGCGCCAGCGCTGCACCTGATACTCCAGTACCGTTGCATCACCCAGGTATGGGCGGGCAGCGTCGATTAGAGCCTGCGCGACCTGTGCTTTGTCATCGTCGTAGTGTTCGCGTGTGAAGTCCGGTCCTGCATGGATGGTGACGGCGGGCACGTCGGAAATGCCCTTTTGCTGGTTATCTGCCAGCCAGCTAATCGGCTCGCCCGGCATAAATACGCCACCCGGCTCCGGCACACGACTCGGTTTGTCCAGCAGGGCGAGCACAGCAAAACACGGGTTGAACGTAATTGCCTCTAGCGCCTGTATGACATCATCCGGCAGCGTCACATTGCCAGAGCGCATGAGTGCCAGTGTTTGCTCTGCTGGGGGGGTCATGAGCAGTGCATCGGCGGTGTGTGTGTGCGTGGAATCATCGCCCTGCGACTTGACGGTTAGTGACCACCTGCCGTCTTCGCAGTCAATTTGCGTCACCTGTGTACTCAACTGCACGGGAACACGCTGGGCAAGCGCTTTTGCTGCTTGCGTCATACCCTCCGCGCCGCGATAGCGTGGGTACTTCCCGCTGGATTTCTCGCCCTCTGCGCTAGGGAAGCCCTTCGACCACTCCGCAATTACGCCTGCGCCAAGCCAATGCTCCACATAGGCGCGGAAGCGCTCATCGCGTACTGTGAAGTATTGGGCACCGTGGTCGAAGGTCGCGCCACCAAAGCGCCGGGTAGACATGCGACCGCCAACGCCGCGTCCTTTGTCCAGCACGGTCACTTGCTGTCCCGCATCTTGTAATAGGTTTGCTGCCATCAGTCCGGACATGCCCGCCCCGACGATGAGGCAGGATTTTTGCTCTGTCATGATGTGTCCATTTATGCTTTCATAGTGTTGGGCAGTCTAGCACGCATCCATGAGCACGGAATGAACACCCGCTTACTCATTCAACTGTGACGGACGCCACATGCAAGAAGTTGTCCGCACGGGTGATGCTATCACCTGCTGTGAGCACCAACCCGGTTGGTGACTGCTGCCAATGGTACACCGTTAGCCACAAGTCGTAGGTACCCGCTGGGACATCTGCCGGAATTTCCAGCGCAGCGGGAATGAAGTAGGGCACATCGCCAGGTTGCCACTGGCTTGTGGGCAGGGAATCGTCGTCGATTGCCATGTTTTCGTAGATGAGTGTATTGTCCAACTGCGTCACCATGTCCCCGTCCGGTGTGCGTAGGTGCAGTGCCAGCGAGTAGTCCAGTTCCGGGGTGTTTGCCACATCAAACCACAGCTTCAGCGGCACCATTTCGCCAGGGGCAGTCACAATTGTCTGCGGGACATCCGCCCGCACGCCAAAATGCTCACCAAACTGTGCGGGTTGCGTTTGTGGCGGCGTTTCATACAAGCGGATGCGAAACTCGCCCACATTGTGTTCTTCGGTCACGCGCCGTCCTGTCATCAGCAGGTTGTGCATGTCCAGTGGAATGCGGGTGTAGATGTCGCGGACATCCCACACACGGTCAACTTGCGTCGGATCGCTGGCGTCGTCCTCCACGTCCCAAACAAAATCATCGGTGGTTAGATTGGGGTACTTCACGGCAAGATAGTACTCTGGTGCACTATAAAGTGAGCTTCCTCTCGCGCCTGCTTCCATGTTGTACCACACCTTGTCCCCCGGCTCGAACTGTGCCGCCACCGTGCCCAATAGTTCATTGTGTGGTGTGCGGAAGCCAAAGAACCCGGCGGTGTGCGTGAACATACCGAAGATCACCAGTCCACTAGCTACTAGCCATTGATAGCGCCGGGGCAGTTCTACCACACCCAGTCCGATTACGATGCCGAGTGCTGGCACGATCATTAACAGGTAGCGGGGGTTGTAAAGCGGTGTGACAAGGTTGCCGAGAAAGAAAATAAGTGTGGTTCCGAAAAGCCACAACAGCGCCGCCACATACCAGCGCCGCTGCTCACGCGGACGAAAGTAGTGAAGCCCGCCGATGAGCGTGCCAGCGAGCACCAGCCCGCCAATAAAATACGGTTGTTCGTTGGTATAGCGCTGGATGAACGAACGGATGCTGTCTTCGTCTGTGCCCTGGGTGGCAGCACCCTTTGCCACAACACCGATGCCCGGCACCTCCAGTCCATATTCTGCGTACTGTGCATCATTCTGGATTTGCACGCGCAGGAACGGCACCCACGGCAGCAGCAGGAGCAGCACGCCCGCATAGACAACGACCGCACGGGGCAAACGTCCGCGCCAGAACAGAAGCAACATGACGAGTTGCAGCGCAGCAATGAACACAGTGAAATAGTAGGTGTACGCCATCAGCGCGAGGGTGAGTGTGTACAGCAGCAGACCATGGCGCTTGCGGCGCACAAAACGATCAAATGCCCACCAACTGAGCACCACCAACAGCACCATCAGCGTGTACATGCGCAGCTCCCGCATGAAGTACACATAGGGGCTGCTCACTGCTAACGTGAGCGCTGCGACCAAGGCAACAACTTCACTTTGGAACCAGCGCAGCGTCAGGCGGTAGGTGAGTGCGACCGCTAACACGCCAAACAGCACCGAAGATAGGCGCATCGCGCTTAGCTGCTGTGTCATGGTTATGCGCGTCCATAGCCACAGGAACGCGTAGTAGGTGGGGGGGTGCCCGCCCTGCTGGGCGGTGTCTACTGTCATCACCACCGGGTTCATCTGGCTCCAATTCCAGGAGAGCCACTCGTCGTACCACATGCTGCGGAACTCCAGGTCGTATACCGCTAGCCCAAAGGCGAACACACATACCCCAACCGCCGGCAAATAGCTTGTTAAACCGCGTTGCATCGTTTGATTGCTCGTTTGTGTTCTGTCGGCGGGTATCATAGCCAACTTTGCCTGCCGGGATAGGTCGAAGTTGCAGGCATATTCTATGAACGATAGAATACACAGGGTTTGCGTGAAATATCACATACCAATCTCGCAAACATTATTTGCAGTTGTCTCTTGCCTTCAAGGACGTACCTGGGAGTTCATCGGTAATGGCTCAAATGACAGACAACCCCCCCGTTACACTCATCACGACCAATTTGGAGGGGGTGGACAGGCTCAATGAGATTGGCATCTTTACCCATCACCTATCAAAGTTGCTTGTAGAGCAAAGCAGTAAGCTCAGCGTTATCTACGCCGGAGATAAGTTTTCCACAACGCGGCAAAAGCGTTGGAAACAGCGCATCAGCGAGGATCAGTCGATCCGGTGGCTGCGGGCATTGGAAAGCGAGGTTTCGCATCATCCTGCTGTGCACCACGAGTGGTACATCCGTCGCGGCGAGGCAGTGGCAGACAGCATCCCTACCGACACGGAAATCCTTTACACGTTCGACCACATGGCACCTGCACTGCATCACATTCGGGCACGGCGTTTTCGGCGCAATCGCAAACCTGTAACGGTCACCATCCTCACAGGCGGCACGATGTTCTGGCAGGAGGCGAATCGGCGCTTTCCTGATGACCTGCAATACACACTCGGCATGGACTACTGCGAGCGCTACAGCGTGCAGCACAGCGACTTTGTGGTTGCGCCCAGCCAGCACATACTCGACTGGGTGCGGGCACGCGGCTACAAGCTGCCGCCAGATGACCGCGTAATCGTGCTCCCCCCGCCATTCAAAGACACTCCCCGTCCCCTTTCTACTCCCACATCTGCCAACAGCAAATACCAAAAACTCATCTACTACGGACCGTTAACGGTAGCGGGTGGGCTGGAAACGTTTTTGCTAACGCTGAAGATGGTGGAAGGCAAGCCCGGCTTCGACGCAATATCCGAGATTGTGCTGCTAACCCACGACAAGTCCACGATTAAGCGGCGTACCAGCGAAGAGGATGAGGTTGTACCGGAGAACAAAGACCGCGTAACTCGCAATCCGAGAGACACGTTCAGCCTGCTGCTGAGCAAACTCAGTTGGAAGACCGACCGCATGGTGCGCGTTGAGGAGGCACGTACGTTACAGGATGCGTATGACTTCTTCGCTGCCAAAGGCGATAACGCGCTGGTTGTGCTTGCCGGCAACGATGAAGCAGTTGGTTACCGGGCAGTCACGCTTGCCGCGCAGAAACCGTCCGCGATGGTTATTACGGACATTGCGGTTAATTCAGAACGCTTCGACCTCGACGAATACGACTATGCGAGCGGCACATTTGAGCGGCAACTGGCGGGCAAAGTCACTGCTGCGCTAAAGGAAGGACCGAGTGCCGCCGCCGAGCACAACCTTCAACTGTTGTACGATGTCGAGCAGGCGAACAACGCCTGGACAGATTTCCACGCTCGGGTGGCTGCCTACGCTGCGGAAATGCAGCCGCTGCCGGAGATTGCGTTTTCGCAAGAGCCGGGCAAGGAACCGTCCAAGCTGATTGACGTATGTGTGCCGTATTACAACCACCCCAAGTTCCTGCCACAGTTTTTGGAGTCCATGCGGCTGCAAACGTGCCAGGACTACAACATGTTCATCATGAACGACGGCTCAACTGACCCGGTTGGTGTTGCCGTGTTCGATGCGTTCCGGCACGAAATGCAGGAAAACTGGCACTTCGCCAACCAGGAAAACGCCTACGTCGGGGCGGCACGCAACGCTGCGGCGCGCATGGGCAGCGCTAAGTACGTGCTGTTCATCGACCCAGACGACATTGCAGAGCCAAAGATGGTACAGCGGTTCATAGAGGGAATGGAGTACTCCGGCGCGGATATGCTGAGCGGCAGAACACGCTTTTTCGTGTCGGATTTCTTCCCCTATGACAAAGAAACTGGCGTTCCGGTTGTTCCTCCGTCGGGCAGCTTGAACCCGCTAGGCGATGCTAAGGCGTTGGCGATGCTAAACGATGTTGCCGTTTTGAATACGCCAACGATCTGCATCAAACGTGAGGTGTTCGAGGCAATTAACGGCTATACAGAACTGCGATTCATCTCCTATGAGGACGTGGAGCTGGGTGTGCGTACATCCCTCGCTGGTTACGAAGTAGACACCATTCCGGAGTATGTCTATTTTTACCGGGTGCTGCCTACTAGTGTTGTCCGCACAACCAACGACTTTTTGAACTGGATGCGTGTGCAGCGCCACTTTAGAGATTACCTCACCCCGATGGGTATGGGGGGGCTGGCACCCGCAATGTTCTCGCTGTACAACCGTACCAATAGTATCGCCCAACCGTGGGATACCTTCCCTAAGCTAACCGATCCGTCGTGGATAGCGGAGACCATACCGTGGAAGCGCCTGGTGATGGCGCTGCGGTACAAAACCAACAATGCCGTGCGCAAAGTTCTGCGGCGTGCGATTGGACGCGGCTAGCTCTGTAGGACACGAGAGCCATTGCATTACCCCACGGTGTCATCTAGCATGTGGGGCGTTTCGGGTATGTTCATAATACGTTGAGGTGTAGGTGTGTTAGAGTTTGACTTCTTAATCGTCGGGGCGGGCTTTTCTGGCGCTGTCCTCGCAGAGCGGCTGGTAAACGAGCTAGATGCAACCGTGCTAATCGTGGAGAAGCGTCACCACATTGCAGGGAACGCCCACGATGCCTACGACAACGCAGGCATCCTCATCCACAAGTACGGTCCGCATTACTTCCGCACCAATTCAGATCGCATCAAAGACTATCTGAGCCAGTTTACCGAGTGGCACCCGGTGGAGTACAAGATCCTCTCGTGGACGCAGGACAAGTTCTGGAACTTCCCGATCAACCTGAACACGTTTGAGCAGCTTGTGGGGCACGAGTCCACCAGTGAGGAGATGCAGAAAACCCTCGAAGAATGGCGCGTGCCCATCGAAGACCCGCAAAACTCTGAGGAAGTGATTGTTTCTCAGGTCGGTTGGGATCTGTACAACATGTTCTTTAAGAACTACACGCTTAAGCAGTGGAAGCGCGACCCGAAAGACCTCGACGCATCAGTTACCGGGCGCATCCCCATCCGCACCAACCGCGATGACCGCTACCTGGCTGAGAAGTTCCAAGCGCTGCCCAAGCACGGCTACACCCGCATGTTCGAGCGCATCCTCGACCATCCCAAAATTAAGCTCATGCTGAACACCGACTACCGCGAAATTCTCGGTGGTGTGCAGTTCAAGCACATGATCTACACCGGACCGATTGACCTGTTCTACGATCATCGCTTCGGTGAGCTGCCGTACCGCTCGTTGCGCTTTGAGCCGGAAACACTGGAGCAGGAATACTACCAGCCCGCGATGCAAGTGAACTACCCGAACGACTACGACTTCACGCGCATTGTGGAAATCAAGCACGCGACCGGGCAGAAGTCACCCTACACGACCATCGTGCGCGAGTACCCGGAGAGCGTGGGCGACCCATACTATCCCATCCCCGCGCCGGAACCGCACGCACTGTTCCAGCGGTACAACGCGCTTGCGGAGGCGGAAGATCGCGTGTCCTTCGTGGGGCGCTTGGCGAACTACCGCTACTACAACATGGACCAGTGCGTGGGGGCGGCGCTCAAGCAGTTTGACAAGCTCAAAGAGCAGATTGACGACATCCGCCACCGTGATGCTATCACGACTGTTTACGATGTGTAGCGAGTGATAAGCCTGACCTGATGACTGCAATTGCCGAGGCTCGTCCACAGCAAACAACGCAGGCACAACCAGCACTGCTGGTTCGCCTGTTCAACAGCTTGTTGGATTTGTACGCTGTGGGCACCATCATTGTGTTGGTCGCGCATTACGCGGTGGGGGAGCGGTGGAATGTCGTTGCGCTGGTCAATAACCTGCTGCATTTGCTGCTGCTGACCACACCCGTTGTGCTGGTGATGACGCTGCTTGTGCGCCGCTGGAGTGCCGCAGCCCTGCTGTTGTTCCCGTTGGGTGTTACGATTTTTCACTATCTGCCGAGCTTTATGGCGCGAACGGCACTCCCCGTTACCGGTGAGCCAATCACTGTGCTGAGCTACAACCTGCTTGGGCGTGATGATAGCGACGGACTTAACACCAGTGCGGACATCATACTGGAAGCAGATGCCGATGTCGTTTTGCTGCAAGAGGTTGGCTTCACAGCGGAGAAAGTGTTCAACTTTCGCCTGGCGGAGGAGTATCCCTACGTTGCGCTGCATCCGAGGGCGTGGGCAAACGCCGGGCAGGGCGTGTACAGCCGCTATTCCATCAACGCAGATGAATACTGGCACGCAGAAAACCGACTTAATGTGTACCTTGGGCACCAGCGAGTCGGGCTGAACATCAATGACACACAGGTTGTGATTTACAACGTACACCCGTTGCATCCCGGCATGGTGGGGCTAGACGTGAGCCTGCGTGGTGATGACCTGGACACAGTTTTAGAGCGCGTTGCAGAAGAGCCGGAAGAAGTTCCTGTGCTGGTCGCCGGGGATTTCAACATGACCGATTTCACGCAGGACTACCAGCGTGTGCGCGATTTGGGATACCGCGATGCCTTCCGTGATGTGGGAATGGGCTTCGGCTTCACGTTCCCGGCGACGCTGCCCGTGCAATTGCTGCGCCTGGACTACGTGTTCTACGATGCGCAGTGGCAAGCAACGAGCGCAGCAGTGATCCGCGACCATGGTGGCAGTGATCACTATCCGCTGCGGGTGGAAATGACTTTGCTGGACGAAGAATCATCGACAGGGGCAACCGAATGAGCAAGTTCTTGGTGACGGGTGGTGCGGGTTACGTGGGTAGCCACACAGTCTACTATCTGATCGAACATGGGCACGATGTGGTCGTGTTTGACAACTTGTATACCGGGCATAAGGCATCTGTGCACGAAAGCGCGGGCTTCGTCCAGGGGGATTTGCTCAACCCGGCAGACGTCAAGCGTGCGTTTGAAGGTCACAGCTTTGACGGTATTATCCACTTTGCCTCCCACACACTCGTCGGTGAGAGCATGGAGAAACCGTGGCTGTACTTGCGGGATAACGCTGTAGCGGCATCACACCTGCTGGAAGCAGCGGTGGAAAATGATGTAAAGCGCTTTGTTTTCTCCTCTACGGCAAACCTGTTCGATGAACCAGAATCTATGCCCATCAGGGCGGACAACAAAGTGGTGCCCGGTAGCCCCTACGGTGAGAGCAAGGCACTCATTGAGCGCTACCTGTACTGGATGGATCGCATGTACGGGCTAAAGTACTGTGCACTGCGTTACTTCAATGCCGCAGGTGCCCACCCGGACGGCGTTATCGGCGAAGATCATGACCCGGAACGCCACCTCATCCCCATCACGCTGCAAGTTGCGTTGGGGCAGCGGGAAAAGCTCATCATCTTTGGGGATGACTATGACACACCGGACGGCACCTGTGTGCGCGATTATGTCCATGTGATGGATCTGGCGGCGGCACATCTGTTGGCAATGGAAGCAATCGCCGATGGGCGCAGCCGCCGCTACAACCTGGGTAACGGCAAAGGCTATTCCATCCGGCAGGTAGTAGAAACTGCCCAATCCGTCAGCGGGTGTGAGATTCATCAAGAGGTAGGGGCACGTCGCCCCGGCGACCCGGCGGAACTCGTTGCCGACAGCACCGCGATTCGGGAGGAGTTGGGGTGGGAACCCCAGTTTGCTAGCCTGGAAAGCATCATCCAAACGGCGTGGAACTGGCACTCTGCGCACCCCAAGGGCTACGAAGACTAACACGCCATCTGCATCGCAGAGCCACGCACAGACGGCGTGGCTCTTGTTTCCGTAGAATCTACGTTGATCTAGTCCGCAGAAGGCTCACCGATAGCGTGCGGGATAAGTTCTGTTTCCGCAATTGCCTCGTTTTCTGTCTCCGTTGGTGCAGCCTCAATGATAGTCGTGCGCTCGTCTGCTAGCTGAACTAGATTCTTCTTCAGCAGGCGCTCGGTTGTCTTCTCAATCTGCTGCTGGCGCTCTGCACCGCTCCATCCCAGTTGCTCACCGATGATGCCTGCCAGTTCCTCCAGCAGCGGCAGCGTGAGCTTGCCCAGCATAGCAATTAGCGAGCGGCGCAGTACAAAGTCTTGTAACGTCTGCACCTTCTCATTTTCCGTCACAAACATCACCTCGCGTCGGGTGTACTCTGGCATGTGGGTGAGCGGTGCGTCGTCACCTGCCGCCATAAACCGGGCAACCTGCTGCGCGTAGGTGCCGTAACGGGTGAGCAGCATTTGCACACGCTCCGCTGGGAGATAGGTTTGCCCGGCGACCGTGGAAACCCACTGTTGTTGCTTGTTCTTCTCCGTGGGGAAGCCCTTGCCCCCGCCGATGGGCATGTCGTGTGTGTCCAGTTGGCGCGGCACGTTTAGTTCTGCCAGTACCTTGTCCGCTGCTTGTTCTCCAAACGCTCGGAACGTTGTCCACTTGCCGCCGATGAGCGCGTGAACCGGGTAGGTTGTGCCGTTGCCTGCCTCCACCGTGCGAACGCTGTGGTCCCGGCTGATTTGTCCGGTGGTGGCGGCGTCCTGTGCGGGCAGCGGGCGCACACCGGAATATGTAAACACGACGTTGCTGCGGTTAATGTCCAGGTCTGGGAACACCTTGTTGATTAGGCTGAGCACATACTGGATTTCCTCTTCTGTGCACACTGCCTTGTCCGGGTGGTCGATGCGAATATCGGTTGTGCCTGCGAGCACCCGGTCTTCCAGCGGGAAGATGAGCACGATACGCCCGTCGTCGTTTTCAAAGAAAATCTCGTGCCCGTCGAGTGCGCTGTGCAGTTCCGGGTGATCTAGCACCAGGTGTGACCCCTTTGTGCCGCCGATGAAGCGCGTTTCGTGGCTCATGTTGGTGTTCGCAAAGTCAATCCACGGTCCTGCCGCGTTGATAACGACCTGCGGTTTTACCGTGTAGGTTGTGTCTGTCAGTTCGTCCTTTAGCGTCACGCTGTCGCCCTCACCGCGTACCACGCTGGTGTAGTTGAGTGCGTGTGCGTTGGGGTTCGCTGCCTCTGCATCCAAAATCAGTTCCAGGCAGATGCGCTCCGGGTAAGGCATCCAGGCGTCGTAGTAGGTTGCCGTGACGTTTACTTCCTGGTTCAAGCCGGGGAAGCGCTTGAGCGATTCCTCTTTGCTCATGAACGAGTGCAGCGGCATACTGCGCTGCGTGCTGGCAAACGCATCGTACATCGTCAGCCCTGCCTTGATGATGAATGCGCCGCGCTCGCTGGGCTTGCTAGTGAGCCCCAGGAACTTGAGCGGGGCGTTTAGTGTGCCGCTCATCCACTTGAAGATGGGAATGGTGGTGGGCAGGGGCTTGACGTAGTGTGCCGCGTTTTGCAGCAGGCGGTTGCGCTCGGTCAGCGCTTCCCGCACCAGCCGGAACTCGCCATTTTCCAGGTAGCGCAGCCCGCCATGCACCATGTGGGAAGAAGCGGCGCTCGCACCGGAGCAAAAGTCTGCCATTTCTACCAATAAGACGTCAACGCCTTGCAGCGCTAGCTCGCGGAACGCGCTAATGCCGTTGATGCCGCCGCCGACGATAAGCACAGAAACATTAGGTTGCTCTACAATGTTATTAAACGTGTCTTGCCGGTTCATATTTTCCCTCATTACATCACAGGATTGGTTGCACCTGTATCTTATCGTAATTTCGGGGGCATGTCATTGAACAGAAGGAAGTAACGTATTAATAGCCAGGGGGATGGGCGCGGTAGCTCGCGCCCATGGAGATAATTGCTACAGCACGGGCGCGTTTGGTTTGCGCGGCACAAACTGCCCTTGCCCGTTTTCGCCGAGCCACTCGTCACCATCGACGAGCTTTTTGCCACGTTGGTAGACCATTGCGGGTTTACCCTTCACCGTCATGCCCTCATATACGTTGTAGTCCACGCGCATGTGGTGTGTTTCCGCACTGATGGTGTGTTGCGCTTCCGGATCCCAGATAACCAGGTCAGCATCGGAGCCGATGGCGATGGTGCCCTTCTTCGGGTACATGCCAAAGATTTTTGCCGGGTTGGTGCACATCAACTCCACAAACTTGGTTGGCGAGAGCTTGCCCGTGTTCACACCGCTGTCCCACACGACCATCATGCGGTCTTCCAGCCCAGGCATCCCGTTCGGGATTTTGGCGAAGTTACCTTTACCTAGCTCCTTACCAGGGCGGCGGTAGGATGGGTCTTGTGCCTCGTACTCCACCCAATCGCCGTTCGGGTGGCTGTCCATCCACTCTTGCCAGGGACCGTGCCCGCCGTCGTACCAGAAGTCGCAGTGGTCGGTGCTGATGTGCTGCAAGGTGCCGTCTTGCACGGCACGCCACAGCACGCCGTGGTCATACGTGGTGCGGATAGGCGGGGAGCACACATACTTTGCGCCCTCAAAGCCGGGCGCACCCAGGTGATCTTCCACCGTCAGGAAGAAGTACTGTACGCAGGTCTCGCCCATCACCGGGTAGCCTGCCTGCCGCCCGCGCCGCAGCGCCTCGATTGCGGGTTCGCACGTCATGTGCACCACATACAGCGGGCAGCCCGTCATGCCGGACATGGTCACGGCGCGGTTGGTCGCCTCCCCTTCGATCTCCGGCGGGCGGGATGATGCGTGCCATACGGGGTCGGTTTTGCCCTCTGCTAGCAGCTTGGGCGTGAGCAGTGCCTCCACGTCGCCGTTTTCCGCGTGAACCATCACAATCATGCCGTTGTCGCTTGCCTTCTGCATACAGCGGAACAGCGTGTCGTCGTCCACCATGAACACGTTCTTGTACGCCATGAACACCTTCAGGCTGGTGATGCCTTCCTCCAGCAGCGACGGAATCTCGTCCATCACGTCGTCGCGCAGGTCGGTGATTGCCATGTGGAAGCCGTAGTCGATCTGTGCTTTTTGTGCTTTCTTGCGCCACGTAGCGATGCCATCTGCCAGTGTGCCGCCAATGGGCTGGATCACAAAGTCGATGTGGCAGGTGGTGCCGCCGAAAGCGGCTGCCATGTGCCCGGTGTCGAAGTCGTCGTTGCTGATGGTGCC
>CAYVGI010000005.1:0-77437 GCA_964451095.1 uncultured Anaerolineaceae bacterium
AGTCGTGCCAGTACGACCCGTGCAGGCTGATGCCCTCGTCAAAGTACATCACCCACGGCACGGATTGCAGCGCGTAGGCGTTTGGCGCACCGGTGGCACCGCTCATTGGGTCTACGGGCAGGCGTGCCCACACATCGAACAGCCCCTCGCGCGTTTCTGTCAGTGGCAGACCGCTAGCGATGAGCGTGGCGAACACGGGCGTGTCGTCCTCGTAGGCAACCAGCGTCTGCTCGTACAGGTCGACCGACACCCAGCGCCCGCTCACACCTTCGGGGCGCTCAATGCGCTGTACCTTGCTCACGAACGTCTGCTTCACCCACTCGTTGGGACCGATCATGTACCAGCGCCAGCCCTCGTCATCGTAGGCAGTGGCGAAGATGTTCACAATCTCGTAGCGCTCCAAAAAGCGCCCGTACTCGTTGTCACGCGGACCGCCGGGGTAGCGGGACACAGCAATGCGGCTCATGTCCAGCACAAACGCAAACTCATGCTCTAGCCCGTCGGTAATCTCGTAGCCAACAAAGTTGGACGGCGTGTAGTAGGTGGCGTCGTTGCGGTTCACCCACTGCCCACCCTCAATCTCGATAAACTGGTCGTTGCTCAGGTTGATGCCCGTCACGAAGTTGTACCCTGGCGGGATCTCGCCCACGACATCGCCGCCCGGCGCGGCGTACAGCGGCGTCGAA
Source organism: uncultured Anaerolineaceae bacterium (assembly GCA_964451095.1). Taxonomy (GTDB): domain Bacteria; phylum Chloroflexota; class Anaerolineae; order Aggregatilineales; family Phototrophicaceae; genus DAOTTY01. The sequence continues at coordinate 687 of CAYVGI010000005.1, forward strand.
CCCGGTCCCACACGCCAGAAGCTGTACGTGCCCATCGTGGATGTATCCAGCGGTACAGGTTCCAAGTTTGGCGGAACGGGGTAAGCGTCTACCATCAGGCGGCAGCGGGCGCTCAGCTCACCACCGTCGTTATGGGCAGCACACACGGAGGGGTCGTAGCTGAAAATGGGGCTACCCGTAAGTTCCTGTGCAGCAGTAGGCGCGGCAGCGAATGCTACCATCAGCATTGCGCCTAATAACACCAGTCGTCGTGTCACGTTTGTTTTCTCCTATAAATCAGCGTTGGTGAGCACTTAGCAGCGCGACAGCACTAACCTGCCGTAGCGCCACATTGTATCGGAGAATAACGCCGTGTCACGGGCAAAGCTGTAGGATCCCCTACGCTTTCTCGTCTTTCGTCTTTTCTTTAATCTGCAAGAATTCTTCGATGAAGCCGCCGCCGTTGGTGGCAACCAGCACACCTGTGAGCTTGTCCACCACGAGTTTTTCCAGCGTGGTAATCAGGTTGAATAGTTGCTCGCGCATAATCAACATGACCTGATCCCACGAGACATTTTGCGGCAGTTGCGGTTCGCGGGTGTCGCGGATGCTCTCCAGGTATTCCATGATTGGCTCGACTTCATCGAACACAAACGCGCTGGGCAGGTCGTGCCGGACGACAGCAAAGTAGTGCTGCGCCAACATGCGCGAGCCGTTTTCCAGCGCAAAGCGGTGGTGGATGCCCGCTGGCACCTTCACATCGCGCGTTACCCCCGGCGGGGAAACCAGCAAGATTGCGCGGCGGAACAGCTCTCGGAACTGGGGCATGGTGGTGGTGCTGTTTGTCGTCGCCACGAAGATGCCGTTGGGCTTGAGCACGCGCTGTGTCTCGGCAATCACGGCGTCAATATCTGGCGCGAGGTACATGACGTGGTTTGCCATCACAATGTCAAATGTATCGTCTGGCAGCGGCAGCGCCTCCATACTGCCGCGCAGCAGACGGTTCGGGGCACTGTGCCCCACCAGCATCCCACTGGAATAGTCCAGCCCGGTGTACTGCACATTGGGGTGATGTTCTTGCAGGTAATCGTAATAGTCGCCCGGTCCGCAGCCCACATCGAGAATGCGCTCGTCCCCGCGCAGGGTAATGTGTTTCATCACCCATGCCACAAAGTCGATTTGCGGGACGGTATAGGTCTCATGCGTCTCGTGGCGCACACGCCACGCATCGGATGTCCGGTAGTGCTGACGCAAAATCTTAGCGCTTTCTGGTTTCAGCATGTTGTTCATTCCCAACGGAGAGGCTATTGGCGCTAGTTTACAATAGGTTAGCAAACTGAGGCAAATCCCTAGCGCAACCCTCAACGCAAGCGATAGATTTGTGCGCCGTCGGCGTCAAACACGCGCTCAAGGTAGTCCGCGTCTGCCACCGCGCTTTGCATGTCGATTAAATCGGTAAACGGGCGTCGCCAGCGGAAGTGAGCGGCAAAGCTTGCCGGGTTGCCCACCACCTGCGGCACGATCACATAGTCTACCCCGGCGTTTTGCAGCAGCGCAGCATGGGCGGGGTTGGCGGGGTCTTGCCAAAAGGCACGCATGGCAACCTGCTGCGGGGTATCTGCCAGGGGGTCGTCGTCGCCGCGCTGGAAAAAGGGCTGCGGGCGGTAGTAGATTGCTTGCCGCTCCGCGATCACGGGCACCCAATCCCCTTCCTGCGGACCAGGGAAGTTGAGCACTAGCGCGTCCGGCTCTGTGTTTTCACGCAGCCACGTCATTGCTGCAACATCCGCGTGGGAGGTAAACGCCCCGAAAAACGTCACGCGCCCCTTGCTCAGCGCCAGCAGTTCCCGGTTGAATACGCCCGCCAGCACAATGCCCACCGCCACGAGCGCCAAACCACCATAGGCGAATTTCCGTAGGGGCAAGGCGTGCCATGCCCGCGCCCACCGTTGCGCAAATTGCCATGCCGCCGCCAGTGCCAGCCCCCCAAGCAGCACATAGGGGATGATGGGACCGTGCCACGCGATGCTAAACGGGTAATCGTAGCGCTTGATGGGCGCGACCAACGCCGGGATAACACGATCTAACACGCCAAACGCGGAGAAATCCAATACCAGCAATAGCCAGCCTAGCGCAAACCATGCCTCTGTGCGGCGCTCGCGCACGCCCAACACCACGCCCACCAGCCCAATCAGCGTAATCACGCCGCCGTGGTAAAGCGTGTGCGGCGGCACGCCCAGCACCACTCGCCAGTGATAACCGAAGCGCTCGAACGGCGAGGTGATGTCGCTGCCCAGCAGTGGCACCACGCTCAGCAGCCACGGCAGCACGAGCACCAGCGCCAGGAACGGCACACCTAGCGCGGCAGTCAGCCAGCGCTGCACAGACGGGCGCGGGTTCGCCAGCGGCATCAGCAGCAGCCAAGCACCAAACCCCAACGCGATGATGATGGTTGTGTCCGGGTGGACGAGCACCAGTGCCGCCAGATAAATGCTCGCTAACACGACATGGATAGGGGTGAGATTCATCTCGTCCTCACGCTCGTGATCTCGGTGCGAATGCGGATACACAACCCGGTAGATCATCGTCAGGAACGCGCCGCCGAACACCAGCCCTATAACTGACGTGTAGTGCGAGTCCATGTAGGCGGTGCCCAGCCCGGTGCCGATGACCGCCGCCAGCACATGCGCCCGTGCCCGTACCACACCGCCCAGCGCGTGCCCAAAGTCGAACAGCACCATCACTAACAGCACTGCCAGCACCGCCGCCGCCCCGAACTGTGTGCTGTGCAGCGGTGTGCCCAGGCGCTCACTCAGGTAGGCGACTAGCACCGTAAACCCCGGCGCATAGAGGTAGTCAATCTCCGGTTGGTAGGGCGCGAGGGTGGTCAGGTTGCCGCCTAGCCGAGCGGTCAGTGCCAGGTAGCCGAACCCCTGTGCGTCGGTGTCTAGCGGGACGGGCAGCACCAGCGCCGGGGCAGCAAACGCGAGCGCTACCACACCTAAAAGCGCCCAATCCAGGGGGGCGTAGCGGGTAACCAGGTTGCTGCTGCGATAGGCGAAAAAACCCGCTCCGACGAGCAGTACCAGCGCCGCCGCATCGCCAAGCGGTGCCTGCCAGCCAAATGGCATCGCCACCGCCAGCACAGCAATCAGCCACAGTGCCAGCGCCAGCGCACCCGCGAGACCCAATGGCAGCCCCGGCACTGCGCGGCTGAGCAGGAAACTGCCCGCGAGCACGGCAAAACCCATCACAACGATGACAAGTAACGTTGTGGTCATCTTAGCGCCCTACTTCTGTTAAAGTTACTGCACATTACATTTATCATGTTCTCATCCGCGTTTGTTAGGTAATTTTCGCCACGTGGTTAACTTTGGGGCAATTTTGTGTTAATGTAAAAATGGTAATGTTTTGTCAAGACAATGTGATGTAGGAGATGCGTACACCATGAACAACTCCTCCAACCCCAAAGATAACGACAACAAGGCCCGCAGCGTCGCATTGGTTCGCTACGGGCTTGCTATTTTACTGACTGCTTTCCTGTTTCGGGAAGTCGTTTACATGACGAGCACACCCTACCCGATGTGGCTGATGCTGGTGCTCTTCGTCAGCGTGCTCGCGCTGTTGGTGCCCTACGAGCGGCTGCTAGGCGGCGTTGCCGATAGCTGGGTCGAGTAGCGCCGTGGCGGGTTCCCGGCGGACTGCCGCAAACACCGCCCGCACCACCAGGTAAATTACATAGCCAACCGGTCCGACCATCAGCACGAATACGAGTGTGGGTGCGACGATGAGCCAGGGGATGTTCATCTCTCGGCTGTTGAGGTACACCCAGCGCCCGACCAGCAGGTCGAACGCGAGGAAGTGCGCCCACGCGATGGTCGCGCCTTCGGGTGTGCCTAGCAGCGCCGCGATACTCTCTATGGTTGGGTTACTCACTTCTGCGAAGATTGTGACCATCTGCGGCACCACCAGCACCACGTACACCAGTGCAGGTACGATTGCGACATAGGGCGAGCGCATGACGCGCTCTGTGCCGCGCCACCACCCACCGAGGATCATCAACAGCCAGAACGGAATAGCAAGGTTGGTCAAGTCGAACAGCGTTTCCAGGGTCATGGGGTTTGCTCCTTTTGTGTAGATCGTAAATTTTGATTGAACCACTTTGCAGTGCTGAATACACTTGATATGGTTGTTTCCAATTCTGTGAGATCGTTATCGTGCCTATTTCGATAGAATTCACACCACCCAAAATCTACATCTTTCATTGGTCTGGCATTGTGCGCCCGGCAGATGCGTTAGCCGCACAACAAGCAGCTATTGAGCACGCCGCCGCCCACTCAATTGAGCGACAAATCCAAGTTATCGACATGCGCGAGTTGCAGTTCATTTCGTGGAACGTGGACGCCTTTCGCGATATTGTCTTGCTGAACCAGAACGTGCAGGCAATGTACCTGGTGCGCCCGCCGCGCTACTTGCAAATGGGTGCCCACGCCCTCACGCCCTTTGTGCGTGGCATGGCGCTTCGTGTTCACCGCAGCTACGAGCAGGCACTGGAAACAGCGCTTGAAGAGGCGGCAGACACCGCCCCGTCCCCGCAAGCGCACTAATCGGCGCGTTATGCGGCAGCGGTGGTTCGGTTGTTGCGCAGCAGCGTGATTCCGAACCAGCCCAAGGTGAGTGCCACTAGCCCGGCAAACGCTGCCAGCGTCAGCCCGTCTGGCTGAACAATCGACTGCCCGCGCAATGCTTGCCACGTTACCAGTGCGACCAACCCGCCATAGCCTGCAAACGCACCCCACACGAGTGACAAGCGTGTGCCCTGCCCCCACCCAAAGCGCGGCGCTAGCGCCATTACTGCCCAGCCAAGCAGCAGCATAAACTGCGCCCCGTGGATGCCCACAAAGTGCGCGATGCGCAGGTCGCCGTAGTTCACACTCCAGCCCAGGAAGGGCAGTCCTTCGCCGCCGTCTGGTGCGCCGACGGTGTGAGCCCCCACGAATGCCGGCATGTTGCCTGTTTCTATCACAGCGGTTTGCTCCGGCGTCGGACTCGTCATCAGGTAGCCCAGCCCAAAGCCCACCAACATCAACACCATGCCCAGGCGCATTGCCCAGGCATAAGTGGGGTTGTTCAGCTTGGTGAGCACCAAAAACACCCCGCCAATGATGCTGACGATGTAGAAGATCAAGATGGTGGTTGCCATCGTCGTGTACAGCGTGGCGTTAAGCTGTGTGGTGAAGTTAAAGTGCATTCGCTCTGCGCGTGCCGCCTGCACAATCAGCAGCACCAGCTCAAGCAGGATGATGGCGGCGGTGCTGTGCAGCACAAACCCCTTTATGCGCGGGCGCTGCAAATAGCTAAACATCCACAGCATCGTCGGCGCATAGAACATGAACGATAGCGAGAACTTTGCCGTCTTCGTCCACGTACTCTGGTTGAGCACCATGCGCGGGTCACTCGCCATCCCGATGAAGGCGACAACCAGCGACACAATGCTGGCGAAAAACAAAACGGTCATGGTGCGGTTCTGGTGCCATGCCCAGCGGACTGCTGCTTGTGCCCCAGATGCGACGGAAAACGGTTGTGGGTTGGTGGTGAGTGCAGTCATGCGATGCTTCCTTCTTGTGGTTTACACAACGTTAATTAATTGACTGTTATACACTCACTGTACGGTGTTCAGTATATTGAGTTTCGCACCGCGTCGCAACACGGCAATTTTTTACAACATTTTTATAAGCCCTTTCTTTTGCGCTACCACACCCTAGGGTGATGGCACAAAACCCCCAAACAGTTCACTAAAAATCATAAGAGATGAAAACGGCGTAGGAGCGCAGCATGCCGCGTCCCTACCAACACAATTTGTCCCACTACGACGCTAAGTAACCCTTTCATGCGTCTGCCCCAGACCTTGCCTGATCGCGCCTTTATACACGCGGTACCGCATGGCACACTAACGTACAGTATCCACGCCAGCACTACCGCCGGAGACCTCATGCGCAAGCCTAGCGATTACTTTGATCTGTCTACGACTGCCCACGCCGCGCTGTTTGGCAACGCGACCTACGTTTGGGAGGCGCTAACGCAAATCCGCGAGTACATCATGGAGCGGCTGTCGACGGATATGCCGCCCAACGGGCACCAACTTGACGTCCATCCGTCCGTGGTCATCGGGGATAACGTGCACATCGGTGCAGGCACAACCATTGCCCCAAGTGTGTACATTGAGGGTCCGGCGCTCATCGGTGCTAACTGCCAAATTCGCCATGGTGCCTACGTCCGGGCAGATACGGTGCTGGGCGACGGTGGGAGTATCGGTCACGCGACGGAGACCAAAAACGCGGTCATGCTGGAAGGGGCAGCAGCACCGCACTTCGCTTATGTGGGCGACAGCTTGCTAGGGCAGCGCGTGAACCTGGGTGCGGGCACCAAACTAAGCAACTTCCCGATGAACGCGGACAAAGACCCGGTTACAGGCAAGCGCCCTACCATCCACTTGGACTATGAGGGGGAGCGCATCGACACGGGCATTGTGAAGATCGGGGCGATATTGGGCGATGGCGTGAACACCGGCTGCAACGTCGTGACCAACCCCGGCGTGTTAGTGGGACCGGGCACGATTGTGTACACGCTGGCGATGCTGCGTAAGGGCATTTACCCTGGCAACAGCATCATTAAGCTGCGTCAAACGCAGGAGATTGTTGAACTGCGCGGGTAGCGCCGACGGCGGGCGGGTTGTGTTGTGGGCGGGTCAAACGCAGGGCACGAGTCATCCCGCGCCCTGGGGACGCTCATGGTTAGCGGATGCGGGCGATTTTGCCGGCGGCATCCACGGCGTGTGTGTTATGGTTTTTGGCGTTGTTCTTTTCAATAACAGCGTAAATCTGCTCTACCAGCTTCTCTGGCGGCACACCTGCTGCTTCGCACAGCCCGATGACCGTGACGATCACGTCTGCTGCCTCTTCTGCGATGTGTTGCACATCGTGGTCATCGTGCGCCGCCTCAATGAACTCGTCCACCTCTTCCTGGAAAACGAGCGTTGCAGCCTCTAGCTGGGGGGTGACGCCGAAACGCTCGTAAAATGCCAGGGTGGAGCGGATTAAATCGCGCAGGGGATCGGTTTGCAGGGTTTCGTAGCTCACAGTAAACCTCCTTCAATTGGTGTTTTGTTGGCATCGCGCCGTATAATCAAACAATACTGAACACACACTCAGGATCAACCCCGATGGAAAAACCAGGGTCAAAGCGCGTTACGATGCTAGACGTTGCCCGGTTGGCAGGCGTCTCCTACCAAACGGTCTCGCGGGTGATAAACCACCATCCCAGCGTAGCACCGAGCACCCGGGTGCGTGTGTTAGAAGTTATTAAGCAATTGAACTACCGACCGAACAAAGCAGCGCGTAGCCTTGCTGCCCGTCAGTCGCGCACCATTGCCGTCATTACTTATAACATGAAATTTTACGGTCCCACACAAATGGTGATTAACATTGAGCAAAGTGCCCGCGAGGCAGGCTACGACCTCATCTTTTCCAACTTTGACCCCACCCGCGACGACGACCTCACCACCATTGCCGACCAGCTTTTGCAGTGGTCAGTAGACGGGGTGCTCATCATCGCCCAGGTGAACAGCCCATCTTATAACAAGCTGGCAGAACAATTCGCGGGCACACCGCTTATTCAAATCGACAACCGCCCCGGCGCGGAAACCCCATCTATCATCGTTGACCAGCGCTACGGCACCGAACTGGTTACACGGCACCTGCTGGAGCTGGGGCACGAGCAAATTTGCGAGATTTCCGGTCCGTTGCACTCATTCGCGTCGGTCGCACGCCACGAGGGTTGGCAAGATACCCTGGCACGTGCCGGGTTACAGCATGGCGCCAGCATCCAGGGGGATTGGTCTGCGGAGAGCGGCTACCAGGCGGCACAGCAACTGCTGCAACAGCACAGCTTTACGGCGCTGGTAGTCGGCAATGACCAGATGGCACTGGGCGCGATGAGCGCGTTAACCCGACACGGGCTGCGCGTGCCGGAGGATGTGTCTGTAGTGGGGTTTGATGATGTACCGGAGGCGGCGTACTTCTCCCCGCCGCTGACGACGGTTCGGCAGGACTTCTCCGAGTTGGGGCGCAAGGGGCTTGAGTATCTGGTGGAACTCATCCAAACGCCGGAAACCCCCCATGAGCAGCGGATTATCAAACCCGCGCTCGTCGCCAGAGAAAGCACTGCCGCCCTCAACGGCTGACGAAGCTGCGGTATACTATCGCGGCGTATCTCCAAACGGGAGGAGTCCGTCATGATCCGATTCGATTTGCTCCAGATAGCCTTTTTCAACAGCATATTGCCCATCATCGCCTTTTTCAGCATTGCCTACGCCGTTCACCGCCTGTCTAACCCGCTGGTGCAGCGGCTGCGCCCGGTAGGCAGCGCCCGGCTAAAGGACAGACCCTACCGCGAAGAACGCCTACGCACGCTGCAAGCGCTGATGTCCAACGCAGTTAGCATCGTCGCGTTTATCGTCGCCACACTTGCCAGCCTATCGCTGTTCTTCCAGGCGGATACACTGCTGTGGGTGGTGGGGCTTTTCAGCGCGGCATTCGGGCTGGGAGCACGCCCGTTCATCAGCGACTTTTTAACCGGGCTGTCGTTCATCTTCGAAGACATCTTTTACGTCGGAGACAAGATCGAAATTCCGCTGTTCCCGCAGCGCGTGGAGGGCGTGGTAGAAAAGGTCACGTTGCGCATCACGCAAGTACGCGGCATGGACGGCGAACTGTTCACCATGCCCAACGGCGACATTCGGCTGGTGCGCAACTTCAGCCGGGGCAACTACTCCCCGGCAAGCGTTACCATTACCGTCCCGGCGGAAAAACTGGGCAAAGTGCTGGATCACCTGGATGCAATGAGTTTGAAGGCGATGGCGCTGCTGCCGAACCTGATTGAACCGTGGCAGGTCATCAACAAGACGGGGGCGCTGAGCGACGAGGTAGAGCTAACCGTGCTAGCAAAAGCGAAGTTCGGCAAGGGTGCGGAGATGCGAACGCGGCTGTTGGCGCTGCTGCAAGAGGAAATCAGTTCGCTTAAGGTGTCGGTCGAAATTGACGAGGAAGCTGGCGACATGAAAGAGCGGCGGCGCATCGAAGAACCCGTCAACGAGGATATTTAGCCGCCATCGTGGGAGGTGCGTTCGATTCCCTGTTTTTTGCGGCATCATATCCAACCCATCCATATGTGATGTGATTGCTCTGGGTTCAGGTGCCTCCACGGATGCCACACCGTGGCACAATATGCTATGATGACCAGACTATCCTGACGACCGAGCACAGACATATGGCAGACAACCATACTCAACTCTTCGATGGGCGCACGCGCCGCAAGCTAGAACAACTGATGCTAGTGGCGAACAAGGTTCGCGCCGGAGCTATCAAAGGCGAGCGCCGCTCCAGCAAGCGCGGTACCAGCATCGAGTTCGCAGACTATCGCCAGTACAGCAAGGGCGACGACCTGCGCCGCCTGGACTGGAAGCTGTACGGACGCACAGGCAGACCGTACATCAAGCTGTTTGAGGACGAGGAAGACCTCTCCGTGCACATCATCCTGGACACATCCAAGAGTATGGACTTCCCGCGCGAAACCGAAGACCCGGACGTGCACAAGTTCCTGTATGCGAGGCGCTTGATGGCGGGCATTGCGACCATTTCCCTAACGACAAACGACCGCCTGATGATGACCGCTGCCAGCGGCGACGGTGTGAGGCACTTCGGTCCGTACCGGGGGCGTGGCTACTCTGTGCAGATGTTCCGGTATGTGGGCAGCTTAGAAACCAGCGGCGCAATTGACTTTAACACCGTCATGGCGGACTACGTGAAGCGGGAGAAGCGTGCAGGGCTAGCGATTGTCATCAGCGACATGTTCCACCCCAACGGCTATGTTGACGGTATCCGGTCGTTGGTGGGGCGTGGCTTTGAGGTCGCGGTGATGCACACACTCTCACCGGAGGAGGCGGAACCCCCGCTTGCGGGAGACTTACGGCTGGTGGACGTGGAGACGGGCATCCCGCAGGAGGTTACGATTGACGGCGCGATGCGCGAGATTTACGTGCGCCGCCTGAATGAGTGGCAGAGCGGCATCGCGGCGGAACTACGCCGCCGTGGGGTGCACTACCTGCCCATCCGCACAGACACGCCGTTCGAAAAGGTTATCCTCTCCGAGATGCGCGGGCTGGGCATCGTGCGTTAGGCAGCTATTTGCTCTCGTTTGCGAGGGCAATCCCGCCCAGGACAATCGGCACCAGGCAGCACAGCCCGGCGAGTGTTGCCGTGCCTAACCCCGTCGCCTGTGTCGCCACATCCATTGACCGAAGCGCTAGCGTGCCACACACGAACATCCCGCCTGCCACCACTGCCCCATAAAACGCCCATCGCAGCACCTTCGGACTCAAACGCCGCATAATAGTCAGCCTCCGTGCTTGTTTGCCGTGTTTGACTGCCATTATAGGCGCAACGCTCAGCAGCGTCCCCCACTAAAAATGCGGGGGAGATTTCAATTGGACTTAAGGACAGCGCAATGTGCCTCCTGTACAATGCGAGTTCGTGACTGAAGCAAAACGAGGAACCTAAACACTATGCGCTTTGCGCTGAACTACTCGCCGGAGGCGGTTAAGCTGTGGGACGCGGGCGAGATCGACATTGACCTGTTTAAGCTGCCGGACTGGGAAGACTTTGTGGACGACATCCGCCAGCAGTACCCGGTTTACGTGCACTTCGGCATCATGGTGGGCAGCCCGGCACAGGAACCGATCAACTGGCACATGGTGGAGCGCTTCCTTGCGCAAACCGAATCGCATCATGTGAATGTGCACCTGGGTGTGCGCCATGCCCAGGTTCTGCCAAGCGCGGACATCCTGGACTGCTGCGATGCGATGGCAGACAACGTAAGCGAACTAATGCGCCGCGACCTGGAACCGATTGTGCGGCGCTTTGGTGCGGAGCGCGTGATTGCGGAGAACCTGTTCACGTTGGACAAGCACGGTATCGTAATGCAGGCGTGTTCGCTGCCGCACGTCATCCGCCGGGTGGTGGAGGATGCAGGCTGCGGCTTACTGTTAGACACTGCGCACGCGCAAATCGCGGCGTTCACATTTGGGATGAGCGCCCAGGATTACATCAGCGCACTGCCCGTGAACCGTCTGCGTGAGCTGCACGTTACGGGCGTGGGCTACCGTGAAGACGGACGCCTGGGCGACCACCTGCCCATGCGGGCGATTGACTGGGCGGTTTACGAGTGGGCACTGGAACAGATTCACAACAACGCGGGTTGGAGCGAACCGCACATCGTCGCCTGCGAGTACGGCGGTGTGGGCGAACCGTTCCGCCCATTTAGCGAGGAAAGCGTCATTGCGGAGCAAGTTCCGCGCATGGTGCGGGCAGTGCACCTGCAACGCACAGGCACCAACCTAACTCGAATGAATTGAATGCGATTGGTCTAAATTCACGCGAAGGCAAACCATCTATGACCACAAGCACATTACAACAACAGTACACGACGACTCACCCATTCCAGCGCACGCGCTTTACCTACGCCGCCTACAGCCTGATGGTGTTCTTCGGCATCGGTATCGCCATCCCCGGCGCGATTATGCCGTTCGTTGCAGATCGGCTTGCGCTGACCTATGGGCAAACGGGTATGCACTTCACGGCAAACGCTGCCGGGGCACTGCTGATGGGCTTCTATGGGGAAAGGCTTACCCGCCGCTTGGGCACCCGGCGTGTGACGTGGGCGGCGGCGGCACTCGGCGGGGTGGCACTGTTTGGGCTGGTGCTGGGCAACCACATGGCAATCACGATGGCGGCGCTGTTCCTGTACGGGATTGGTATCGGGGGCACGGCACAGTTCACGACTGCTGCTGTGTCTGACGCGCACCGTTTGCACACGTCACGGGTGTTCACCGAGACAAGCATTATGGCGAGTGTTGGTGTGATTCTGGGTCCGCTCATTGTTAGTGGGCTGAGCGGGGCGGGCGCAGGTTGGCAGGCAACTGCGCCGGTCTTCCTGCTGGTTGTGATTACCCTGTTGAGCGTGAACGGGCGCATTCACTTCCCGCAGCAGAGCGACGTCTCCCAGGAGAGGGCAGACGCGCCGCCTGTACAACTGCCGCCATTGTTCTGGGTATTTGGCGTTATTTTGTTCCTGTCTGTGTCCATCGAGTGGCTGCTGTTTTACTGGTCGCCAGATTTCCTGTCTACAGTGGTCGGCTTTGACCGCGCCACTGCCGCCGGGCTAATCAGCGTGCAGGCAGTCGCCATGTTGGTGGGGCGTGTGGGGGGGCGTCGTCTCGTGGAGATCATCCCGGCGGGCAAGCTGCTGATTTTGAACCTGATATGGATTCTGGGGTGGTTCCCGGTGTACCTGTTCAGTCCCTACCCGCTGCTGAACCTCGTCGGGCTGTTTGGCATGGGGCTGGGCATCGCCAACTTGTTCCCACTGTGCCTTGCTGGGGCGATGACCGCAGGCGGGGCGCACAGCGGGCGTGCAAGTGGTCGGGTTTCTATATTCGGCAGCAGCGCCATGCTCATCATGCCAAACCTGGTGGGCAACCTGGCAGATTATGTGAACATTCGCCCGGCAATGCTCACCGTGGGCGTGCTGGCACTGGTCGCCATTGGTGTTGCGGTTGCCGCCCAGCGGATGACCCGGGCGGCAAAGTAGGCTACGCCATCAAGTCTAGCAACTGCTCTACGAGCGCCCGCTGCTCTTCCGTGAGTTCCTGCGGCACGGTGAGCATAATCCGCACGTAGAGGTCGCCGTAAGTTGTCTTGTCTCGCAGTTTGGGCATCCCCTTGCCGCTTAGCCGCAGCTTTTGCCCAGACTGCGTACCTGCGGGGATTTTCGCCGTCACCGGGCGCGTCATGGTGGGCACCTGTGCGGTGCCGCCCAGCATTGCCGTGAACGCGTCTACCTTCACATCCACGTGCAGGTCGTCGCCATCGCGCTCGAATGTATTGTCGTCCTGCACATCAATGATAAGATACAGGTCGCCGGGCTTGCCGCCGCCCTGCCCCGATTCACCCTCCCCGGCAAGGCGCACCTTCGTCCCGGTAGACGCCCCGGCGGGAATATTCACACTCACGCGCCGCCCGTCCTTGGTGATAAGGCGCGAGGTGCCGTCGTACGCCTCGCGCAGGCTGATGCTAATGTGGTGTTCGATGTCACGCCCGTTAAGCGCAGCATTGAACGGACCGTAATCGGCGCGGTTACCCCCATTGCCACGCCGTGAACGCGGTCCGCCGCCGAAAAACGTGTCGAACAGATCACCGAAGGGCGAGTCTTGCATGTCCTCGAAGTTGACATTCACATTGCCATAGGGGTTGCTGCCGCCCATGTTCTGGTACTGCTGGAAGTTCTGCCCGAAGCGGTCGTACTGCTGGCGCTTTTCGGGGTCGCTTAGCACCTCGTACGCCTCGTTGATGTCCTTGAACTTATCCGCCGCAGTTGGGTCCTCGGGGTTTGCGTCTGGGTGGAATTTCTTTGCAAGCTTTCTGAAGGCACGCTTCACTTCTTTTGCGTCTGCGTTCTTGCCTACACCCAGAACGTCATAATAATCCTTTGTCGCCATACGCCTATCCTCATCGCCGCAACGCTTTTGCGGCGCACACCTAGTTTGTCACATCAATTTTATTATACGGCAATCTGCAAGAATTCCACATCGAATGACTGTAAGAATTCGTCATCGCCACACACGCAGCACGTTATTGTTCGCCCCAGCAGCTAGGGCAAGCGTGCCGTCTGGGCGGCGCACTGCCGCAAAGTTCGTGGAAAGCGTGTTACCGGACTCGGTCAGGGGCAAGCGCCATACTTCCGCCACACCCTGGAGCGAATTTTCCAACCCGACAACATTCTGCTGTGCCTGGTCGGTCACCACAAGTTCCGGTGTGCCGTTGCCGTTAAAATCGCCTGCCAACCCCTGATCCAGATTGCGCGAGCCGATGACGTGCGACGTGTAACCAAGCTGCGCGTTGTTCACCTCTAATGCCGCCCCCGTAAGTGTGAAGAACTCCACCATGCCGCCGATGTGCGGCGTTCGCACGTCCACGATTTGTGTTTCGCCCTCGATGCCGAAGGGTGCCACCGCCAGTTGATGCCGCCAGCGAAACCCCTGCCCGATAGCGGTACTCTCTGCAAGTACATCGCCGTTCTGCTCATAGGCACGCACCCACGCGCCCACGCTGCCGTTGCTCACCGTGGTCACAATCTCGTCCTCGCCGTCGTCGTCCACATCTGCCCACAGCGGGGAAAGCCCCTCGAACACATCTTCGCCGGGCAGGTCAACCTGCGCGGTCAGGGTGAGTGTGTCGTCTGCCGTGCCTACAATTGCGAGTGCGGCACCTTCCAGGTCATCGCCCATAATGCCGTGCACGTAGCGGTCTGCGGTTGCCTGCGTATACACTGCAACCGTGCCCCCCAGCGTGACGACCGGAACGCCATCGAGTTGGATGTTGAGGGGTTGCCGTGCCAGTTCGGTACCGTCGCGCCACAGCACCAAATCGCCGTTCGTTGCCACGTACACCAGCGTTCGGTCAACCGGGTTTATCACAACAGGTGCCGACAACGGGGATAGGTCGTCTCCGGCGGTGAGCAGCACGGGTAGGTTCTCTCCGTCATAGAATGCGGTTATGGGTTGCCCTGGTTCGACAGTGCCCACTTCCAGCAGCAGCCCCGAAATTGCCGCAATATCGTTCGTGGTCTGCACGGCGTACACCTCACCATTGTCCAGCGCCACCGTCCAGATGGGCGCGTCGTTCACCAAGCCGCCCACAACCCATATCGGCAGCGCCTGGAACTGCACACCCGCGGGGCGCACATTCGGGAATACCCCCGTGGCGTTGTCAACGTAGCGGTTGCCAGTAGCGTTCTGGAAGGTGTAGGCGTAGCCGTCGGTGTTGGTTTGTGCGCCTGCCAGCGATGTGATGAGGGCAGTAGCGATTACGAGCAGCGAAAGCGTTCGGATGATTTTCACCATAGTGTGTGGGGTTGCCTTTGGTTTGTGGTCATGCGTTGCTACACCAGATTGTGCCGCTAAACCCACGGGTTTGCCAAATTGCATTGCGAATTACATTTCGTTTTTGCAACTGCCTAACCCGGAATGCAGTATAATAACGGGGTGAGTTCGGAACGATTTGCGGAATCCTGGTGTCTTATCAAACAAAGCGTGATCACCAGAGATGGGAAAAAGCAGCCTATGTCTGACAATCAACAGCAAGAACGCCCAATCCTGATGGAACTACAGGACAACAACCAACCGCGCCAGCACTGGACGCTGGAACACGACGACATGACCGTTGGGCGCGGGGAGGAAAGCCAGATTGTTATCCCCAAACGGCAAATATCCCGCCAGCACATCCGCTTATTCAAGCGGGGTGAAAACTACTACGTGGAAGACCTGGACAGTAAGAACGGTACCTGGCTGAACGGGCACCAGATCAAAGGCACGCAACCGCTGGGCGACGGCGACGAGATCCAACTGGCGCTGGTGGTGCGCTTGCAGTTCATCGGCTCCGGTTCTACCGCGCCGCTGCCGTTCGAGCCGCCGGAGTCCATTGGCGGCAGGCTGCGTTTGGATCGTGACGCACGCCGGGTATTTGTTGCCGAACAAGAACTCGACCCACCGCTTAGCCCGCCGCAGTATCGCCTGCTGGAACTGCTGTACATTAACTCCGGCAATGTGTGCTCGCGGGAGGCAGTGGTAGAAACCGTTTGGCCCGATGCCCGCGACGGCGAGGGCGTGAGCGAACAGGCGATTGATGCGCTGGTGCGCCGCCTGCGAGATCGGCTGGCGGAGCTGGACGGGGAGCATCAGTACATCGTGACGATGCGCGGGCACGGCTTCCGGCTGGTGAACCCGAACTAGCGCATAGATAGCTTTAACAAAATATTCCCATGCATTTCAAGGCGTGCTTCGCTATCATGGTTAGCGAAACGTAATATTGTGAACGGATGTATTCCCCAACGTGAAATACGAACCTGCTGAAACGTGGGAAAAAGCACGCGAGTTTGCTGGAGACGTAATACGCCCCGGCGCACGCGATGGCAGCAAGCAGCGCGTGCAAACACTAGCACGCTCCTACAAGCTGAACGCCGCCGCCCGCCGCCTGAACCTGAAGCGCGGGACGATAGAAGAAGCGTTGATCCTTGACCTGCTGCCGAGCTTTGTTGACCCGGAAGGTACGGTGCGCATCCCGGCAGATGCCATAGAGGACATCACTGCGGACGCCAGCGCACACGAGCAAATCGCAGCATACGAAACCGTCAAGGCGCAAGATATTGCCCTTGTTAGCGAACTCAACATCAAAACTGTCAAGCGCAACCTCAAGCGCAGCGGCGCGGACAGCAACCGCCCGGAGTGGGGTGAGGTGCGTGGGCGATGGGGGTTGCCCCCCACCTATACCGAGTTCCAGGAAAAGCTGCTGGACAAAGAGGTTGAGCACCTGGCGCAGCTAGAGGCACAGCGCCACGCCGAACGCCAGCGCAAAGAGGACATCCAGCGCCAGCGCGAAGAACTCAAGGCGCAGCTTGTCGCCGCCTTCCCGGAGTGGACGCACGACGAGCGCGAAGACCAGCGTGTAACCCTGCATGTTGGTCCGCCGAACAGCGGTAAAACACACGACTCGCTGGAAGCACTCGTCGCGGCGGGCAGCGGGTGGTACCTGGCACCGCTGCGCCTGCTCGCCTACGAGATCTTTGATCGGTTGAACCAGCGCGGCATCCCGTGCGACCTACTCACGGGCGAGGAGTATATTCCGGTGCCGGGGGCACGCTTGACTGCCGCTACTATTGAGATGTTCAATTCCTCAGACAGCGGCGACTGCATCATCATTGATGAGGCGCAGATGCTAGCGGATAGCGACCGGGGCTGGGCGTGGACGCGGGCACTCATTGAGGCGAACTGCTCGGAAATCCACATGATTGCGCCGCACTCTGCGCAGTATCTGATTGAGCAGATGACCAAAGCAGCAAACCTGGAGCTGCAAATACAGGTTCACGAACGCCTGACGCCTATCGGCATTGCCGAGCGTCCGTGGTCGCTGCGCAGCCTGCCCCCTCACACGATCCTGGTGGCGTTTAGCCGCCGCCGCGTGCTGGAACTAAAAGACGAGCTAGAGCGACGCGGGCGCACTGTGTCTGTGGTGTATGGCAGCCTGCCGCCAGAAGTGCGCCGCAAACAGTCCGAGCGCTTTGCCAGCGGGGAAACAGAAATCTGTGTGGCGACTGACGCCGTGGGCATGGGGCTAAACCTGCCTGCGGACAATGTGTGCTTCTACGAGGTCGATAAGTTCGATGGGCGCAACGTGCGCAAGCTGCGCCCGGAAGAAGTACAGCAGATTGGCGGGCGTGCCGGGCGCTATGGGCTGTCGCAAGGGGGGCTTGTCGGTTCCATCCGCCGCCAGGACTTGCGCTACATCCGCAAGGCGTTCTACAGCACGCCGAAGACGCTGACGCACGCTCGTGTGGCACCCACGCTGCAAGACCTGGAACTCATTCCGGGCACGCTGCCCAGCAAGCTAATCGAGTGGGCGCAGTTGCGCTCCATCCCCCCGGCGCTGCGCGACATCGTGCGCGTAGCAGACCTGGAAGAGCGCGTGAGCCTGGCGAAAATGCTCACCGAGCAGGAAATCCAGCAGGTGGGGCTTGCCGCCGCAGTCAAGCTCATCAACGCGCCCACACGAGAGAGCACCCGTAACTACTGGCGGCGCTGTGCCCGGTCGCTCATCGCCGGCGAAGCAATGCCGCTGCCGCCAACACCGCCAGAGATGATCGTGGACACCCGTGACCTGGACGACGCGGAGTTTTGCATCGCCAGTGCAGATATTTACATGTGGCTGGCGCACCGGGAGGAGTTCAAGGAGCAGGGCGAGCACCTGGAATACGTGCGCGAACAGCGCCAGGACTGGTCGATGCGGATTGACGATGCGCTGGTGAAACGCATCAAGAACGTGAAGACGTGCTCCCAGTGCGGCAAGGTGCTGCCGTCAGATTACCCCTACGGCATGTGCCAGGACTGCTACCACGGGCGCTTCGCGGACAAATACTAGAGTTAGGGAACACACGGGGTGCTGTGCGCAGCGCCCCAGCAGACCCCATCCCCTGCGCAGTAACATCCCGAAAACAAACCATGGGCGACTTCCTACGAAATTTGTTTTCTGGTAGGCTATTGCTCTAGCCCATTTCGGACTTGCACCCCTGAGGAAACACATGCGCAAACTGCTGAACGCGCTCGGCATTAACGCCCAGTTTTTTCGCACGTTAGAGGCGACGCTTGTTGTGCTTTTTTTTGTTCAGGCGCTGCGTTTTCTCATCGGCACGTACTACAGTCGCATCGCCAGCGCGTCTATCGTGCAGTTGCTGCTGCCGGAAATACCGGGGGACATCGCAGCACAGCCGGGCTTTGTGCCGCCGGAAGTGGTAGGGCAGGAGATCACGCTGCTGGTGTACATGGCGGTGCTGCCTGTATTTGCGCTGTTTGTCGGGCGCTTTCGCCTGTTTTTGATCTTCGCTGCGCTGACGACTGCCGCCGGGCGCACGCTCATGATTGCGGATACCGACATCACCAACGCGGCGGCGTCTGCGGTGGCGGTAGGCGGTGGGCTGTTGTACATCACGCTGCTGGCACGCCACCGCCCAACGATCTTCCCATATGTGTTTATCCTCGCCTTTGCTGCCGATCAGTTGTTCCGTGCTGCTGGCGACACGCTTGACCCGTCCTGGTCGCAGGCGTACTTCCCGGTGCAGTTAGGGCTTTTCTTCGTCGCCATCATCCTGAGCTTTGCCAACTATGTGACCGACCGCCGCACCCAGCACAAAGAGCGTGGGCTGATGACCTTTTGGGGCGGGGTGGGCTTTGGGGCGCTGTTGTATTTGCAACTGGCGCTGCTTAGCCTGCCGAACGCGATAGCCGGGCGGGCGGGCGTAGACTACACGCTGACGGTGCCGATCCTGTTGGTGGCGACCCTGCTGCCACTGCTCAGCCCCACGCGCATGTTCGCCCGGCAAATCATCAGCCTGTTTGATGTGAGCGTGCGCGGTTGGGTGTGGCTGCTGCTGACGGCGCTGCTGCTGGTGCTGGGCACACGCTTTGGGGGCGTCGTGGCAGGCGTGTGCCTTGTGGTGGCGCAGTTTACCGTTAGCATGATCTGGTGGTGGCTGGTACGCCCGCAGGGCGAGCGCGAGCGCAACGTGGGCGGGTTGTGGATGGTGGTGGGGGTGCTGGTATTTGCGGTGCTGGTGCTGTTCGATACCTTCACTTATGAGTATGCCTATGTGCAGGGCATCGCCACGGGCAACCCCAGGCTGAATGATATTGTTAACCAATTTATCGTGCCCGCGCTGCGCGGCTTCCGAGGGCTGGGTTACGCCGTGATTTTGCTGGCGGCGTTCTTGGCAACGCTGCCGATTATCCTCACACAGCGGCGCATCGCGTGGCGCGGCAGTGATGGCTGGTTTGCGACGGTGCTGCGGGTGGGGGTGCTGGCGGGCGCGGCAGTTGGCGGGTCTTACCTGGCGACACCCCCACTCATCCAGGGGCTAGCAAACGCCGATGCCGTGCGTGTGGGCACGTACAACATTCACGGCGGCTACACCGAGTACTACGCGATGAACCAGCCGGATGTGGCGCAGACGATCAGCCAGAGCGGTGTAAATGTGGTGCTGCTCCAGGAGATAGAGGCAGGGCGGCTAACCAGCTTCGGGGTAGACCAGCCATTGTGGTTGGCGCGGCGACTGGGCATGGATGCGCGTTTCTTCCCCACGAACGAGGGACTGCAAGGGCTGGCGGTGCTTTCCCAGGCGGAGATTGTGTTTGACGACGGTGAGATTTTGCCGAGCATTGGGCAGCAGACGGGGCTACAGCGTGTGCAAATTCGCCCGGCAGAGGGCACGATCGTGACGATTTACAACACATGGCTAGGACTGCTGCTGGATAGCCCCGACAGCACCATCACGCAGCAGGAGCAAGACCAGCAGCGCCAACTGAATGAGATCATCGCCATCATCGACCGCCACCACCCCAACCGCCAGTTGGGTTTCACCGTTGTGGGCGGGACGTTTAACAATATTCCAGATTCGCCGATTATCGAGCGCATGGACACAGTCGGCTTTAGTGACCCGTTTGCGGGTTTGCCAATTGAACGGGCGGCTACGCTGGTGCGAACTGGACTGAGCGCCCGTGTGGATTATGTGTGGATTTACCCGGAGATTGCCATCGGTGCGAATGTGATGCCAACCGCCGCGTCCGACCATCGGTTGGCATTTGTGGGGTTGTCGCTGGTTCAGCCCTGATTCGGCGTATCGTCTGTAGCAGCGGGCGACCCATTTGCGCTCTCGCCTTTATTTTCCGGCGGGTTTTGCGGCGGCTCCTCAATATTTTTGAGCGCATCGCGGGCAGCCGACTGTGCTGCGGCGCGTTTGCTGCGCCCTACCCCGCGCCCGGCGACATTCTCATCAATCGTAACTTCCGCCACGTACTCTTTTTCGTGGTCAGGACCAGACTCGTCGATGATCTGGTATATGGGGGTGATGCCGTGCTCTGCCTGGCTCCACTCTTGCAGCAGCGTGCGGGCGTCCTGGTAGCTTGCTTCTTCGATGACCGTTTCGAGACGCTTGTCCAGCATGGGGATCACAAACGCCCGCACTGCGTCGATGCCCTGGTCAAGGTACAGCGCCCCCACCAATGCCTCGAACGCTGCACACAGGTTGGTTTTGCGGTTGCGCCCACCGCTGTTCTCCTCACCTTTGCCCATACGCAGTGCTGCACCCAGGTCACATTCAAGCGCCAACACCTTTAGAGACTCCGTGCGTACCAACGCAGCACGCAAGCGTGTAAGCCAGCCCTCGGCACCGTCTGGGAAGCGGTCGTAGAGCATGTCACCGGAGAGGAAGTTCAGCACCGCATCGCCCAGGAACTCCAGCCGCTCGTTATCCTCTACTTGTTCCTCAATCTCGTGGGCGTAGGAGCGGTGCGTCATTGCCTGTTCCAGCAGTCCTACATCGTTAAAGCGCAGGTCAAGTTTTTGTTGCAGGTCGTCAATGGAGATGGGCAGGTCGAGCTTGGTCTCTGTTTCTGTTGTTTTCGTCAACGGGGCACCTCAAAACCGCTTAAAAACGAGCACAGCATTGTGACCGCCAAAGCCAAACGCCAGGCTCATCACCGTGTTGATAACGGTTTCCCTGGCGATGTTGGCGACATAGTCCAGGTCACAGGCGGGGTCGGGGTCGTGCAAGTTGATTGTTGGCGGGGCGATCTGGTCGCGCAGCGCCATTACGCTGAACATCGCCTCCATCGCGGCGGATGCGCCCATGGCGTGCCCGGTCATGCTTTTGGTGGAACTCGTCGGGATGTTGTACGCTTCTTCACCGAACGCCCGCTTGATTGCCTGGGTTTCCATTGGATCGTTGAGGAGAGTAGCGGTGCCGTGTGCGCTGATGTAATCAACATCTTCCGGGTTCAAGTGGGCGTCGTCTAACGCCTCGCGGATTGCCTGCGCCGCGCCGCTGCCCTCTGGATGGGGTGCGACCATGTGAAAGGCGTCTGACGATGCGCCGTAGCCCACAACTTCCGCCAGGATGTTTGCCCCGCGCTTGCGAGCGCTATCGAGTGATTCCAGCACCAGCACTGCCGCGCCCTCCGCCACGACTAACCCGCTGCGGTCGCGGTCAAACGGGCGCATTGCCTGCTGCGGCACCTGGTTTGCATGGGAGCACGCGCCAAGCCGATCGAACCCGGCAACGGCGTTGGGCAGGACGGGCGCTTCTGCTGCGCCCGCCAGCATTACATCAGCACGCCCCAGCCGAATACGGTCATAGGCGTAACCGATACAATCCGCGCCTGTGGCACACGCAGACGTGATGATGTGCGACGGACCGGTAATGCCCATGAGCACACTGCCCAGGCTGCTGGCGGTTGTCGTCATGAAGCTAGGAATACCAAAGGGTGACATGCGGCGCGGTCCGTGCGCGTCTATGGTGTGCAACTGTTCGGAAAAGCTCGTCATGCCGCCAATGGACGACCCCACAACCACGCCTGCCCGCGCCCTTTCGCGCTCCGTTTGGAACGTAACCCCCGCCTGCTCTACTGCCTGTAGGATTGCGCTGTGGGCAAGCTGTTGGTAACGGTCGCGGCGGCGCACCTCTTTAGCGGGCAAGTCTGCTGTGGGTTGCCAGCCGTTCACCTCGCCCGCGATTTTCACTGCAAAGTTCGACGCATCGAACAGGGTAATGCAGTCTACGCCGCTTTTGCCCGCCCGTATCGCCTGCCAGCTTTCCTCCGGGGTATTCCCCACCGGGGTGATTGCCCCCATTCCCGTAATCACGACGCGCTGTGTCATGCAGTTCCCTTTCCAGCGTCAAACTTAACAGACAACAGCGTGCACCCCCCTCACCGCGTTGCCAGTAGGCGGCATTATAACGCGGGAGCGTGCTTGTACTAACCGCGAGTCATCCTGTTTTCCGGTTGGGCAGCATAGTATACTGATGAACCGATCAAATTCTCGGTATAGGATGCGGAGTCAACACCTTGGGGCTTTTTCGGCGTGGGATGTCCAAGACACGCGGGTCGTTCTTCGGGCGTATTTCACAACTCATTGGCGCGACAGAAATCGACGACGAAACGTGGGAAGATATTGAAGCACTGCTGCTACAGGCAGATATGGGCACGGCGACCACCATGTATGTGGTGGATGAGGTCAAGGAGCGTGTGCAGCAGCAGGGCGTGACCACGGCTGATGGTGCCCAGGATGTGCTGAAGGACATTCTGCGCGAGATCATCAGCGCCCCACCCGCCCTAGACCTGGAAGGGCGCAATCTGTCCGTGATCCTGATTGTGGGGGTAAATGGGTCTGGCAAGACGACATCCATTGCCAAGCTTTCCAATGCGCTCAAGAACGACGGTCGCAAGGTCATCCTGGCAGCGGCGGATACCTTCCGTGCGGCGGCAATTGACCAGCTACAGACGTGGGGGCAGCGCATTGACGTCCCTGTCATTGCCAGCGAACCGAACTCCGACCCCGGCTCTGTCGTGTTCAACGCCACGTCTGCTGCCCGTGCCCGCAAGATGGACACGCTGATTATTGACACCGCTGGACGCCTGCATAACAACTACAACCTGATGGAAGAGCTTGCCAAAATCAAGTTCGTCGCACAGAAGACCGTTCACAAGGCACCGCACGAGATATTGCTGGTGCTGGATGGCACCACCGGGCAAAACGCGCTGCAACAGGCGAAGAAGTTCCAGGAAGTGGTGGACGTAACCGGTGTCATCGTGACGAAGCTGGACGGCTCTGCGAAGGGCGGCATGGTTTTCGCCATCTTCAATGACCTAAACCTGCCCGTGCACTACGTTGGGTTGGGCGAGGGGCTAGAAGACCTGGCTCGCTTCGACCCAGACGCCTTCATCGACAGCCTCTTCGACGAGAACTGACTGCGCTCATCACATCTTCGGGCAACGGATGACATCCGCTGCTTACACATGGGCACCCCACCCATACGCAACAACCCGTTCGTTACACCATCATACATAGCATATGACGAGGAGGGAGGACGCGGCTGCGGCACCACGCCGCCAGCATACGCGGGCGAAAAATATGGACAACTTAAGCACACAGATACGCCAACTAAAAGAGAAAGTGGACGGTCTGACCAACCGTATGGGCATTGCTGGCAAAGCAGAAAAGGTCGAAGCGATGGAGCAGCAGGCGAGTGCCCCCGACTTTTGGGACGACCCGCAAGCGGCACGGCAGTTTATGCAGCAGATGTCCCGCCTCAAAAACGAGGTCACCCGCTGGCAGAAGCTATCCGGGCAGGTCAACGACACGCTCGAACTTGCGGAACTGGACGGTGAAAGCTTGCAGGACGAACTGCTAAGCGAATACAACCGCCTGACGACGCAAACGGACAAAATGGAACTGCAAGCGGTGTTCAGCGGTGCCTATGACGACCGGGACGCAATTATTTCCATCCATGCGGGGGCGGGCGGCACAGACGCGCAAGACTGGGCGGAGATTCTGGAGCGGATGTACTTCCGCTGGGCAGAGCAAAACGGGCACACGGTTGAAGTGATCGAACGCAGCGACGGCGAAGAAGCAGGCATCAAGAGCGTAACGGCAAGCATCCGTGGCGGAGACTACCCCTACGGCTACCTGCAAAGCGAGCAAGGTGTGCATCGGCTGGTGCGCCAAAGCCCGTTCGACTCGTCCGCACGGCGGCACACGTCATTTGCTAAGGTGGAACTGTGGCCCGACATTCAGGACGACATCGAAATTGAGGTCAACCAGAATGACCTGCGGATTGACACCTACCGTGCGGGTGGCGCGGGCGGGCAGCACGTGCAGAAGAACGACACTGCCGTGCGGATCACACATGTGCCAACTGGGATTGTGGTGCAGTGCCAAAACCAGCGCAGCCAGATGCAAAACCGCGAACGCGCAATGCAGATTTTGAAGGCACGCCTGTTCGAGATGGAGCGCAAAAAGCAGGAAGCAGAACTGGCAAACCTCAAAGGCGAGAATGTTGATGCCGGCTGGGGCAACCAAATTCGCTCCTACGTGCTGCATCCGTACCAGATGGTGAAGGATATGCGAACGAACCATGAGGTGGGCAACCCGGCAAGCGTGCTGGACGGCGACCTGAACGGGTTTATGGAGTCCTACCTGCGGGCGCAGCTTGAGAAGATGGCTTAGGCTGGGCACGAGGATTGGGGAACCGTAAAAAAATCGTCCATGTGCTCGTGCTGGGCGACAATTTGTGATACATTATTGCAGGTGGGGCGCAGGTTGCGCCTCAAAAAAATCACTATATATACTAAGCGGTTGTGCAAGACCAAGCCACAACCGATAGTTATATTTACCCCCTTGACCCATAGCCCCAACACGGGCTATACTACAATGTGCTAACAGTTCAATGTGCAGCAAAACAGTATAGCGATGCGGGCACGCAAGACTGCCCCGATAACAATCCATTTCATCGCATATTGGCGCATGCCGCACACCTCACTGCTTGGCGTCGATTGGTCACAGCCGAAGCCGAAATAGCAGTCCCGCCCACATGAACACCACTAGGAGGACACGCCTTGGAGGCGAAAGATTTTAGCGCACTGCGTATCAGTCTGGCATCACCAGACCAAATCCTGTCCTGGTCGTATGGTGAGGTCACCAAGCCGGAAACCATTAACTACCGCCGCTTACGCCCGGAAAAAGACGGTCTGTTTTGTGAGACGATATTCGGTCCAACGAAGGACTACCAATGTTACTGTGGTAAGTACAAGAACATCCGCTACAAGGGCATTATCTGCGATAAGTGTGGTGTAGAAGTCACCCGCGCCTCCGTCCGTAGGGAACGCATGGGGCACATTGCGCTCGCTGCCCCGGTCGCACATGTGTGGTACACACGCCGCGTGCCCAGCTACCTGGGCTTATTGCTCGATGTGAGCCGCCGCAACCTCGACCGGGTGCTGTACTTCGCGCAGTATGTGATTACCAACGTTGATGAGGATGCCCGCCAGAAGTCGCTCAAGCGCATTGAGCGTGAGCTTTACGAAAAAGAGCAGGCAATCAGCAACGAAATTGAAGGGCGTATGCGCGTCGTCGAAGAAGAGCGCGAGGCAACACTCGGCTCGCTGGACGAGCGTATTACCGAGCTGAACAAGTACTACGAAGACGAACTGAACCGCCGCAGCGACGCGCTGGTACAAGAAGCGCAGGCAATCCAGAACCGCGTGGAGTCGCTCATCGGGCAGACGGCGGGCGATGATATTGTGCTGGAAGCAGCAGACGAAACCATCGTGGAGGAAGGTGACGCCATCACGACGGAGACGCTGTCTTACATCCAGGAGATGGTGAACGCCTACCTGAACGAACTGGAAACGGACATCGAAGAGGAGCGCAAGCAAGATACTGACCGCCTGCGCCACGACTTCGACAACTTCGAGGGCAACTCTACCGAGGGGCTTGACGAGCACGTTGACGAGTTAGAAAACCGGATGCAGGTCATCCGAGACAGTGCCCGCCGCGCCCGTGACGAGATTGAGCGCTTTGAGGCGGGGCAGTTCTTGTCCGAGGCGCAGTACCGCGAGATGAAGAGCCGCTACGGCAGCGTCTTTGGTGCAAACATGGGTGCAGAGGCATTCCACGAGATTTTGCGCCACCTGGACATGGATAAGCTCTCCAAGGAACTGTGGAACGAGGTTCGCACAACGCGCTCCAAGCAGCGTAAGAAGAAGGCAACCAAGCGCCTGACCGTTCTGGAAGCGCTGCGCAAGAGCGACAACCGCCCAGAGTGGATGATCCTCACGGTACTGCCCGTCATACCGCCAGACCTGCGCCCGATGGTGCAGCTTGACGGTGGGCGCTTCGCAACCAGCGACTTGAACGACCTTTACCGTCGTGTGATTAACCGCAACAACCGCCTGAAGCACCTGCTGGAGTTGGGTGCGCCGGATGTGATCGTGCGCAACGAGAAGCGCATGTTGCAGGAAGCGGTCGACAGCCTGATTGACAACAGCCAGCGCGGTAAGGCACTTAGCCGCCGTGGACGCCGCGAACTGAAGTCCTTGAGCGATATGCTGAAGGGCAAGAAGGGGCGCTTCCGCCGCAACCTGTTGGGTAAGCGCGTGGACTACTCCGGTCGTTCGGTGATCGTGATCGGTCCGAAGCTGAAGCTGTACCAGTGTGGTTTGCCAAAGACGATGGCACTGGAACTGTACCGTCCGTTCGTCATCAGCCGTTTGGTGCGCTACAGCTACGCCAGCAACGTGAAAGGTGCCAAGCGCATCATTGAGCGCGAGCGCCCCGAAGTGTGGGAAGTGCTGGAGGAAGTCATCCAGGAGCGCCCGGTGCTGCTAAACCGTGCACCGACGCTGCACCGCCTGGGTATCCAGGCGTTTGAGCCGCAGCTCGTAGAGGGCAAGGCAATCCAGATTCACCCGCTCGTGTGCTCCGCGTTTAATGCGGACTTTGACGGTGACCAGATGGCAGTTCATGTGCCGCTGAGCGAGAAAGCGGTTAAGGAAGCACGCGAGCTGATGCTGAGCACCAATAATCTGCTCAAGCCAGCAGACGGCTCGCCAATCGTTGGTCCGTCCAAGGACATGGTGCTGGGCTGCTACTACCTGACGATGGATCCGACCGTGGAAATTGTTGCCCGCCCGGAGCGTGCTAACGAGTTCCGCACGTTCGAGACGCTGGCGAACCCCGACCACAAGATCGGTATTTCCTTCCGCTCCAACGGCTACTACTACGCCCTTGATCATGACATTGCCGATGTGGTCGTCTATGAAGACGTGACCGCAGAGGACGAAAACGGGCGTAAGATCGTCACCGAGAAGGCAATCGACCGCACGCTGCGTGCCGTGATGGAGGGCGAGGTTGATGCCACGCTCGCCAACGCGGTTGAGGTACGCAAGCTGATCCGCGAGCGCGGGCTAGAGGACGAACTTGTCATCACGAACCTGCACGAGCGGCGCCTGGTGGTCAATATGGACGAAGTTGAGTACCTGTATGGGCTGGGGCTGGTAGAGCTGCACACCCCGATCTTGCTGGGGAACTACAACGACCACAGCGGTCCGCAGGCAGAGCCAGAGCCAACCACGGTTGGGCGTGCCATCTTCAACCGCATCCTGCCGGATGAACTGCGCTTCGTGCAGGAAACATTCGGCAAGAAGGGTTTGCAGAAGTTGGTTGCCCGCGCCTACACCACTGTCGGCGGCGAGATTACTACCGACATCGTGGACGGCATCAAGAACTACGGCTTCAAGTACGCGACCGTTTCCGGCACGACCATCGCCGTGACTGACCTCACCATCCCAGAGGAGCGCCGCGAGGTGCTGAACCAGGCGGAGAAGATCGTCGAGCGGGCAGAGCGTGACTTCCGTCGCGGGCTGCTGACGGAAGAAGAGCGCTACCAGATCACAATTGAGCAGTGGACAAATGCGAAGGACACGCTACAGGAACTCATTCGCTCCACGCTAGACCCATACGGTCCGATTGCGATTATGGCGATTTCTGGCTCTACCAAGGGTGGTTTCGGTCCGATCACGCAGCTAGCGGGTATGCGCGGGCTGATGGCAGACCCGTCCGGGCGCATTATCGACCTGCCCATCCGCAGCCACTTCCGTGAGGGGCTGACGGCGCTGGAATACTTTATCTCCACGCACGGTGCGCGTAAGGGTCTTGCAGATACCGCCCTGCGTACCGCAGACGCTGGTTACCTGACCCGCCGCCTGGTTGATGTCG
This sequence comes from uncultured Anaerolineaceae bacterium, assembly GCA_964451095.1. Classification (GTDB taxonomy): domain Bacteria; phylum Chloroflexota; class Anaerolineae; order Aggregatilineales; family Phototrophicaceae; genus DAOTTY01. The sequence goes on from CAYVGI010000005.1 coordinate 28,937, forward strand.
CGCAGGACGTGATTATCAACCGTACGGACTGTGGTACAGAAGCAGGCATGTGGATTCGCCGTGACCAGGACATCGCTGGGCAGACGATCTACGACCGCATTCTGGGGCGCTGTGCCGCACAAGACGTAATCGACCCGGACACGGGCGAGATCATTGTGCGCCGCAACGAGCTTATCGACGAGGAAATCGGCAATCGCATCCAAAGTGCCACCGCGATTGAAGAAGTGAGTATGCGCAGCCCGATGACCTGTTCGCTGGTGCACGGCATTTGTGCGCTGTGCTACGGGCGCGACCTGGGTCGTGGCGCGATGGTGGAAATCGGCACGGCAGTCGGCATCATCGCTGCCCAGTCGATTGGTGAGCCGGGCACCCAGCTTACCCTGCGTACCTTCCACTCCGGTGGTACCGCGCAGGCAAGTGGTGACATCACCAGCGGTTTGCCGCGTGTGGAGGAGTTGTTCGAGGCACGCAAGAAGCCCAAGGGTGAAGCGATCATCAGCGACATTGGTGGTACGCTGCGCCTGACTAAGCGCGATGGTATCCGCATCGCGACTGTGGTGGACAGCGAAGTCTTCCGTGATGAATACCTCATCCCCGGCGACTGGAACATTCTGGTCGAAGACGGGCAGACGGTGAAGGAAAATGAGAAGCTGGCAGAATCCCCCGATGAGAGCGAGGCAGTGCTTGCCCGTGTGAGCGGTGAGGTTTACGGGGAGATGGACGAGCAGGGGCGCTTTATGCTCTACATCCGCTACGAGCGCCGTGAGGAGCAGGAATACGAACTGCCGTCAAGCTCCCGCTTGATGCCGGACATCTACGATGGTGTGATCATCCGCCCGGGGCAGCAGCTTACGGAGGGGTCGAAAAACCCGCACCGTATCCTGCGCATCCTCGGCTCGGAGGCAGCACAGATTTACCTGCTGACCGAGGTACAGAAGGTGTACCGCAGCCAGGGTGTGAACATCGCAGACAAGCACTTCGAGATTGTCATCCGCAAGATGCTCTCCAAGGTGCAAATCACGCGCAGCGGCGACAGCAACTTGCTGCCGGGCGAACTGATTGACCAGTTGCAGCTACTGAACGTCAATGAGCAGTTGATAACCAACGCTATGGAGCCTGCCGCAGGGATCCCGGTGCTGTTGGGTGTGACCAAGGCAGCGCTGAACACCGACAGCTTCCTCTCGGCAGCGAGCTTCCAGCATACGATCCGTGTGTTGGCGGGTGCCGCCATCGAGGGCAAGGTGGACAAGCTGTATGGTCTGAAGGAGAACGTCATCATCGGTAAGCTCATCCCGGCAGGGCGTGGCTTCCACACCTACCAGGATCGTGAGATTGCGATGCCGAACATCACACTGCAATCGCAGGGCACTTACGATGTTGAAGGCGTTGAGGACGACGAAGAAGACGTGCTGGCATCCGGCGACTAACCCTGGTGGGCAGCACATGATGTAGCGCAAAAAAGCGCGGGCGGTTACGCTCGCGCTTTTTTAGTGTTTTAGCTCAGAGATGGGGTGTTAGTCGTAGCGGGGGAGTTCCTCGTCTGGGCGGGACGCATCGTACAGCATCCAGTAGAGCGGGCGCTCACGCGGCGCACCCTCCGGCAATACAATGCTGTAGGCAACGCGTTCGTCGCGCTGGTCGATGAGAATCGGCTGCGCGAAGTTCAAGTTCCACAGGAACATCGGACCCACATAGTCTAGCCCCTGCATTAACTGGATAGCACGCAGGGTGTAGTCTGCCTGCTGCCACTTGCTCACGTAGTTCATCCACTCCTGCGGGGGCTGCCCCGGCAACCCCTCCCAGCTTGCCCAGCCGAACTCGGTCACCCAAAGCTGCACGTCGCTGTGCCCGGCGTTCACCATAATGTTGCGGTAGTCTTCCAGCGTGTTCAGCATAAAGAACTGCGGTTGGTCGTCCCAGCCCCGGTCACCGGGGGAACAACAGCGTGAGTCCGGCGGGTTCCACCAGCCATAGGGGTGTGCGCCTACGGCGATGTTGGTGTAGTTGGGGCTGGCAAGCCCGGCGGCATACATCTCGCGCAGGTAATCGCGGTCGTTGCGGGTTTGCCCAGGGATGTCTCCTGTTGGGGCTAGCCCGGCGGACACAACCACCACATTGGGCGAGTAGGCACGCACTGCGCGGTAGCCCGCATCGAAGTAGCGCATGTAAGTCGCGCCGTCCAGCGACTGCCCGTTCCACTCACGGATCAGGTTTGGCTCGTTCCACACCTCAACAGCATCCACGCCGTTGCCCATCTCGCGCAGCAGCAGCGAGATAAAATTGGCAAGCTGCTGGGGGTCGTTGGGCGGTCCGTCTTCGTCTGTGGTGCTGCGTGCCCAGTCTGGCGCTTTGGCGACGCTAATCAGCACCTTGACGTCACGCACCTGCCGAATTTGCTCCAGCTTGATTTCGATGCGGCGTAGGTCTTCGGTAATGTCATCCGGTCCGTTCGGCTGGAAGAAATCCCAGGCGATTTGTACCTTGAGCCACCCCATTTGCAGGTCGTTGTCTACCTGGCGCAGCACCTCGTCCCAGTCGTCCAGGTCTAGCCGCTCAAACGCCTGGATGCCCACATCGGATGTATCCAGCGCGGGTAGCGGCGTACCAGCGCGGGCAGGTGCTTCGGTTGGCTCATCCGGTGGTGGTGGCTCCGTCGGCTCAACGATTGGCGCAGCGTCAGTTGGCGGTGCCACAGGGGTGACGGTAGGAGGCAGTGTGTTGGTTGCTGGCGGCGCGTAGCCCTCCCCCACAATAGGACCCATAAACGTCACCGTCGGACCGGGCGTGGCGGGCGGTTCCGTTGGTGGCTGCGTTTCCAAGGCGATCATATCGGTGGGAAGAACAACAGCAGCGTCCGTCCCGCCGGGTGTTGGCGAAACAAAGATGACAATCGGCGTCGGCTGGGCGCAACCTACCAGCGCCAACAGACCCAATAGCGCAAATGTAAGATTGATTTTCATGTTTCTCATGAGGTGCATCGTACCACAACGGTTTTGGAAAAAGTATGAAAATTCACATAGCGTAGGGCAGGCGTTACCCGAACTTATGTGCTACAATCCGGGTCATTGAACCTTTGTTTGACGAAAACAACAGTGCCCCTTAGAATGACGCTATCTTTCAACAGTGATACAACCCACCTAACAGCACCAGACGAGGAATGTGCGCGATGACGATCGGTTCCGTGCGGCAGATTAATATCGACCAGGAAATGCGCGAGGCGTACTTGGACTACGCCATGAGTGTGATCGTCTCTCGTGCCCTGCCAGATGCCCGCGACGGGCTGAAACCGGTGCACCGCCGCATCCTCTATGCCATGTATGACATGGGGCTGCGCAGCAACACCCCGCACCGCAAGAGCGCCCGTATCGTCGGTGAGGTGCTGGGTAAGTATCACCCGCATGGTGACGCCGCCGTGTACGACACGATGGTGCGCCTGGCACAGAACTTCTCCATGCGCTACATGCTGGTGGACGGGCAGGGGAACTTCGGCAGCATTGACGGCGACAGCGCAGCGGCAATGCGCTACACCGAGGCACGTATGGCGGCGCTGGGCGAAGAACTGCTCATCGGCATTGACCAGGACACGGTCGATTTTACGGAGAACTTCGACGGCAGCCTGACCGAACCCACGGTGCTGCCCGCCAGCATCCCGAACCTGCTGGTCAACGGGGCATCTGGCATTGCGGTGGGCATGTCCACCAGCATACCGCCGCACAACATGACTGAGGTGTGTAACGCGCTGCTGCACATGCTCGACCAGTGGGAGACGCTGGATAATGTGGATGTGGAAGACCTGATGCGCTTCGTCCAGGGACCGGACTTCCCGACGGGTGGGCTGGTTTACCGTCACAAGGACGGACTGAAGACCGACAACGATACGCTGGTGAGTGCCTACGCCACCGGGCGCGGTAAAGTAACCGTGCGTGCGAAGGTCTACATTGAGGACATTGGGCGCGGCAAGTCGCAGATTATCGTGACGGAACTGCCCTATCAAACGAACAAGTCGTCGTTGATTGAGCGCATTGCATCGCTGGCGCGTGACGGCAAAGTAGAAGGACTGGCAGACCTGCGTGATGAATCCGACAGGCAGGGGATGCGGATTGTTGTTGAGCTACAGCGCGGCGTAGACGCCAATGACATCCTGAGCAAGCTTTTTAAACTCACGCCGCTGCAAGACACGTTCAGCATTAACATGCTGGCGCTGGTGGACGGTCAGCCGCGTGTGCTTAACCTCAAGCAAGCGCTGCGGGTCTACCTGGATCATCGGCTGGAGGTGGTGCGCCGCCGCAGCGAATATGAGCTTACCCGTGCCAAAGAACGCGCCCACATCCTGGAGGGGTTGCTGAAAGCGCTGGACAACCTGGACGAGGCAATCGCCATCATCCGCCGCTCCCGCCGTGCGGATACCGCCCGCAACAACTTGATGCGCGAGCTGGGCGTGACGGAAATCCAGGCGCAGGCGATCTTGGATATGCAGCTACGGCGGCTCGCCGCGCTGGAGCGCAAGCGCATCAGCGATGAGTATGACGAGAAGATGGAGCGCATTGCCTACCTGGAAGGGTTGCTAGGCAGCCCCCAGCAGATGCGCGATGTTATCGCCGATGAACTGCGCGAGGTGATGGAAGCATACCCCGGACCTCGACGCACCATTATCGTGGATGAGACGGCAACCTCCGTCGTGAGCGCCGCAGACTTCATGGTGCCAGAAGAGCAGGTTTGGCTGACAGTGACCCTGACAGGCAAAGTGGCACGCCTGCGCGACGAGGCACCCCCGCGCATCACGACATCCGTCAAAGAACCCCCTATTGCCATCCTCGCAGGCACAACCAACCACACGCTCTACCTGTTCACGGCGGACGGGCAGGCGGCGACTGTGCCCGTACAGCAACTCAACCCAGTCACGGACATGGAAGACGGTACGCACTTTAGCGACCTGTGCGGCTTAGATGCCGGACAGGAGGTTGTTACCGCCCTCAGCCTGCCGCCAGACCTCAACGGCGGGCACCTGTGCTTGGTCACGCGCAGCGACCAGGTTAAGCGCCTGCGGCTGGAAGACTTGCCGGGGCTGACCAACAAAGTGTTTACGGTGATGAACGTGGGCGATGACGACCGCTTAGGTTTTGTGTTCCCCACCAGTGGCACTGACGAGATTGTGCTGGTCACAGCGCAGGGGCAGGCGATTCGCTTTGAAGCAGACAACGTGCGCCCCACCGGGCTGCCCTCCGGCGGGATGCGCGGCATCAAGCTGCAAGGCAAGGGTGATGGCATTGTGGGCGCGTTCACCCTGACGGCGGACAACCACTATGTGTGGAACATCACGGACGACGGTATCGCCAAGATCTCAATTGCGTCGGAGTACCCCACACAGGGGCGTGCCGGGCAGGGCGTGATCTCCATGCGCCTGCCAGAGATGAGCAAACAGGTCGCTGCGGCGACTATGGGGCGGCAGGACGACAACATTGTTGTGCTCACCAGCAAGGGCAAGCCAAAATACATGCGGATCGGGCTGGCGGAGGAGATCAAGCGGGGGCGCAACGGCTACAACGAGCAGGTGATTTCCCTGCGCGATGGCGAAACCGTCGTCGGCGTGGTGGTATACCAGCCGCTGTTTGTTGCCCCAGCAACAGAACCCGAACCCGCCGGGTAGCGTGAGCGTCTGCTACAATGCGTCCATTTGTCGTCCTGGGAAAGGTGAACCTACATGTGCGGCATATTCGGTCACTACGCGGCGGAAGGTGCCAACCCGTCCCTCGTCGAGCAGATGGCACGCTGCCTTGCCCACCGCGGACCGGACGGCTACGGCACATACACCAGCGGTAACGGGCAACTGGCGTTTGGTGCGGGTCGTTTGGCAATCATTGACCTGAGCGCCGGGGTCATGCCGCTGTTCAACGAAGACCGCAGCGTGTCGGTTGCCTACAACGGTGAGATTTACAACTACCGCACGCTGCGCCGGGAACTGGAACAACACGGTCACATCTTCCAAACGGGCACAGACACAGAGGTCATTGTGCACGGCTATGAGCAGTGGGGCACCGATGTGGTCACGCGCCTGCGTGGGATGTTCGCGCTGTGCGTGTGGGACGAAAACGCCAACCGTTTGCTGCTTGCCCGCGACCGCGCCGGGGAAAAGCCGCTCTACTACACGCAACGTAACGGACAATTCCTGTTCGCTTCGGAGATCAAGGCGCTGCTGCTGCACCCGGACGTACACCCGACCGTTGACGAGAATGCCCTGCTGCACTACCTGGCAGTAGGGTATGCCCCACCCCCGCTGACGATGTTCGCGGGGGTTGCCAAGCTTGCCCCTGGCGAGATGATGCACGTTGATGCTGATGGGGTGCGCGTGACGCGCTACTGGGCACCCCACATGGACACCCGCCACATGGATATGCCCTATGACGAAGCGGTGCGTGCCGTGCGCGACAAGCTGACGGAAGCGGTCGAAATGCGGCTGATGAGCGATGTACCCATTGGTGCTTTCCTCAGCGGCGGGGTGGACTCAACCGCCGTGGTCGCGCTGATGGGGCGGGCGCTGGGCAAACCTGTGGAGACGTTCACAGTGGGCTTTAACTTTGCCGATGACCCCACCAACGATGCCAAGTTCAATGTAGACAGGCGCTACGGCGCACAGGCAGCAGCGTGGCTGGGCAGCAACCATCACGAAATCACCGTGCGACAAGACAACGCATTGACGGAAGCGTTCCCATACCTGGTAGCGGCGATGGATGAACCCATCGCGCAGCACGCCATCGTGCAGACGGCGTATGTGTCCGCGTTGGCGCGGCAGCATGGGGTGCCTGTGCTGCTGACGGGAGACGCCGCTGACGAACTGTTTTTGGGTTACAACCACTACCGTGCCGACCAAAAGCTCGCCCAATACCTGCGGCTGCCGCGCCTGCTGCGCACCGGTTTGCTTGACCCACTGCTAAGCCGCGCCCCCCACAACGGACTGCGCAAGCTCGCGCACAAGTCCACGCACGATGCGCCCGCTGCCCGCCGCTACCTCGCATGGATGCGTGTGACAGGCATTGATGACCTGCCCGCGCTGCTGACAAATGCGCAAACCGCCAACCGTGCAGGCGATGTCGTGCTGCCGTCGCTGGCGGAAGTGCTCTCTGTGCCGCAAACGCACCACTTTGCCGACCGAATTAGCTATGCCAGCTTCCGGCGGTGGGTGGCAGAGGACAGCAACATGCGCGTAGACAAAATGAGTATGCTCATGTCCGTAGAGGCGCGGGCACCGTTTCAGGATCATGAGTTGGTGGAACTGGCGTTCCGGCTGCCGCTGGCGTATAAGCTCCGTGCGGGGGATTTTAAGCGCGTCCTGAAGGACGCGGTGCGCGACATCGTGCCAGCAGATGTGCTGCAACGCCCCAAGTGGGGCTTCGCGCCGCCGAGTTCAAAGTGGCTGCGGGGTGCGCTCAAACCGCTGGTCGATCAATACCTATCCCCGGAATACGTTGAGGCGGTGGGGCTTTTCCAGCATCCAACGGTTTCGCGCATGATTGACGAGCACATGGCACAACGCGGCTACCACCTTTGGACACTGTACCCGCTGCTGGTGTTTCACATCTGGCACGCAGCGTATGTTGACGAGTCGCTGACGCTGGCGGACAAAATGACACCTCAACGCCTGCTAGATGGTGTCTCTATCGCTACACCCCTGCGTTAGCGCACCACTGCATTCCATTTTTGGGGCGTACCGCCTCTAGCTCAAAGCAAAGGGGACTATTAGCTCTGCCCGGCGCCATCCAGCGTTTGGTTTCATGCTGCGCCACTCGCTATAATCGGCTTGCGCGATTTTTGGTCGCAAAACTACATATCCTCACACATAAAACACTTCTGGAAAGATACATTATGGCAACCACGACACAGATAGCACAAACCGCCCTGGAACAGGGCAAAGGTATCGTCCGGCTGATGCCCGCGTGGGTACCGCGTTCGTTCTGCGTACCGGGGCGGCGGCTGCGCCTGCACACCGATGACCTGTACGCGCTGGGCGCCCAGCGCGGCGGCATAGACGAACGCTGGTTCTCCTCCACGACGCACGCGGATAACGGTCCGCTCACGCCCGGTGACGAGGGGCTAAGTTACATCTATGTGGATAACGACAATCGTGTGACGCTTAAAGAGGCAATCGAGCAGATGGGCGAGGCATTCCTCGGCGCAGCGGCGATGGACGCCTACGGCGGCTGGGCAATGTACAGCAAGTTCTTTGACAACATGTACCCGCTGCCGCACCATGTGCACCACACCGACGAAATGGCGGCGAACGTGGGCGCGGTGGGTAAGCCGGAGGCATACTTCTACCCGGCGCAGTACAACTTCGCGCTGGACACATTCCCGTACACATTCTTCGGCTTGGAGCCGGGCACAACACAGGAGCAGGTTATTGACTGCCTGCGCCGCTGGGACGACGGCGACAACGAAATTCTGGCGCTCTCTAAGGCGTATCGCCTGCAAGTGGACACCGGGTGGTATGTGCCGCCGGGTGTGCTGCACGCGCCGGGCACTATGTGCACCTACGAGCCGCAGCGTGCCAGCGATGTGTTCTCCATGTGGCAGTCGCTCATTGCCGATTACCAGGTGGTTGACCGCAGCCTGCTCGTAAAAGATGTTCCCGAAGACAAGCACCAGGACTTTGACTACATGCTCGCCCTGCTAGACTGGGACGCAAATGTTGACACGAACTTCAAGGAGTCGTACTTCCTCACGCCCATCCCAGCAGGAGACACTGCCGAGATGGAAAGCGGGGGCTACCTGGAGGAGTGGATTACCTATGGCAGCGAGTGGTTTAGTGCCAAGCGGCTGACCGTACACCCCGGGCAAACTGTTACCATTGCAGACAAAGCTGCCTACGGTGTGATCTGCATCCAGGGCATGGGCGATTTTGGTGCACACCGCATGTCATCCCCAACGATGATCCGCTATGGGCAGATGACCGAGGACGAGTTCTTTGTCACGGCGCAGGCAGCGGGTGAGGGCGTGCAAATCACCAACCTGAGCAGCACAGAACCGCTGGTTATGCTGAAGCACTTTAACCCCGGCAATCCCGATATGCCTGCGAAGGCGTAGACCGATGTCGGTGAACTACAAGAAGGAATTGGTGGTGGTATTGGGGCAGCCGATTGCGGAGAACCCCACCGTCGTGATGCAGGAGGCAGCGTTTGATGAGTTGGATCTCAACTGGCGCTACCTGAACATCGAAGTCAGTCCAGAGCAGCTTGCAGACGCGATGACGGGCGTGCGGGCGTTTGGCATCCGTGGCATGAACCTGACGATCCCGCACAAAATCACCGTGATGCAGTACCTTGATGAAATCTCCCAGGATGCGCAGGTCATCGGCGCGGTGAACACCGTCAAGCGGGAGGGGGATAAGCTCATCGGGGAGAACACCGACGGCAAAGGCTTTCTGCACGGCATCCGCACGGACGCAGGCATTGACCCCAAGGGCAAGCGTGTGGTGATGTTAGGTGCGGGGGGCGCGGCGCGTGCCATCGGCACGGAACTGGTGTTTGCGGGCATTGAAGAACTGATCGTACTTAACCGCACAATAGAGCGCGGCGCGGCGATGACCGATCACCTGCGCGAGCAAACGGGTGCGAACGTGACGTTCTTGCCGTGGGAGGGCACGTATAGCGTTCCGCCGGACATGGACATTCTGGTCAACGCTACATCTATTGGGCTGTACCCAGATGTAGACGCCATGCCCGACGTAGACATATCGCAGGCAGCAGAAAACACCCTCGTGTGCGATGTCATCCCCAACCCGCCCGTGACGCCGTTCATCCGGGCGGCGCAGGCACGCGGGATGCCGACGCTAGACGGGCTTTCTATGCTGGTGTACCAGGGCACCATCGGTTTCAAGTTCTGGACAGGCGTTGATGCGCCCGTGGACGTGATGAAGCGTGCCCTGCAAGAGGCGTTCGGCGTCACGGAGTAGCGCACGCGCTGTATGGGCGGGGCACTTGCTTGCGCGTGTGCCCGCCCGCTGTATAGTATAGTCTACTCTGCTCGCCCGCGTGTGAGGTTGTCGATAATGCGCACGCCCTCCGGGTTGGCTAAGTCGCACGTCTCGGCAACGATGCTCTCGCGTGGGGCAGTGAGGGGTTCTTCGGGGTTGAAGTAGTTGTACACCGTCAGCGCAATATCCTCAATCAACGGGAATGACTCCTCAAAGTTCAGCCACGTCGGGTTGTGCAGCACCACCACCAGCACATAATCTCCGCCCGGCGTGAACACAACCCCTGCGTCGCCATGCGTGTCGTTAATCCAGCCGTGCTTGTGCGCGATGCGTGTGCCGTCCGGTGCGCCCACCTCCAGCAGTGCACCGATGCGGTTGCCGCTCATCAGGTAGAGCATTTGCTCACACTCCTGCTGGGTAATTGCGCCGCCAAATGCGTTAATAAACGGTCCGGTGCCGTCTGCCGCACACTGGTACATGCTGTACAAAATCAAGCCCATCTCGTTAACCGTCATCTGGTTGAACGGGTCGGGATTGGTGCGCGTGGTATCTGCTGGGCTAGACGGCGCGGCGACAGGCTGCGGCGTGATGCGCGGGTCAATCAGGAAGGGCGCAACCATGAATGTCTCCTGCAAACCCATCTGGCGCATCGTGTCTGTGACGTTGGCGGCACCGCTGTATGGATCGCCGCCGATGTAGCCGAGAATGCGGTTGGAAGACGTATTTTCGCTGCAAATCATCATGCTTGCCAGGTGACGTGCCTCCTCGCCATCGGGCAAACGGTCTAGCGAGCGGTACAGCGTCGTGAGGATGCTGACTTTGCTCAGGCTCATGCCGCTGTAGGCGAAGTCCTCGCCAAACGTGAGCGCCTCGCCCGTTTGCAAGTCCATCAGGAACAGGCTACCCAGGCGGCTCGTTTCGGGGTCAAAGCCTGCCGCGAGCAGTTTATCCCACAGTTGGTCGCCCAGCGCTTTGAACTCCGGGCTGAGCGGGGCGCTGCTCAGGTTGGGTAGGTCGCTCACTGGCTGTACCGCGTCTGGCGTGGGGGTGAGCGTGGGTAGGTCGAAGCTGGTGCGAGAAACGCCCGGCAGCGTGTAGATGTTCCCCTGCACCTCCAGCAAATCGAGCGCGACCCAACCAAACCCGCCCGATACCGCCTCGTAGCGGATTTGCACCCACGGTACCTGTGTGTGGTATGCCGTCACCTCGAACAGGTCACCCGTTTGCGCCACACCGATGCGCGGGTAGTCTACCCCCGGTCCGAAGCGGATGTTAATCTCGCCGCGTGCCTCCCCGACGATGCCGGAGAGCTGTGTTGCCGTCGGCGTGACAATTGCCGACATTGCCACGCCCACCAGTTCTGGTGTAGCGGTTGCCACCGCAGCGTCCCCAGCAGGGGCGGGGGGCGCTGTGGGAGCGATAGGCACCGTGCTTGTCGTGCCCTCACCGATGACCACAGTTGAGTAAGGCACAGTATTCAGGTCACCGCTGATGGTCACCACATCAACGAACACCCAGCCCAGCGGTGCCTCGGTTGTCGGGTCTCCTAGCAGCACCCACGGGAAGAACTCGCTCCTGCCTACAACCGGGTAGGTGGTGCCGCTGCTGATTTCGCCCACAGGTGCCAGGTTGATGCTGGGGTCTGGGCGTAGGTTTGCCACGGTCACTGCCTCTGCCGTGACGGATGTATTCTGCCGGGCGATGGCGAAGGGCAGCAGAATAAGCTGCACCCCGCATAACATTGCAACGAACAAAAGCGCTTTGCTAGGGCGTCGGGACATGGTTTGAGGGTCTCGCTGTGGACAAGTTTTCGCTGCCCATATGGTACGGTGCCGTGCCAGGAAATCAACACCAGAGGCGAAAATCTCGTCCTTGACACCGCAATCGCTTGGAGTATGATTCTGTTTGCATTGAATGCCGAAGTGGCGGAATTGGCAGACGCGCTGTGTTCAGGGCGCAGTTCCTTTTTAGGAGTGTGGGTTCGACTCCCACCTTCGGCACACCAAAAAGCGACCATTGCGGTCGCTTTTTTTCGTTGGAGCATCGTTTGCCATGCAGTGCGTGGTAACAAACACAACAAGATGCACCGTGTACATCCTCATTGGTTGGTGCTGCTGCGGGAAAAGTGGCTGTGTGCAATGCTTTGGGGCAAAATAGACGCGGAAGACGCAGCCCGATGCGGTATCTACTGTACGTCGTTTGGTTCGCATATACTCACAGGGGATCGTGTGGGTTGCCAGAAAGGTGAGAAATGAATTTTTCCGATCGCGTCGTCATTGTGACCGGTGGTGCAAGCGGGATAGGCAGGGCGACAGTTGATGTGTTTGTTCAGCAAGGTGCGAAGGTCGTCATCTGGGATGTGCAGCAGGAAAGTGGCGAGGCAGTCGCCGCTGAACTGCGGTCAGCGGGGCATGAGGCTATTTTTGCGCAGGTCGATGTCGTTAACAGCAGCGACGTTGATGCCGCCGTCGCCAACATCATCACTGAATTTAAGCAAGTGGATGTGTTGGTGAACAACGCGGGTATTGTCCGGGATGGGCAGTTGGTGAAATATAAGGACGGGGCAGTCCAGAGTGTCATGAGTGACGCGATGTTCGAGCAGGTCATCAACGTGAACCTTAAAGGTGTTTTTAACTGCACCCGCGCTGTTGTGCCTGCGATGATAGAAAAGGGCTACGGGCGCATCCTGAACGCGACGTCGGTTGTTGCGCTGTACGGCAATTTTGGGCAGACCAATTACGTGGCGACTAAAACAGGCGTCATTGGCATGACCCGGGTTTGGGCGCGTGAACTCGGCAAGTATGGCATCACGGTCAATGCCATCGCACCGGGCTTCATCCGCACGGAGATGCTGGACAGCGTGCCAGACAAAATTATTGAGCGGATGATTGCTGCTACGCCTGTTGGACGGTTGGGCACCCCCCAGGACATTGCCAATGCCTATGCGTTTTTGGCAAGTGATGCTGCCGCGTTCATTAACGGCACCGTGCTTTCGGTAGACGGTGGCATGGTACTGGGAACGTAGCCGACCCGCACTTAGACGGTCGTGCACGCGAGCGACCAGATAGATAGCATTTTGTATTCTGTAGCGAGGTGATTACATGCGAGACGTATTTGTTGTGTCAGCGACCAGGACGCCAATTGGCAAGTTTGGTGGCAAACTTAAAGATGTGAGTCCGGTCGAATTGGGTGCCACTGCCATGAAAGCCGCCCTAAACCGTGCCGGGATTGACGGCGCACAGTTAGACCTGTACATCATGGGGAACATTTTACGCGCCGGGCACGGGCAGCTTTTACCCCGGCAGGCGGCGGTGCAAGCTGGCATTCCGCAGTCCGTAGATGGATACGCCGTGGATATGGTTTGCTCGTCGGGCATGATGTCCGTCATGAATGCGGCAACGATGATCAAGGCGGGGGAGGCAGATCTCATCCTGGCGGGTGGCATGGAGTCTATGTCGCAGGCAGGGTTTACGCTCTCACATCGCGCCCGTTGGGGCTACAAGTTCCTCATGGGTTCACCAGAGGGACTCACCGACACGCTGCTGCACGATGGCTTAACCGACCCGATAGAAAACGACGGTATGGGCAACGAAACCGAGCGGCTGTCCGCGGAATATGCGGTTACCCGTGCGGAGGTGGACGAGGTTGCCTATCAGTCGCACATTCGGGCAGCCAAGGCGCATGAGCAGAACTGCTTTGCGGACGAAATCGTGCCGATTGAGGTCACTTCTCGGAAGTCCACCGAAATCATGAACGTTGATGAAGGCATCCGGGCGGATACAACGGTTGAAACGCTCAATAAGCTGCGTCCGGCGTTTACGGAGGATGGCATCCTCACCGCTGGGAACTCCAGCCAGCTTAGCGATGGCGCAGCGGCACTGCTGCTTGCCAGCGAAGAGGCAGTTAAGCAACATAACCTCACGCCGATTGCCCGCATTGTGGGGGGGAGCGTCGCAGCGGTGGATAGCTGGCGCTTTGTGGAAGCGCCTATTCCGGCAATTAAGAAGCTGCTCAGCCGCCAACAGGTGGACGTAGCGGAGATTGACCTGTTTGAAAACAACGAGGCGTTTGCCACGAACAGTGTTTTGCTGCACAAGCGGCTGGATGTACCGTACGACAAGATGAACATATACGGCGGCGGTATCTCTCTGGGGCACCCTATTGGGGCGACGGGCGCCCGTTTGATTGTGACGCTTACAACCGCTTTGAGACACGGTCAGGGGCGGTATGGGGTTGCGTCCCTGTGCCACGGAACCGGGGGTGGCACAGCGGTACTGGTGGAAAACCTAAACTGATGGGTGATGCTGGGCACGATAGAGCAGGCACCGTTCTGGGTCTGCTCTATCGTCAGTCTATCGACACAGCTTGCGGTATGGGGCTACGCCACGATAGACCGAATCTTGTCCGCTAGTTGCTGTGGTTGTTCTAGCGGGAGAAAGTGATCGGATGCCTCGATGATGTGCAATTCGGTGCCGGGCACCGCTTCTACAAACCGCTGTGCACTTTCCAGTGGTTGGAACTGATCGAGCGCCGCCCAGATTAGATGCTGAGGAACTGGCAACGCTTTCAGTTCCTCCATGATCTCCATCGTGTGGTTGGTGTTCAAAGCAGCGGCATTTCTAATGAGGCTCAGCTTTCCCGCTTCGGTTGTGTAGGGTTTCATCCACCCCTCAAACAGGGCGGGGGTAGCGCGTTCTGTGTTCTTAAAGCCTGCGGGCAGCCTCTCAACAAATACCTTCGCCAGTTCGTCCCCCTGATACTTCTGGTTCGATTGCGGGTTGCCCAGCCGAATCATCGGCTCGGCGGGCCAGCTATCCAGCAGAACACTATCGACAAGAATCAAATCGTGCATTTGGTCGGCGTGATCTACTGCGATTCGCTGTGCGACAGCGCCGCCAATATCGTGCCCTACCAGATGAAATTTTTCCTGGATGCCAAGTTCGGTAAGCAGCCGCATGACGTACTGTGCCTGAACCGTCACCGCACGATCAAATCGGTCACGCTGGTCGGAATAGCCGTAGCCCAGCAAGTCCGGGATGATGAGACGATAATCGTCTTGCAGCAGGTCGATCATGTCCTTCCACAGGTAACCCCAAACCGGGATGCCATGAATCAGCAGCATGACCGGACCCGTGCCAACATCCACGTAGCTCAGCTTGTGACCGTTGATTTCGATCTCTTTTTGCATGGAGCGGTAGGTTTCAAAATCCATATTTTTTCTCGGCTATTCGTGCACTGCCAGGTACTTTTCGATGATGTCGGGGTTTTGGCGCAGTTCCTCCACGGTGCTGCTGTATTGAATGCGCCCGTCGTCGATGATGTACACCCGCTCGCTGAGTTCGAGCGCGAAATACGTGTTCTGCTCCGCCAGTAGGATCGTCACCCCCTCGTCCTTAATTTGTCGCACCAGTTCGCCAATTGTGGTGACGATGAGCGGCGCAAGCCCTTCTGAGGGTTCGTCCAGCAAAATCAGGTCAGGGTTGCCCATCAACGTGCGGGCAATCGTCAGCATTTGTTGCTCACCACCGCTCAGCGTGCCGCCCATCTGGTTGTGACGCTCTGCTAGCCTGGGGAAAATGCTGTAAACACGCTCTTCTGTCCACTCTACCTGATCGCGTGCCCCAGGCTTTCGGGCAACATCAAGATTCTCCCAAACAGTCAACTCTGGGAAGATCGCGCGTTCTTCTGGCACGAAGCCAAGCCCCAAACGCGCCACCTCGTGGGAGGGCTTGCCATGGATGGGCATATCGCGGAAGGTGACGCTGCCCTGGCGGGGTGGGGTCATGCCCATGATGCTGCGCAGCGTTGTCGTTTTGCCCGCACCGTTGCGCCCCATCAACGTGACGCATTCCCCCTTACGCACCTCCAACGACACATCAAAGAGGATGTGGCTTAGCCCGTAGAAGGTGTGAATTCGCTCAACGTTCAGTAGCGGCTTTGATTGCTCAACCATTGGACTGTCCTGTTGATGCCTCAACTTGCCGATGATCTGTTCCTAGATACACTTCCTGCACACGTGCGTCGTTGACAATCGCCTCCGGTTCGCCTTCAGCGATGATGGTGCCCATGTTCAAGACGTAGATTCGCTGGGAGATCCCAAAAACCAGTGCCATGTCATGTTCCGTGAACAGCAGCGTCATGTTGAAATCGCGGACAAGCCGCTCAATCAGTCTGACCGTGTTGTTGGTCTCTTCCTGAGACATGCCCGCTGTTGGCTCATCCAAAAGCAGCAGTTCGGGTTCCAGCGCCAGCGCCAGCCCGATTTCCAGCCGTTTCTGGTCGCCGAGTGCCAGCTTGCCGGCAAGAACGTCCTGTTTATCGCTCAAGCCGATGCTGCCCAAGATGTCGCCAGCACGCTCGTTTACCGTGTGCATTTTTTGGCGCGATAGCCAGAACTTAAGCTCCTGCTGGCGATAGCTGGTGACTGCCATCTGAACGTTTTCAAAAACTGTAAGGCGCGGGAAGATGTTCGAGCGCTGGAAGGCACGCCCGATGCCCTCACGAACGATCTGTTCGGGCTTAAGCCCGATGAGATTTTTGCCCTTGAACAGCACCCTACCCTTATCCGGTTGGTGGTAGCCAGTGATCTGGTTAAAGAGGGTGGTTTTGCCTGCGCCATTGGGACCGATAATGGCGACGATTTCGTTCGGGTTGACATACAGGTTCACATCGTTTGTGACCTGTAAGCCGCCGAATGCTTTCGACAAATCTTCAATTTTTAGCACACTCTCCATGTCACTCCCCCTTATCCGGGTTGCCGATTCGCTGAATCAGCCCGGCGATGCCAGTGGGAGCAATCAGCACCATCACAACGGTGAGTGTGCCCAGCGCCAGGGGCCAGTAGGATGTCACGCGGGAGAGGGCATAGTTCAGGTACACCAGCGCAGACGCCCCAATTGCCGGACCTGGCAGGACGAACATGCCACCTAGCAAGCTCGCCAGGATGGGTTCGGCGGAGGTTGTCCAGTGCAGCATTTCAAGCGACGCAAAACGCTTCTCGGTTGCCATCAATGCCCCGGCAACCCCTGCGAAAAACGCCCCAATCACAAAGGTGATAAGTTGGTGACGCCGCACGTTCACGCCGACGAACCGCGCCCGCTGCGGGTTTTCTCGGGTTGCGAGCAGCACCAGTACAAACGGCGAATTCACGATCATGCGAATTAGCAAATAGCAGATGCTAAACACAATCAGCGTGAAGAAATACATGTTCAATATACCTCTGAACCACTCCGGGATGGGCAAGCCGTGCAAGCCATCATCACCACCCGTGATCTCGCGTGCTTGCAGGAAGATGATGTAAACGAGCTGCCCGAACGCCAGCGTAAGGATTGCAAAATACAGTTCGACGCGGCGCACACAGAACCAGCCGATAATCAGCCCTGCCAGCGCACTCACAAACGGTGCCAAAATCATGGCGAGGTAGGCGTTTACCCCGTATTGCAGGGTGAGAATACCGACGGTGAACGCGCCAATACCATAAAAGGCGGCGTGCCCGAAGTGCACCATGCCACCGTAACCCATAATCAAGTTCAAGCTGAGGGCAAATATGCCGATGATGAGCATGTCCGTCAGGAGGATGGTTTGGAACTCACTCAGGAATGCAGGCAAGATTGCCATGCCGACGAGAAACACAATACCCCATATCCACTGGGGCACGCTGCGAACCCGGTCTGCCAATTGGTTAATTGGGTAGTCAGTCGTGGTTGTTGTTGCCATCAGTTGTTCTCCTCTAGCGAACGGGCTTGCCAAGTAAGCCCCATGGGCGGACGATCAATATGAGCGCCATCGCCAGGAAAGGCAGCGCCGTCGGTGAAAAAATCGGGGCAATCCATGGCTCCAGAACCGGAACATTCGCCTCTAGGAACTGAACGATGGGGGGGTTAAATACCAGACCGAGCGACAAGGTTAGCCCGACAATTAACGACCCAAGCAGTGCCCCCGGTATGCTGCCCAAGCCACCGATGACCACAATGGCAAATGCCTGCACGATAATGGCGCCGTCCATACCGAGAGACACAGGCGCACGCCCAGCCGCCAGCACACCGCCGATGCCCGCCAACCATGCGCCAAGCATGAACACGGTCGTGAAGGTGCGGTTCACGTTAACGCCGAGTGCGCTCAGCACTTCGGGGTTGGTAACTGCTGCCCGCAAAATACGCCCGTAGCGGGTGCGCTGGATTAGATACCACATAAACGCGCCGATGAGCAAACCGATAAAGAGCATGAAAATATCGTAGCGCAGGATACGCAGCGTGAAGTCCTCGCCGATGTCCCACCGGATGGAGCCACTCAGCAGTTCAGGGCGGGCAAAACGGTAGATGTCGCCACCCCACACTATACGCACAAAGTCCCCGATGATGAGGGTTAGCCCGTAGGTTAACAGCAGTTGCAACAGATGCTCTTTGTCATAGATGCGCTTGAACAACAGCAGCTCTATGATGAGACCCATGACCGCCACAATGACGGGAACCAGCAGCAGCGCCATCCAAAACCCCAGTGCCTCGGCAGCAATCCAACTGCCAACAGTGGTAGCAACGAACGCGCCCACCATGTAAAAGCTGCCATGCGCGAAGTTAATCACGCGCATCACACCAAAGATGAGGGTTAGCCCAGACGCCAGAATGAACAGAAGCATCCCGTTGGAGATGCCAACAATAATTTGTGCAAGAATCGCTTCGAGGCGCATATGCGCTCCTTAAAAAACTTTAGTAGCGAGAAAGACATTTTGATTCGCAAAAACAGACCTGATTCTGCCCCTCACCAAGAAGGGCAGACAAGTCTGTTTGGGGAGAGTAGACGATCTTCGCGTTTACTTTTCTATATCGCGTTGTATGTCTTTCTCGCGCACGTGTTTAATTAGTTACTAGCTTCCTCGCGGAAGGCGGCGACTTCATCGCAGGTGTACCATACATCCTCTGCCGGGATGAACTGTACATCGGTGAGGATCGGGAAGGGGTACTCGTCGGAAACAGCGGTGATACCAACGTACTCGCCCACATTTGCCATGTGGTCACAGGCACGCACGGTCAGCTCACCACGCAGCGAATCCCAGGTCAGGTCGTCTAGTGCTGTGGCAACTGCCGGACCTTCTGTTGTGCCCGCCAGTTCGGATGCTTCTGCCAGTACCATAACGGCATCATATGCCATAATCGCCCAGTCGGACGGATAGGCGTCGTAGGTTTCGAGGTATTCGTCAACAAATGCCTGGATGGTTTCCGTCATGTTGCCGTCTTCGTCAACAATGCCGTAGAACGGTGCACGTGCATAGCCGATCAACCCCTCCGGCAGCGCAGACGGGTCATCCTCGAACGCCTTCATGAAGTCGGTGTCGAACAGACCAATTGCCTGGACATCAGCGAACAGGTCGAAGTCATTGCCCGTTTGGATGAAGTTCACTGCCTGTGCGCCCCACAGGTTGCTGTACACAATCTCGGCACCGCTGGTCTGGATCGCCGTGATGAACGGGTTCAGGTCAGCCTCACCGAGTGCGGGCCACTGCTCGGAGATAATAGAAGCTTCTGAGTTTTCAACGAGTGTCGGCTCAAACGCATTCCAAGAATCCCGCCCAAACGAGTAGTCAGGACCGATGCTTGCGAAATCCGTAAAGCCGAGCGTATTCGCAGCGTAGAGTGCGGCGGCGCGTGCTTCAATGGTGGTGTGGGGAACAACCTGCACCATAAACGGATGACCGTTGGTTGTCGTCAGGGCGACGGTGTTCGAGGTGTGGAACGCAACCACGCGCTGTTCTTCTTCTGCAATGGCGGAAACAGCAAGTGCCACACCACTGCTGGTCGGTCCGAGCAGGAAGTCTACGTTGTCCTCTGTGATGAACTGACGGGCAATGTTTGCACCCCGTTCAGCGTTCAGTTCGGAGTCCTGCTTGATGAACTGCACTTCCTTGCCGAGGATACCCCCGTTTTCGTTGAGGTCGGCAATTGCCATCTCAACACCCTTGATCTGTGAATCCGCGAAGACAGCGCCCACGCCGGATTCATCCACAACGAAGCCGTAAAGAACGACATCGTCCTCATAGTAAGGGGTATCCTGTGCAGCAACACCCCCCACAACGAGCAACGACACCAACAGCGAAACAACTAACAATCTGTACACGGTAACACTTTCTCCTAATTTATATATAGTCTAACTATCCTATAGCAGGCAATTAACCGCTATTGAATACTAAATCATAGGGTTCAGGTAAGATGCTTTGATCTGCCGCTTTAGCGTCTTTCCGGAGGAACTACGCGGGAAATCGTCGAGGAATATCACGCGGCTGATTTTTTGGTAGCGTGCCGTAATGCGTTCGTTCGTCCACTGGAGAACGACTTCCGGCGCTACTTCCCCATCGCAGATGACCGCGGCAACTGGCGTCTCTCCCCATTTGTCGTCTGGCACGCCAAAGATAGCAACCTCGCGCACATTGGGGTGCTGCACCATGATCTCTTCCATGTCTCTGGGGTACACATTCACCCCACCGGAGATGATCATATCCTTTTTGCGATCTACCAGATACAGAAATCCATCATCATCCACATAGCCCAGGTCACCCGTGTAAAGCCATCCGTCCTTTAGGGTTTTGGCGGTCAGTGCTGGCTGTTTGTAGTAACCGGACATCAACAGGGGGCTGCGCCCAATGATCTCACCGATTTCATTCGCAGGCACATCCTGTCCATTGTCATCAACAATACGCATGTCGAACAGTGGGGGCGGGGTGCCTACAGACTCGGGCTTTTTCTCAAAGTCGAAGGGATCCAGAATCGTCATGAAGCCCTCGGTCAGACCATACAGTTCGTAAAAGCGCCCGGGCAATGCCTGTGCAAGCGCATTCTTGTGCTCCAGGTGCAGCGGTGCCCCCACTGTTCCCACCATTTCAAGCGATTGCATGATGTCCGGGTCAAAGGTTGGGCAGTTCAGCATGGCGATGATTTGAGAGGGCACCATCTTGATGTGGGTCACTTTCTCCTTTGCCACCGTTTCAATCAGGTGGGCAGGGTCAAAGCGAGGGTGCAGAATGTAGGTGCCGCCGAGAAAAAAGGATGGCATGAGCGTGAGGAAGGAGCCATTAAAGATGATGGAACCCGTGTGCAGCGTTACGCTTTCCGGTGTCATCCGGTAGCCAAGCGCGAACAACGCACCGTACAATGCCCGCACGCGGTGGTTTAACTGAATCCCTTTGGGTAAACCTGTTGTGCCACTGCTGTAGATGATATTGTACAGGTCATCCCCGGTGATGCCCGGGTTCGGTGGCGCGTCTGTGGACATGCCGCTTACCAGCTCAGCGTAGGACGTGTAACCGTCCTTTTCGCCATCTGTGAGGATGTAGTGTTTTACGTGGGGCAGTTGGTCGCGGAAGGGATCCAGAATGCTGGTGAAATCCGAACTTGTTAGGATGAGCGAGGTGTCCGAATCATTCAGCAACTTCGTCAGCCCCTCGCCTCGTAGTAAGTTGCTCAGCGGAACAACTACCGCCCCGAGCTTTGCCGCCGCCCAGTAGAGGTCAAGTTGTTCGAGGCAATTGGCAGTAATCGTCGCCACTTTGTCGCCCTTGCAAATTCCCAATTTCAGGAGCGCATTTGCAAGTTTGTTCACACGCTGGTCGTATTCTAAGTAAGTCAGCCGTGTATCTTCAAAGATCACTGCCGTGTGGTTTGGGCGATACGTCATGTGGCGCGTGAGGATTGAGGCAATATCCATAAGTAACATTACTTCCAAAAAAGTCTAAGAACTGAAGACAGTAAGTGTCACGAACTGCGCGAAATTATAGCTTACGCGGTTGTTGCGATAAAGTGTTTAAAGGTGTTCAAAAAAGGGCAATTTGAAACTGGTGTTTTTCGGTCATTTGCGTTATGTGCACGCAGTCATGTGGTAGCATTTAAGTTAACTCAGGCTTAGTTCTATGAACCCAGAACAAAACACACGCTCAGCATATCCATACATGCTTGCCATCCCAACCCGCTGGCGAGACAACGACCTATACCAACACGTCAACAACGTGGTGTACTATGCCTTCTTCGATACCGTCATCGGGCATTACCTGATGACCGTGGGGCAATTGGATTACACACGCGATACGGTTGTTGGCTTCGCGGTAGAAACCCACTGCCAGTTCTTTAAGCCAGTTGCATTTCCTGATGTTGTCGATGCAGGTTTGCGGGTTGGGAAGATTGGCAACAGCAGTGTGCGCTACGAAATCGGAATATTCAAAGAGGATGAGGACACGCTGGTCGCCGCTGGCTATTTTGTTCATGTATTTGTTGATCGGAACACAAATCAGTCCACCCGCATACCGGACAAAATTCGCACCGCGCTCGAAAAAATAACCGTTAGCTGAAGCATCGTTTGTCACCGACCTGCACGGGTTGCCTTAGCGCAAACAACCGAGTGTTTTTCACCTTAGCACATTTGCGGTACGATGACGGCGTTGCACATTAAGGAACGCACCCCATGCCGGATATTTTCTCCATTACAGAAATCAACGCCCACCTGCGCCAACTCATCGAGGCGGACGCCGCGCTGGGGGATGTGTGGGTGCAGGGTGAAGTGAGCAACCTGCGCAAGGCGTCTAGCGGGCACTGGTACTTCACGTTAAAGGATGACCGCGCCCAACTGCGCTGTGTGATGTGGCGCAGTAATGCTTCCCGGCAGTTTGTGGTGCCCAAGGACGGCGATAACATCCAGGTGCACGGCTATGTGAGCCTGTACGACCAGCGCGGCGACGTACAGTTCTATGCCGACTTCATCCGGGCGGCGGGCGTAGGCGACCTGTACGCACAGTTCGAGCAGCTTAAGGCGAAGCTGGACGCAGAGGGGTTGTTCGACGCAGTGCACAAAAAGGCGCTGCCCCCATTCCCGCTGCGGTTGGGGGTGGTCACATCGCCGCAGGCAGCAGCACTGCAAGACGTGCTGAACGTGCTAGCGCGGCGCTTTCCGCTGGCAGATGTGCTGCTAGCACCGACGCTGGTGCAGGGCGCGAACGCCCCCCAGCAGATTGCCGCCGCAATCGCACAACTAGACACGGAACACCTCGCGGATGTCATCTTGCTGGTGCGCGGCGGTGGCAGCATAGAAGACCTGTGGGCATTCAACGACGAACAGGTGGCACGGGCGGTGTTCAGCGCCGCAACACCGATTGTGACGGGCATCGGGCACGAGACAGACTTCACCATTGCAGATTTCGTTGCCGACCACCGGGCACCCACGCCGTCAGCGGCGGCGGAGGTTGCCACACCGAACCTTGCTGATGTGCAGGGGGCGGTGCGTGCAAAACAGGAGCGCCTGTCCTTTGCGATGCGGGCACAAGTTCATGCGCTGCGGGACGACGTAAGCGCCGCAGCACAACAGCTAGACTACCGCTCTCCAGCGGCGGCGGTGCGCAACTACCGCCAGCGCGTGGACGAACTGCACACGCGCCTGCTGGGGGCACAGGGCAGGGAGCTTAGCTTGCTGCGCGAACGGCTGACCAGCAAAGTGAGCGCCCTGCACGCTGCCAGCCCGCAGGCGATCTTGGCGCGTGGCTATGCGATTGTGGCGCGGTCGGACGACGGAGCGGTTGTGCGCCGCCCAGAGGATGCACCGCCGGGGACACCGCTGCACATCCGGCTAGCAGAGGGCGATTTGAACGGGCGGGCTGAAGAATAGGCAAAACCGATGACAAACAACACGCAGAGTAACATCCAAGACCTGACATTTGAACAGGCATATGCCGAGCTAAGCGACCTCATCGACGCGATGGAAAGCGGCGAGCTCCCACTGGAACAATCTGTGGCGACTTTTGAGCGGGGCAAACAACTTGCGGCACACTGTGAGACACTGCTAGAAAACGCCGAACTGCGCGTGCAGCAGCTCAATGCGGACGGCAGCCTCAGTGATTTGGGATAAACTTGGGATATTTCCCAAACTTATCCCAAATATATCCCAAGTTTGGGAATTATTGCGCAAGCGCGGCGATGCCATGCCGGGCAAAGTCGATGTCTTCGTCCTCGCTTAGCCCGCTGACGCCCACCGCACCGACGAGCGTGTCCTCATGGAACACCGGCACACCGCCGCCCCATGTGACGTAGCGCAGTTCGCCGAAGTTCGTCATGGGGAAGCCCTCGTCGCGGGAGCGCTGCCCCATGACCTTGGACTCAATGTGCTCACGGGCGGCGGTGTACGCCTTGTTCATAGCGATGTGGATGGACGGCAGGCGACAGCCATCCGTGCGGAGGAACGCCATAAGTTCGCCGTGGTCGTCGACGACAGCGGCAGCAAGCCCTTTCCCCTCAGCATCGGCACGGGTGCGGATGGCGTCGATAATGGTCATGGCGTCTGCATGGGCAAGAACGGTTTTTTGGTACACAGGGCACTATCCTTAAGTTGTGGAAAATAATATTGGCTCGTCCTCATTTTAGCTGATGGCAGTGCGTACAAGGAAAAACTGGCATATGTTGTGCAGGTTTTGAGGAGATTTTACACTTCCCCTAGTGATTAGGGGCATAGAGCGCGGTGCTTGCTCTTATAATAAAGGTGTGAGTTACACGTATTTGATTGTGAATTTGGGAGAAGCAAGCACATGACCAAGCGATATGCCGTTCTGCTGTTGTTGATCCTCGCAACTACACTCGCAGCGTGCGGGACAAGCATCGGCGGCGTGCCGGAATCGCGCACCCTCCGCATTGTGTCCGGCTCTGAAAATCGCACGCTGGAACCGATCATCCAGGAGTGGGCAGGGCAGAATAACTACTCAATTGAAATTGATTATCAAGGGTCTGTTGATATTGCACGGATGCTGCGCTCTGGCAGCATTGCCTACGACGCGGTGTGGCCCGCGAATTCATTGTGGATTGCCTACGGTGATACCAACAACATCGTGACCAAGGACACGTCTATTATGCGGTCGCCCGTGGTATTTGCCATTAAGCGCAGCGTGGCAGAGCGCCTGGACTGGGTGGACGCCGAAGTGACCGTGAACGACATCCTGGACGCGGCAGAGCGCGGTGACGTGCGCTTCATGATGACTTCCGCCACGCAGAGCAACTCCGGCGCGAGCTTCTACTTTGCGGCACTCTCCGCGTTTGCTGGCAGCCCGGAGGTCATCAGCATGGACGACCTGGAAGACCCGGACGTGCAAGACCAGATCACCCGCATCCTGGGCACGGTAGACCGCTCCAGTGGCAGCAGCGGTTGGCTAAAGGACTTGTTCCTGGAAACGTATGACCTGTACGACGGCATGGTGAACTACGAGGCAGTGGTCATCGAGGCAAACCTGGAACTAGAACAGCAGGGGCGCGAACCGCTTTACTCCATCTACCCGGTAGATGGCTCCGCCATTGCAGACTCTCCGCTAGGGTTTATTTCCACCAGCAGCGACGAGAAAGAGGCAGTCTTTGAGGAGTTGCAGGCATACCTGCTGTCGGATGTGGCGCAGGCAGAACTGCTAGCAGCAGGACGACGTACCGGCAACATCGGCTTGCAGTTGGACAACGCCGACACCTCCGTGTTCCGCCCACAGTGGGGCATTGACGTAAACAGCGTAATCCAGCCGATTCGCTTCCCAGATACCACCACCATTGCAGAGGCGCTCAACCTGTACCAAACCGCATTCCGTCGCCCGTCCTGCACCGTGCTTGCCGTAGACCGCTCTGGTAGTATGGAGGGGAATGGCGAACGCAACGCAAACGAAGGGCTGCGCACCATCCTGAACCAATCTATCGCAGCAGACTTCCTCATCCAGGGGCACCCGGAAGACGTGACGACCATTGTGCTGTTCAACGGTGATGTGATTAACCGCGACTTCGAGGCGTGGACGGTGGAAGGTAACGACGCCGACGCCCTGAACGACTTGTACCGCCGCGCAGAATCGGTTGACTCCGGTGGTAACACGAACATCTATGGCACGGCGCAGTCTGCACACGAGTGGCTGGAGCAGGTTCGCACCGATGAGTGCTTGCCGTCGGTGATTTTGATGACGGACGGGCGCGACAACACCAGTTCGCTGACTGCACTGCAAAATTACCTGGACACGACTGAAAACGATATTCCGATATTCGTGATTACCTTTGGCGACGCGGACGATAGCCAGGTAGAACCCATAGCAGACTACACGTTTGCGCGTGTGTTCGATGGGCGCAGCGACCTGATTTCCGCGTTCCGCAATGCAAAGGGCTATAACTAAGCAAGGAGAGGACAGACGTTTATGCGCAACTTACTGAAGCCGCGCAACCTCATTATCGTCGCATTTGTGGTGATGGCAGCAGGCGTGCTGATTGCCTCCTGGGTTAATACCAGCGCAGATGTGTTCCGCACGACGACCGAGGTGGTGTGTAACATCGGCAGCGAAAAAGACGACTTTCTCTCCAACCCGGAGGTACAGCGCATCCTTGCCAATCGCTACGGGCTAGAGGTGGACTTCGACAATATGGGCAGCATTGACCAGGCGCTGCTGACGGAAGCACAGCTACAGGGCATTGACTGCCTGTGGCCCTCGAACACATCGGCGCTGGAAATCTTCCGGGCGGAGCACCCCAACCTGGACTATGACGACAGCGTCATCTTCAACTCGCCGATTGTACTGTACACCTGGAACGATGTGCTGCTGGGGCTGGAAAACAGCAACGTCGTGGAGCAAACCAGCGAGGGGCACTATGTTGTAGACGCGGCACTGTTGTTTGATCGGCTGGCGGACGAAGACCTGGACGCGGACGGTGACGTGCGCCCGACGTGGGAAGACCTGGGCGTTGACCGTTTCAACAGCTTCCAGGTCATCACGACCGACCCCACCCGCAGCAACTCCGGCAATATGTTCTATGGGCTTTTCTTGAACATGCTGAACGAGGGCAACATCGTGAGCGAAAATGGATTAGATGAGTACTACCCGGTCGTGGAGGAGTATTTCATCAGCCAGGGGTTGCTAGAAGGCAGCAGCGGCGACCTGTTCGACAAGTTCATCCAGCAGGGCAGCGGTGCCTACCCACTGATGGCAAACTACGAGAGCCTTATCATTGAGGTTTCTGTGGAGAACGAGGCGCAGCGCGACATCATTCGTGACCGCGTGCGTATCATCTACCCGCAGCCGACGGTGTATTCCGCGCACCCGCTGATCGCGCTCACAGACAACGGCGAACGGTTGATGGACGCGCTGAGCGACCCGGAAATCCAGACGATTGCCTGGGAGCAGCACGGCTTCCGCAGCGGTATTTTGGGTGTGGATAACGACCCCAGCGTGCTAGACATCGCTGGCATCCCGGCGGAAATCACGCAGATCATTAACCTGCCCAGCGCAGGCGCGATGATTGAGCTGGTTAACCGCCTGCAGGGGTAGCGCTTAACATCGCCTCCACCAGGTAGCTAATCTACGCAGACCAGGGACTTGAATGTGCCCTGGTCTGGTTGTTTTTGTTACGGCGGCATCCGCCCTTAGAACCATTAGCGCCGCGACAAGATAACAAAACCCATTCGCTTTTTGCCAACAAAACTGCAAAGTGATACACTTGCCTTGTGACGCCGGGCAGTCTGCCGCGAAGGAGACCTTATCTGTGAGACAGAACATCCAGCGTATTATCCCCGCACTTTTGCTTATGTTCCTGGCAAGCTGTGTGCAGCTTGCGAGCGATGAGGTTGCCCCGACGCAGGTCGGCAATGCCCCAACGTGGACACCCATCCCCACGGAAACTGAGATCCCGCTGCCGACCGAAACCCCTGCCGAACCCGTGGCGGCAACGGAAGAGGTTATTGATGACAGTGCCGCTGTGGCAACGACCGATGAAGCAGCCGCGGTTGCGACAGAAGAAGCGCTGCTGGAACCCACCGACCCGGTACTCCAGTTTGCAACGCAGACACCCATCCCGACGGCAACTGACATCCCAACAGACACGCCATCGCCTACCGCCACGTTCACCGTAACGCCAAGCCCAAGCCCCACCCTCACCGCAACCGCGACGGAAGCGGTCAGCGGGCTGGTGCAGGAGGGCACGGCAATTGCGCAAGACGATGTGCCCGCGCCAGTAGATGATCCCGTGCAAGAAGTCCCTGCAGAGCAACCTGGGCAGATTACCGACTTTGAGGCATCGGCAACAGCAATCATCGCCAATGCAACCCAAACAGAGGTCGTCGCGCTGACGCAAACAGCGGCAGCAATCATTGGCGGACCGACCGAGGTGCCCTCACCAACAGGAGACCCCGGTTTGGGCGCCGGAGACCCGGGGGCACAGCCCACAGCGGTGCCCCCGGTCGCCCCCGGCGCGGACTGTGTGCATGAGGTGCGCACGCAAGACCAGAACCTGTACCGCCTGTCGCTGGCATACGGTGTGCCCATCCGCAGCATCACAAACGAGAACGGCACCGCGCTCGCAAACCCCAACCTGATTACGCTGGGGCAGCGCCTGCGCATCCCTGGCTGCGGGACGACGGGTGGTGTTCCCCCGGCAACCTCCACACCCGGTCCAGTCACTAGCCCCGGCGGTGGCTTTGGGTCTGGTGGGGTGGTACCACCCAATGGCGACTGCACCTGGGGCACGACGGTACAGTTCCCGAATGGCTGCCCCGGCGGTGGTGGAGCCAACACAAGCGGAAGCATCGGCACAGGTGCTGATACGGGTACGGGTGTGGGCACAGGCGGTCCGGGTGTGGGCACCACACCAGGGCGGGTCGTTATCGTGGAACAGGGAGATACGCTGTCGTCGTTGGCGCTGCAATATGGCACAACGGCAGAGGCAATCGCCGCTGCAAACGGCATCGGCATCGAAACCACCATTTTCTTCAACCAGGAATTGATTATCCCGTAGCCACTGGCACCGGGTAGCACAAACAAAACATGATTGGGGCGGGCGCAGAACCGCCCCTTTTCGTTTTAAACAAAGGAACCCACAGCATGGAACCGCTGCAAGAGAAGATCATCCAGACTGAGCAGATTTACGCGGGGCGCATTGTGAACCTGTCCGTGCACGATGTGCAACTGCCCAACGGCGCGAAGGCGAAGCGCGAAATGGTCAAGCACCCGGGCGCAGTGGCAATCGTCGCGCTGGACGACGACCAGAACGTGCTGCTAATTAAGCAGTTCCGGCTGGGGGCAGAGCAAACGATGGTCGAACTGCCGGCGGGCACGCTGGAACCCGGCGAACTTGCGGAGACGTGTGCTGTGCGTGAGCTGCGCGAGGAAACGGGCTATCGCCCCGGCAAGCTGGAACACCTGGGCGGGTGGTACGTCGCGCCGGGCTACACGACGGAATACATTCACCTGTACATCGCAACAGACCTGACCGAAGACCCGATAGACGGCGACGAGGATGAGTTCATCGAGTTGTTTCGCACACCGTTCACACAGGCACTTACCATGATCGACAGCGGGCAGATCGGCAACAGCACGGGGGTGGCGGGGCTGCTGCGTGCTGCCCGCCACCTGGGACTGTGACCTTGTTTGCGGCAGCGCCTACCTGTACAATTCTGCGACTTTGTAACACACAAACGCAGCCAATATACGCCGCCAGGCGTATAATTTTTGGAAAGGAACAGACAGTGTCTCACGAGCTGATTAAGGCGTTGGAAGGGGAAGATCGCGGCTTCCCGGAGTTCGGACCGGGTGCAACGGTCAAGGTTCACGTTCGCATTGTAGAGGGCGACCGCGAACGTATTCAGGTGTTCCAGGGCATGGTGATCCGTATGCGCCAGGGAGATGGCATGAACGCAAACAACGCCAACTTCACCGTACGGCGTGTTGCCAGCCACGGTATTGCCGTGGAGCGTACATTTTTGCTGCGCAGCCCCCGCATCGAGAAGATTGAGGTTGTACGCCAGGGTAAGGTGCGCCGTGCCCAGTTGTACTACATGCGCAGCCGTCGTGGTAAGGCACTGCGCCTGAAGGAAAAGCGTTAGTTGCCGCGCAGCAAAAGCCCAAACCCCCGCACTGCCAAGCGTGCCTGCTCTGAGGAAATGAGCGAACAAGGCACGCTTTTCGTTTGATGGGGCACAAGCACTACTGAGACACGACCTCGGCGGTTTGTGTTTGTGTCTCTGCACCTGCGTTCAGGCGCTCTATGGGGCGGGGGTTGGTTTCCGCATTGTTTTCGCTTTTCGCCTCGAACGGCAGCACACGGCTTGCAGTCTCCGGCGGGGTGAGCGGCAGGCGCACATAGAAG
Source organism: uncultured Anaerolineaceae bacterium (assembly GCA_964451095.1). Classification (GTDB taxonomy): domain Bacteria; phylum Chloroflexota; class Anaerolineae; order Aggregatilineales; family Phototrophicaceae; genus DAOTTY01. The sequence continues at coordinate 59,015 of CAYVGI010000005.1, forward strand.
GTGCTGCCGGGCAACAGTTTCGGGTCGTGCCCGGGGCTTTCTGCCCACACCGCACCGCCGTGCCCTTCGATGACACCACGCGCAATCGTCAGCCCCAGCCCCGGTCCAGCGCCCATGAACTTGTACGTGCCTGTGGAATGCAGCCCTGGGTCGGACACGCGATAGAACTTATCGAAAATCAGTTCGTGGTGCGCCCGGTCTATACCGATGCCTGTGTCGGTTATGGCGATTAGAATGTGGTTCTCATCGCGCTCGTTTTTTGCCTCGTGGTACTTCGCGGTGATGTCGATGCGCCCACCGTCTGGTGTGTATTTGATGGCGTTGGTAATGACATTGCGGAATGCCTGGACAAGCCGCTGCATGTCCGCCTCGATGGCAGGCAACCCGCGCAACCCCCGTGCAGACAAAGTTAGTTTGCGCTGCTTAATCGGGTCGGTTAGCGGCTCAATTGCCATGCGCAGCACACTTTCCGGCGTGGATTGGGTGAAGCGCAAGTCCATCGCGTTTACGTCAAGCTGGCTCACATCCAACATAGCGGCGATGAGTTCTTCCATGCGTTCGGTTGCTTTGCGCAAATTGTTCACCAGCCCCCGCGTCTGATCCGGCTCAAGCATCCCCTGGTCGTTGAGGGCATCAATAATGTCTGTGTAGCCGCGCACCTGCGCCAGCGGTGTGCGTAGCTCGTGGCTGGCGATAGTCACAAAGTCTGTCTTGACGGAGTCCAGCTTACCCATGCGGTTGTTGGCGTCGCCCAGGTTGCGGTTGAGCGTTTGCATACTGGTGTTCAGGTGGCGTAAATCCGCCACGAGGCGGGTATTGCGCAGGGCAACGCCAGTCTGGTTGGCAAGCGCTGCTAACAAATCCAGGTCGTGTTGGTAAAGCGGGGTGCCGTTGAGCTTGCCGCCGCACGCCAACAAGCCGATAATCGCGCCGTCCATCACGATGGGGGCGTATGCGCTCATGTCTAGTTCTTTGAAGAAGGTGCGCAGTTCGTCTGGCAGGTTGTCGTACAGCGGGTTAAAGATGATGTCGAACTGGGTGACGGGTCTTTGTTGCAGCACCGCCTGCTTGTAGATTTCGCTGTCTGCCGGGACGAAAACGCGACGGTTTTTCGTCTGGGCGAGACTGCCACCGCGCATTACGACGAGTTCTAAACCCGTTTCGCGGGAGTCGCTCACCAGCAGCATCCCAGACCGCCGCACATGCAGCACCTGGTTCAGCGTGCTAGACGACAAATCCACCAGTTCGTCAATCTCCACCGCCTTAGAAAGCTCCTGGCTGTAGCGCCGGGTTGCGTCCACCGCATCGGTCGCATCACCGACGAGCAGCCGATTGATCAGGAAGTTTGCCAGTTCGCGCACGGGCGTGTACATGATGGCAATCACCAGCGCGACGACCATCGCAAAAACAGTGCGTGTGGCAGGGTTGTCTACATCAATGTTGTCCAGGATGACCAGTGCGCCAAAGATGCCCACCGACGTAATGGTGATGAGCAGCAGCACCCGGAACGCCAGCCCCAGCAAATTGCGAATGTCGAAGACGCGGTAGGTGATTTGCGAGTAGGCGGCGACAATCATGCCTGTGGTGGAAGCAATTACGCCCACGAGCATCAGTGCTATGTTCCCGCTGATGGAAAGCGAGAAGCCCGCAAGCATCAATGTGCTGTTGGAGACCCAAAACAACGCCCGGTTGGATAGCTCTGGCAGCGGGTTGCGGTAGAAAATGTAAAACCCAACTGCCAGCAGCAGCGTGTTCACCGCTGCAAACCCCAGCACAAGCACAAGTATGGGCAGCGACAGTGCCAACAGCCCGTTAACCAGCCCGCGTTCAACGTCAATGGGAAACAGCGCATTGGCAAGCACAAAGACAGCTAACCAACCACCAGCAAGTGCCAAAAACAAGCGCACCCGATCACGAGCAAGGTCTGTGGCGACCATAATGCTAAACGCACCGAGCGCGGCGATGTGCAGCGGGATCGTCAGGGGTTGCAGGCGGGCGGGCAGCGCCCCGTTGGGGATGAGCAGCGTGAGGATCGCGCCAACGTACAGCAGCAGCGTCACAGGCAGCCAAACCTGCCCCGTCTTGAGCCGCTCCCGTTGTGTGAGTGCATAAACAAACAACCCGGCGAGGGTTGCTGCGCTGGTGATGATGACCGCGTCTATCGTAGAGTTCATCGACATCCTACTTCAAAATGTAGTATGTGCCCTTTTTAGACCCCAACTTAACCAGAATGCCCTTGTCCACCATATCCGCCAAGTCCAGGCGCAGTGTCTCTGCAGAGACGCCCTGGCACAGCGAACGATACTCCCGATTCGTGATAGAACCGTTCGTGCGGATATATTCCAGCGCCTTTGCCTGGCGGTGGTTGGTGTTCTTCACCCACTTGGGGATTTCCTGCTGTTCGCGCTGGTTAAACAACGTAACCGCGAAGCTGTACGGGCGGGCGTCGAAGCTGGGCGGCTTGTGCCCCGCTTTTTCCATGACTTCGATCATGCGGTCGATGCCCAGCCCCAGTTCTTCAATGTAACCCCACTGGAACAAACCGTTCACGATGCGTGGGTTGCGGCTGAAGTGCTCGTCCTTGATGTTTTCCACGGTGATGAAGCCCGGCAACCCGCCCGGCGAAATCACTTCTAGGCGGTCGGAATACATGCGGATTTCGATGCGCCGCCCCTTCAGGCGATAATCACGGTGGCAGACCGCGTTCACGATTGCCTCACGCACAGCAAACTGGGGATACTCAGTCGTTTCTTCGCGCTCTAGCCCCTTCACCACCGCGCTTACCGCCATCTCACTCCAGATGAGGTTCCACGCACTTTCGATCAGGCGTGGGAGGGGTCCGGTAAGCTCCTCGCGGCGGGTGTAACCGGCTAAGCCGTTCTCACCGCGCGGCGATTTGCCCACGAACTTCACAAACACGACGCTGGACTGGGGCAGCCACTGCTGCGGATACTCGCTGAACAGTAGCACGCCGCTCATGGTGGGGCAGCCGTTCTGGTCAATCGCGCCGATCTCCCGCAGGAGTTCGTTACGGTCTTCGTTGATGGGGCGCTTGGTTCGCTCGGCACGCTTTTTGAGGTATTCCTCCAGCACCTTTTCGCTGAAGTCCATCTTGGTTGCGTTTGGCACCGTCTCAGACTCAAAATCGCCTGTGCTCTTGGCGCTGGCAAGCTTGAGGATTTCCTGCCCGCCCAGCGGGCGGTTGCTGTCGCCGCTGCGGATGAGCACCCGCCCATCGGTTAGCGCGTGCAGTTCGATGCTGCGCGGCACCCGCAGCGTGTAGATGACACCGCTGTCGGTCTCAACCTGTTCCAGGTTGCCCACCACCACGGGCGGGTTGCAGATGCCGTCTACCTCTGCCAGCGTTTCCTCAATTTTATCTCGATCCACTTTGTCAACCGGGTTGCCGTCCTCATCCAGCCCAATTGCCAGCGTACCGCCCTCTGTGTTGGCGAACGCAACCAGCGTTTCCGCAATGGGTGTCGCGTCTGGTTCTGCGAAGAACGCAAAACGCGGTCCCTGCCCTAATTGGATGAAGTCCGGGTTTGGCATGGTATTTGCTCTTAAATCGATTATCGCGTCACACTAATGCCACGCATTCTATCACAGTCATGCCCCCCCTGCGACTTTGGTTCCATCCTATCGTCGGGAGAGTGCCCCTACACAAACAGGCAAACTTTGCCAAACTAGGGCGCCAAACAACACACTATGATGCAACTTTTTGCCAAGCGTTGTCCGCCACGAACCTATATTGGAGAAAACCCGACATGAAAGCACTTCTTGACAAATTACACATCGAAAGCGTAAACCCTGGCGCTTGCACCGGTCCGGACGGTTGGATAGCAGGCGGCGAGGCGCTTGTGTCCTACAACCCCACAACGAACGAGCCAATTGCCACCGTCATGCAGGCGACCGAGGACGTTTACAATCAGGTTGTTCAGCACGCGAACGCGGGCTTTACCACTTGGCGCAGCACGCCCGCACCCAAGCGCGGTGACCTCATCCGTGACCTGGGCAACGCACTGCGCGAGTACCGCGAACCACTGGGCGAACTGGTGTCGCTGGAGATGGGCAAGATCAAAGCAGAGGGCATTGGCGAAGTGCAGGAGATGATCGACATCTGCGACTTTGCCGTGGGGCTTTCCCGCCAGCTATACGGGCTGTCCATGCACTCGGAGCGCCCCGGGCACCGCATGTACGAGCAGTGGCACCCGCTGGGTACGGTCGGCATCATCACCGCGTTTAACTTCCCGGTGGCGGTGTGGTCTTGGAATGCGGCAATCGCGGCGGTGTCTGGCGATACGATGGTGTGGAAGCCGTCTGAGATGACGCCGCTTGTGGCGGTTGCCGTGCAGCACATTGCCAACCGCGTATGTGCTGACCACGGTGTGAGCGGGGTGTTCACGCTGGCAGTGGGCGGCGCACAGGTGGGGCAGTTGATGACCGCAGACCGCCGCCTGCCGCTGGTGAGCTTTACCGGGTCAATCCGCACCGGGCGCAAGGTCGCGCAGGCGGTTGCGAGGCGGCTGGGGCGCGCCATTTTGGAACTGGGCGGCAACAACGGCATCGTCGTGGCGGAGGACGCCAACCTTGACCTGGCAACGCGGGCGATTCTGTTCGGGGCGGTGGGCACCGCCGGGCAACGCTGCACCACATCGCGGCGTATTATCGCGCAGGAAAGCATCGCGGGTGAACTGACGGAACGGTTGGTGAAGTATTACCAGCAGGTGCCGGTTGGCGACCCACTGCAAGAGGGCACACTGATGGGTCCGCTGGTGAACGAGCAGGCGGTCAAAAATATGGAAGCAGCGATAGAGACAGCCAAGGCACAGGGCGGCGAAGTGCTCACCGGGGGCGGTACCCTGCCGGAAAAGGGCGCAAACTTCGTGCAGCCCACGATCATCCGTATGCCGTCGCAAACGCCGCTGGTGTGTGAGGAGACGTTTGCGCCCATCCTGTACGTGATGACGTACAAAGACCTTGATGATGCAATCGAGATGCACAACGGCGTCCCGCAGGGGCTTTCCAGCGCCATCTTCACCACGAACCTGCTCACCGCAGAGCGTTTCCTGTCCGCAACTGGGTCTGACTGTGGCATTGCCAACGTGAACATCGGCACCAGTGGCGCGGAGATTGGCGGTGCGTTCGGCGGCGAGAAGGATACAGGCGGCGGGCGTGAGTCCGGCAGCGATGCGTGGAAGGGCTACATGCGCCGCCAGACCACCACCATCAACTGGTCTACGGAACTACCGCTAGCGCAAGGGCTTCAGTTCGGGGACTAGCGGAACCTGCTATCGGCGCACATCAAACAGGATGACCGGGTTGCCCGCAACGCGGAACAGCTCGGTTATCTGCGGCGTGCCTGTGATGTCCGTCACGTAGCCTAACACGCTGTCCGTGCCGCTAGCGCCCGTGTAAACGAGGGTGTCCGCATCCAGCAGCCGAATGCGCGTGATACCGTCCACGTCGGCGACGGTAATGGGCGCAAGTTCTATTTCTGTGGGACGCCCAACCTCAACCGTGTTCACATCGGCGCTGCGCGTGAGCGCGAAGGCATTGCCCTGCTGCGCCCACGCAAATGTGCCGCGCACATCGCCTGCGATAACCTGGGCGTCGGTGCCATCTGTCGCAGCGAGGGTCAGCGCGGCACCCTCTACGCCGGGAGCGGCGCTTGCGTAGGCGACATGCTCACGACCCGCAGACCAGCCGATAAACACACCCTGCCCGACATCCACGGTGCCCATCTGTGTTGCTGCCCCCGCAATGGGAACGCGCCACAGCGCGTATACAATGCTGGCATCCGGTGTGGTGGCGGGAATTGCTGTGAGCAATGCGGTAGTGTCAGGCATCCAGTAGACGCGGGGGTAGGTGCCCGCATGAGAGCCACCCGGCAGCGGCGTGAACGTGTGAAGCACCTGTGTTGTGCCGTCTGCCTGCAACACCCGCACATCACCATCTTGTGCGGGTTGCCCATCAGCATCGAATGTACCGGGGCGCACCAACGCGGCTCGGTCATCTGCTGGACTTACATCAAAAGCGCCGCCCTTGCCTGCGGGCAGCGTGTTGTTGAGCATCCCCGTGCCCATGTCCACGCACCACAGGTCATCCTGTGGTACCACACCGAACGGCACATTGGGCTGGGATGTGTTAAAGCACAACTGCTCACCCCCGAACCACGCGACTTGATCCAGAAAGCCGCCTGCGATCTGCTCTGGCGTGACGAGCAAGCGCGGTTCTCCCGCTAGATCGGTTGCCTGCGCCCACAGCGCTTGCGGCAGACCGGCATCGCCTGTTGTGTAGGCGACCGTACCGCCGTCCGGCGATAGATAGGGGCGCGTGGCATTGTTCTCTGCCAGCACCTGCGCCGTGCCGTCCCCCCAGCGGTAGAGCGTCCCCTCCGCCGTCCACACGATGGTGAGGGGGTCACCACTGGTTTGGGCAGCGGCAACGGTGACGGTTAACAGCGCAGCCAAAAGCACGAGTCGTGCCTGCGCCATCACGCGCCTGTGTGCCATGTCACCGGGGCGACCAATTGCGGTGTGCTGTTGCACAGCAGGGTGGCGTTCTGGTGCAGGAACAGCAGTCGCGCCGCCGGATTTGCCCGCTCTGCCACCTGGGGCACGATGGGTTTGGTCTTGCTGCTTACCAGGGCAATCGGTGTGTTCTCGGGCAGATTCGCCAGTTCGCGTGCCTTCTTGAGCGCGACATCGAACCCGCCTAACTCATCAACCAGCCCGTTTTCCAGCGCCTGCGCACCCGTCCACACACGCCCACCGCCAATCGCGTCGACCGCGTCGGTTTCCATCTCGCGGGCGCGTGCCACATGGTCAACAAAAATATCGTATGTGCGCTCAATGCTCTCCTGGAACCACGTCCGCTGAGACTCGCTGAAGGGCTTGGTCACACTCAGGATGTCCGCGTTATTGCCGCGCAGGAACTCCACGCTGCGCACATATAACTTGGAGCGCAGTTCACCCGCAATTGCCTTTGCCAGCACCACCCCGATGGAACCCGTAATGGTGCCGGGCTGCGCAACAATATGCTGTGCCGCCGTGCTCACAAGGTAGCCACCGCTTGCTGCCACACCGTTCATATAGACGACCACGGGCACCTTCTGTGCCAGTTCCGCCAGTGCAGAGCGCATCGCCTCTGCTGCGGTTGCCGCACCGCCGCCGCTATCGACAAAGAGCACAAGCGCACCCAGGTTTTCATCTTGCGTTAGGGCACGCACCTGCCGCACCACAGTGATGTCGCCCACGCGCCCGTCCTCAACCACGGGCACCGGAATGGGGGAATCTCCGGGTGGGGTGGCGCTTTCGCCCGGCACCATGAAGCCCTCGATTTTAAGCACAGCGACGTACTTTTGTGTTTGCGGGCGGTGCCGCAGCAGCAGAACTTTGTCTGCTTCCTCCCACGTCATCACATTTTTGGTGCTCAGGTAGGTGTACAACTCCTCCTCGAACAGCACCGCATCCACGACCGAGATGCCCTTTGCGAACCGATCCAGGTAGGGTGCGTTGTCGATGACCTCGCGCACTTTCTCGGGGGTCATGTCGCGCCCGTCGGCGATGCCCTGCACAATCTGCTCGTAGCGGGAATCCAGCAACCACTCTAGCTGTTCGCGCCCCTCCGGGGAGATGTCGCTGCGGGTGAAGGTATCTGCTGCGCCCTTGTACGGCGAGATGGCAATGGAATCCACCTCCACGCCGATGCGCTCCAACGAATCCTTCAGGAAAATCGCCTCTTGCCGCAGCCCCACGGTGAACACGTTGCCGCCCGGCTGGATAATGATCTCGTCCCCGGCAGTGGCGACGTAATAGGTTGCCAGGTCATACTGCTGCGCGAAGATCACCACGCGCTTGCCGCGCTGCCGCAGCCGCTGAATGCTATCCCGCAGGGTTTGCAGGTCTGCCAGGGACATAGCAAACCCGCGCAGGTGTAAAATCACGCCCTTGGGACGCGAGTCATTTCCAATCCGCTCGAAGCGGCGCTCTAGCTCCCATAGGCTGAGCGGCGGCTCGCCGAAAATGCGCCGCCGGACGAAGCCGCGCGGCTCCGGCAGGGGTGGCATACGCTCTGGCAGCAGCATGAGCACATAGTCGGGCGCGTTTGCGCGGCGGCGCTGCTGGTTACTAATCGTTTCATAAAGCCGCCGGAGTCCCTTCAGCGGGTTCCACGGGGGCAGCGGTCGTTTTTTCACATTCAACGGATTCCAACCTTTATTCTGCAAAAAAGTGCCATTCATTCTACACGGGTGCCCTAGCCGTGGGACAGTCCTCCCTTGCGTGGCACAGGGGGGAACATTAAACTTCCCGCGCTATGATACCTGCCCTCACAACGCTGTACGTGGTGCTAGGCGTTCTGCTGACGGTGTACACGGGCGGGACGCTGCTGCTGCTGGTTTTATTCCTGCTCACCCGCAAACACAGCAATGCGACCCCGCCACTGACACACTACCCGCCTGTGACGGTGCAACTGCCAATCTACAACGAGCGCTGGGTCGTGGAGCGGCTGCTAGAGGCGGTGGCTAACCTGAACTACCCACGCGAACACCTCATCATCCAGGTGTTGGACGACTCCACAGACGAAACGACTGCCATTATTGCCCGCTGCGTGACGCGCCTGCGCAGTCAGGGGCTAACCGCGCAGCACATCCGGCGGGCGCAGCGCACAGGCTACAAGGCGGGTGCATTGGCACATGGCATGGCGTGCAGTCCCACCCCGTTCTACGCCATCTTCGACGCCGACTTCATCCCGCCGCCGAACTTTTTGCAGCGCACCCTGCCACACCTGCTGGCAGATGATCACCTTGGTATGGTGCAGGGGCGGTGGGGGCACCTGAACCCATTCCAAAATGCGCTCACCGCCGCGCAAACGCTGGCGATTGATGCGCACTTCGCCGTAGAGCAAACCACACGGAGCCGTGCCGGGCTGCTGCTCAACTTCAATGGAACAGGCGGTGTGTGGCGGGCGACGTGCATCCGGGCGGCGGGGGGCTGGCAGGCAACCACCCTGACGGAAGACCTCGACCTGAGCTACCGCGCCCAGATGTGTGGCTGGCGGCTACGCACGTTACCTGAACTGGTGGTTCCTGGGGAACTCCCTGCACGATTGGCGGCGTTCAAGCGGCAGCAGTTCCGGTGGGCGAAGGGCAGCACCCAATGCTTGGGGCACCTCGTGGGGCGAGTGTGGCGGGCACGGGCGCTCACCTGGGCGCAGTGCGTGATGGGCACTTTGCACCTGTGCCAGTACATGCCATACCCGCTGCTGCTGCTGCTGGGGCTGCTTGCCCCCCCGCTGATGCTCGCCGGCGCGTTCGACGAGATGCGAATGTCGTTCCTGTTGTTCTCTGGCATCGTGCCGCCGTTGGCGTATGGTGTGGGGCAGTGGGCACTGCACCCCACAGACTGGTGGCAGCGGCTGTGGGCGTTCCCCGCGCTGATTGTATTCGGCACGGGCATCACCATCAGCAACACCCTGGCAATCCTGTCTGCATGGTTCAGCAGCGGCGGCGCGTTCGAGCGCACACCCAAATTCGGTGCGTCATCGTCTGCGGTCGGATACACCCTCAGCCAGGACGCAACGGTGTACCTGGAACTGCTGATGGCGGCATATATCGGCTGGGGCACATGGGTTGCTGTGCACCACGCGCCGCACGCCGCCCCATATCTGGCGCTATCGGCGGTTGCCTACGGTGCGTTCGCGCTGTGGGGGCTGGTAGAGCAATGGCATGTGCACTACATGCGGCGCAACACCGTGCGCAAGCGACGCGGGCACAGTTGTCGCTAGCCCGATGCTGACACTGCTAGGGATTGTGTTGGCGCTGGCGGTGCTGGCGCTGCTGGGCTGGTACCTGCTCATCGAGACGGAAGGTGTTTACCTGGGGCGGCGGGTCGTGGTTTGGCTGTATGATGTTTTTGCGTCCCGCTATGATCGCATCAAGCAGTACGAGCCGCTTTACGAAACGCTGCTGTTGGCAAACCCGCTTATGGGCGCGATGCGACCGCACCACAACCCGCTGCTGCTGGACATCGCAACCGGAACAGCACGTTTGCCGCTGGCACTGCTGGCAGATGAGCGCTTTGCCGGGCACATCATCGGCGTGGACTTAAGCCGACAGATGCTCTCGCAGGCGGCGTACAAGCTGGCGGATGACCTCGCCCGCGTCGATTTGCTCTATGCCCCGGCGGACTGCCTGCCCTTCCCGGACGATACATTCGACGCGGTAACTTTCCTGGAGGCGCTGGAATTTGTGGACGCGCCAGAGGATGCCCTTGCCGAGGCAGTGCGCGTGCTGCGCCCTGGCGGGCTGCTGCTCACATCGCTGCGCGGCAACATTAAGACGATGCCGCGCAAGTTATGGACAGAAGAACGGATGCAATCGACGCTGGTACAGCTTGGCGTGCAGCGTGTGTTCTTCGAGCCGTGGCAGGACGAATACACCAAAGTGTGGGGGCGCAAAGCGGGGAAGTCCCCACACATTGCTGCCCGCCCGCTAGAAGATGTGCTTCGCTGTTCCCGATGTGGCAATGTGGCGTTCGCCTACGACGTGCCGAACTTCGTGTGTGATGTGTGTGGGCAGCGCATCCCGGTTGGGGATGATGGCGTAGTAGAGGTCACAAAGGTTCAACGTTGTTAAGCCATCAGCTTTTGCTAGAATGCGACCCATGATGCGACCGACAACCCAGAAGAGAGACACCATCCTGTGATCCAACTCCCAAAAGAGCACGCCAAACTCGTTGAGCAGGCGATCCGTGCGGCGCAAGATGCTGGCGACCTGCCCGCGTTTGACATCCCGGAAATTCCCATAGAAGCGCCCAAAAAGCCCGAACACGGCGACTACGCCTGCCCCATCGCGCTGCGGCTTGCCAAGGACGCGAAAATGAAGCCCCCGCAAATTGCCCAGGCAATTGAAAAACACCTACCCAAAGCAGAATTCATAGGCGCGGTGGAACTGGTGGGACCATTTATCAACTTCCGCCTGGATGAAGCGTGGTTGAAAGGACAGGTCAAACACATTATCGCGGAAGGTGACAACCTGTTTACGCTGGACATAGGGGCGGGCAAAACTGCACAGGTGGAGTTCGTCAGCGCGAACCCGACCGGACCGCTGCACATCGGGCGCAGCCGTGGCGCGATTGTGGGCGACGCAACAGCGCGTGTGCTCGAAGCGGCAGGTTATACGGTGCAACGGGAGTATTACTTCAACAACGCGGGCGTGCAAATGCGCAACCTGGGCAAGAGCCTCAAGCTGCGCTATCTGCAAACCATCGGGCGCGACGTAGACGAACCGAGTGAGGATGAAAAGTGGTTCTACCGTGGCGACTACCTGAAGGAGTTCGCAGAGGAATTGGCGCAGCAGCACGGTGAGGACTGGGCAGACCAAGACTGGCAACCGTTCAAAGAATACGGCGAAAAGAAGATGTTCGAGATGATCCGCAAAACGCTCGAACGGGTGCGGATTCGCCACGACAACTATTTTAACGAGAACAGCTTGATGGGCGATGGCGGCGTGAACCGGGTCGTGGCGCAGCTTAAGGCAAGCGGTGATATGTACGAGGCGGTCGTGTGGGAGGGCGCTGACGAGGACGAGCGCAAGAAGCTGGAAGGCAACGCGCCCGCGTGGTGGTTCCGCAGCAGCAAGTACGGCGACGAGAAAGACCGTGTGATGATTAAGGGCGACGGCGAAGCAACCTATACGCTGCCGGACTTCGCCTACCACATGGACAAGCTGGAGCGCGGCTACAACCCGGCTGTGAACGTGCTCGGTGCCGACCACTACGTGCAGGCGCAGGTGGTGCAGCGTGGTGTGCAGGCGCTCGGCGGCGACCCTGCCCGCATTCAGGTGATACTGGTGCAGCTCGTGCGCATGATTAAAGACGGGCAGGAGGTGAAGCTAAGCACGCGCGCGGGCAACTACGAAACGCTGGACGATCTGATCGACCAGACGAGCGTGGACGCCGTGCGCTACATCCTGCTGGCACGCGGTCCAAATAGCCACCTGGACTTCGACATGGATCGTGCCGTGCAGGAATCGAACGATAACCCGGTGTACTACATCCAGAACGCGCACGTGCGCTGTGCGGGCATCTTCCGCGAGGCGGACGCACGCGGCTTTAGCGACGACGGCGAGGTTGACCTGAGCCTGCTGGGTGAGCACGAACTGCGCTTTTTGCGCAAGGTGATGGAACTGGGCGACACGATTGAATTTGCTGCCAGCAACCTGGAGGCGCACAAGATCGCGTTCTACGCACACGAACTGGCAGGCGTTTTCCACCCGGTGTATGAGGAGGTGCGCGTGTTCCACAGTGATGTGCCGCAGGATGTGGCTAAGGCACGCCTGCGCTTTTACCGGGCGGCGCAGGTGTCTTTGCGGCGTGTGCTGGACTTAATGGGCATGAGTGCCCCGGAGGTGATGTAACCATGGGGCTAAAACCCGACCACTGGATCCGCAAGATGGCGCTGGAGCACGGCATGATCGAGCCGTTTGTGGAGGGGCAGGTACGCCAAGGCGTGATTAGCTACGGGCTGTCTTCGTATGGCTATGACCTGCGCGTGGCGGACGAGTTCCGCATCTTCACGAACATTAACAGCACCATCGTAGACCCGAAAGACTTCCGAGACGAGCTTATGGTGAATTTTAAAGGCGACGTGTGCATTATCCCGCCGAACTCGTTCGCATTGGCGCGTTCGATTGAGTATTTCCGCATCCCGCGCAGCGTACTAACAATAACGTTGGGTAAATCAACATACGCGAGAGCAGGTATAGTGACGAACGTAACGCCCTTCGAACCCGGCTGGGAAGGGCATGTTACGCTGGAAATCAGCAATACAACACCGCTGCCCGCCAAAATTTACGCCAACGAGGGCTTGGCACAGGTGGTCTTCTTTGAGGCAGATGAGGAGTGTGAAGTCTCCTACGCAGACCGAAAAGGTAAATATCAGGGGCAGCGGGGCGTCACCCCACCGCGCATCTAAGGACGGGGATTGTGCCGCGCTGCACAAACCGTATAATTCAGACTAAGAAGCGAGAGCGAGAGGCAAAATTATGGCAGAGCAACTTCCACTGGAAGCAACCAACAATGCAGCAGCGGCATCCTCACCCAGACTGCCGCGCATCAACGCAACGGTGATTAGTTTTGTGCTGCTAGCAGCGGCAATCGGCGTGAGTGGCTACCTGAGCTACCTCAAGATTTCCAACGCGAACCCAGTATGCGCTGCCGTTGGCAGGATTGACTGCGGCACCGTGCTCAACAGCGCGTACTCCGAAATTGGCGGCATCCCGATTGCGTGGCTAGGGCTGGGCACCAACTTTTTAATCGTCGGGCTAATGCTGCTGCAAAACCGTGTGGGCATCCTGCGTGAGCACGGCACCATGATTATCTTTGGCGTGGTGCTGTTTGCGTTCCTATACTCGGTGTATCTGGTGTATTTGCAGGCGTTTGTCATCCAGGCATACTGCCCGTGGTGCCTCACCCACGAAGCACTCATCGCCGGGTTGTTCATCGTATGGGCGCGGCAAGCGTGGGTGGCACTGGGCGACGCCTAACTCACTCTTGCAGCAAATACGCAATCAAGTCCGCAATCTCTTGCGGGTTCAGGTTTTCATCGTAGCGGTTGTACATGGCATTGCCGTACCCCTCTACGATGTGCTGCCCCGGCTCTACAATCGCATAGAAAGTGTACTCGCGTGCGTCCTGCCCTTCCACGCGGGTGCCTGCCACCGCTGCATAATCGCCCAGATCATCCAGCGCAGGCGCCCCCGCTGCCCCAGCAACATGGCAGGACACACAGGACGGTGCCACGCCGCCTTGATACAGCGCCTCACCACGGGCGGCATCGCCCTGCGGCGGCAGTGCTGCGTAGGGAATCGCGCTCTCTGCGCCGCCACACGCTGCTAGCAAAACCATCAGTGCACCCAGCGGGGCAAATCTCACTACTCGTTTCATAGATCAAACACCATTTGCGCTTATCTTCACAAGTTGCCCTATTTTACCGGATTTACGCCGTTAATGCCGCGCCTACTTTCGTGACGGTGCGCTATAATGCGCGGTTGTGGCGGCGATGAAGGACAGCGTGCGGGATCTATGCGAACCAACCAGCGCATCTTGACGATATTTTGGGGGACGGCGGTCGTGCTCATAGCGGCAGTGCTGCGCATCCCTGCGCTTGAGCTGCTGATGTTGTGGCCAGACGAGTTTGCTATCACCCTCGCGGCAATAGACATCGCACAAAATGGTTCGCGTCCGCTGGTGGGTGCGACATCGGCGTTTAGCGGGCTGTCGCATCACTCCCCGTTCACCACGTACCTGCTGGCGGGGGCACTGAGGGCACTGCCAGACCCACTGACGACCCGTGCCTTTGTCGCGCTGATTGGTGTGCTGACAGTGGCACTTTGGTACACGACGGTGCGCCGCTACTTTGGTCTGACGACGGCGGTGCTGGCAGGTTTGGCGCTTGCAGTGCTGCCTAACGCAGTGCACTGGAGCCGCTTTGTGTGGAACCCCAACATCGGGCAGTTTGCGGTACCGCTGTGGTTCTTGACCGGGCTGCTGGGCTACTACGAGGACAAACGATGGGCGCAGCTTGCGCACTGGCTCGCCCTGAGCGCGAACATACAGTCGCAGGCGGCGCTCATTTACCTGCTGCCGATTAGTGTACTGTTGGCGGCGGTGCACCTGTGGCGGCAGCGTGCAGCGTGGCAGCGACACGTGTTGGCGACAACCATAGGCATATGCCTCTTTGTGCTGTCCCTGCTGCCGTGGGGTGTAGGGTTACGGCAAGTGGGGGCACCGCAACCCATCACTGTGGATACAAGCGCGGCAACGGCACTCACGGCAAGCATAGACCTGTCACAGTTTGATGTGCGGTTGCCCGTGAATATCATTGGCTCGCTGTTCGGCGCGACGACATACCCAGTGTCGCAGCTTGGCTGGCACCCCAACCCCGTCGGAATATGGACTGTGCTGCCAATGGGTGCGGTAGGGTGGTTGCAGGCAATGATTGCGTTGCTGGGGCTGCTACTGTTGCTCTTGGATTCATCACAGCATCGGGAACTGCCGGGTGTGTTCCTGCCGCTGATTGCGCTGTTACCCTTTGGTGTGGCGTTCGTTGCCAGCGGCGATACCACCATTGCGGACTACTACTTCCTGCCTGTGATGTTCGTGGGTACACTGGGTTTCAGCTATGCAGTATCGTGGGTATGGCAGTCTCGCCCCCGCTTGCGTGTGATCGTTGCGGTGGTGGTTGCATTGGTGTTTTTGCGGCATGTGACGCTCGTTGCCGCGCATGGGGGCTTTCTGGCGCAGCAGGGGCACTTGCACCCGGTTGGCAACATGCACCTGCTAGGCAAACAGGCAGAAGCATGGCTGCAACACGGTGAATCAATTGTGCTGGTGCGTGAACGCCACCACGAGAACAACCTGCCAGACGCACAAAAGTTCACCGTGGCAGAGCAATACGCAAGTTGGCGGGTGATGAGCCTGCGCTACCCAATAATGATCACCGATGTGCAGCAGGGCACAAACGCGATTGCCGTGCAACCCGGACAAGCCTACGTCGGGATGGCGCACGGCACGTTCCTGGAGACGTGGTTTACAGGGGTGGCAGCGCCTATGCCCATGGGTGACAGCGCCCCCCGCTACCGAGTCGCCGCAGTGGATGCTGGGACTGGCGTTACCGCTACCGCGGTGGGTGGCGTACAGTATGCGGATGTCGCGCGGATGATGGGTGCAAACATACCAGAAGCAGTGTGCCCGGGGCGCGAGGGCACCATCACACTCGTGTGGGAGCCGCTCGTTCATTCACCAGAGGTGGACTATCACTTCTCAGTCCGGTTGGTGAGTGGTATAGGCAGACAACGAGCACAGGTCGATGTGCAGGCGTTACCGTCGCGCTTGTGGCAGCCGGGCGCAACTGCCCTCACAAGGGTTGCGCTACCCATAACCACACAGATAGCAGCAGACAACTTAGCGTTGCAAGTGGTGATGTACACCCTACCCGATGCAGCGCCGCTGTCCGTCCCTGAGAGCGCTGAGGGCTATTTTGTCAGTATTCCGCTGCTGGACTGCGCGGATGAATAAGTGCGTGGGGAGCGCAGCACACCGCCGCACTCCCCAGCGAATGTCACGAACGGGTAGCTAGCCGCCCATCACTGTGCCAAGCGAATCACACGCGGGACAACTCTCGTCGGGGCGGAACATCGCGTAACCCCCCATTGGGTCAGTTGCCGTGTAGAACGGGAAGTCCACATTCCACACAATCATCAGGCGCACCTGCCCGCTTTGTGCAGCGATGGACGCTGCTTCTGCCAGCCATGCAGCGTGCTCTGCAACAGACGTGTCATTTGCCCAGGCGAACGACGCCGGAATCGGTTCATCGAACCCTTCACCGGAAAGGTAGCCAAGCTCTGTGTAGCACACCTGCGTGCCACCAAACGGTGCATAGCCGCGCTGCGTCATCGATTGGAAGTAGTAGGTCGGGTACTCGCCACGCGGGTCACCGCCTGTTTGGGACGGCGGCACGATACCCTCGTTATAGTGCAGCCCCACACAGTCCATGTACTGCCCAGCGCCAGCGGACGCCATTTGCTGCATGAAAACGTCATCATTGCAGCCGTTTGCCGTGCAGCCGGCCGCGCCGAAGAAGCCCGTGGGCGCGGGTGCACCGCTGATAACCAGGGTATTGCCGTTCGCGCCACGGATGGCGTTGGAGGCCTCTGCAAGCAGGCGTGTGTAGTTCTGTCCGCTGATTTGACCAGCGGGCCACTCGCGGTCGATGTTCGGCTCGTTCCACACCTCAATTGCATCTGCGCCCAGGCTGGCAAGCCCTGCTACGTACTGCGAGTAGTCAGCGGCGTAGCCGTCAAAGTCGGAGCCGAGTTGGTCTTTATCGCCAACAACACCCAGCAGCACCTTAAAGCCTGCCGCCTGTGCGGAGTCGATAATGCCCGCGTTTTCGGTCGCGTTCGCGCCGATGCTGTGGCGAACCTGCTTCTTCATCCACGTCATGCCGGAGCGGCGCATCAGGTCGAACGTGTTGCTGTTCAGCCCCAGGATGTGCCCACCCAGTTCGAAGCTGCCAACAGAGGCACCACCAGCAACCGGGGCAGGCAGGGCACCATCCGTGTCTGGGTCGGGGTCTGCTGGTGCCGCAGCAGCAACCTGCGTTTGCACCACGTCATCGCAAATTGCCAGGTCGCGCAGGTCGAAACTTACGCGGGCACGGTACTGGGTGCCGTTCACATCGGTGATAATGAACGTCCAGCCAAAGTAAATGGGACGTGCCGCCGCCGGATTGTCCAGCGTTACACAGTCGTCAATGCCATTGATAAACTCGGACTGTTCCCATGTGTAGTTGCTGACGATGGTGAGGTCGGTGTTGAACTCTTCCTCAATCTCGGTGCGGGCGGCAGAGTATGCCCGCCAGATGGGGTCTTGCGGTGTGGGGGTGACATCCTGCGCCATGGCGGAGGTTACGCCCAACGAACTAACCAGGACGAACAGCATAAATACGATGCAGCGATTCATAACCTGTTTGGAGAGTCGCATCATTTCCTTACCCTTAAACTACTTGCAACTTTATTATGCGGAATGCCATTTATGGGCAAAGCCGTAGCAAGTGCGGTATTTTACCAGCGAGGTTCCAGGCTGCGTAGGCTTAGAGCGGCATGAAGTATGAGAATATTTGACAAAATTTTTACAACTGGGGCAGCATAGCACCTAAACAGCCCCTTAACATCCTGAACAAGTTCCGAAAATCCAAGCAGTTTCCTTGAGTCCTCTCATGCAGGGTGCCTACACTACTGCCATTGTTTACAGCGGGCACGACGCCCACAGAGTGAATCCTCGTTGAGAGAGGACAAGAGGACACAGGAGGAAAGCATGAAAATTCGTATTCGCGCGTTCGCGCTGATGGCAGCCGTTGTGTTGTTTGCAACGGTGCCCATGGCACAAAACGCGAGCACACTGGCACAAGCACAGCAGGAACAAGATCAAGACGTGCTCATCGGCTTTTGGGACGAGTGCGCTGCGCCCAGTAACCTGCCTGCAACCGTGACAATCGGGCTGGTAGCGAGCATCACCGGACCAATCTCGTTTTATGGGGCACCGCAGGAAGACGGCGTGCAGATGGCACTCGCAGAAATTAACGCGCTAGGCTACCTGGCGGAAACCGAACTATCGGTCATCATTGAAGACAGCGCCAGCGACCCCACGTATGCAGAGGCAATCTCCGCCGTTACCAAGCTGGCAGAGCAGGACGAGGTGACGGCAATTCTGGGTCCGACGCTTTCGTCAGAGGCTTTTGCAGCGGCACCCGTCGCGCAGGAGAACGGCGTGCCGATCTTGGGGTTGAGCAACGCCGCAGAAGACCTGCCGCAGACCGTCGGGGAGTATTACTTCCGCGCCCTGATGCCAGAAAGCA
>CAYVGI010000006.1:0-38578 GCA_964451095.1 uncultured Anaerolineaceae bacterium
CTCAATGATGACTTTCGACTACAACTCATCCGTAATCTTCATGCGTAAGCCCTGCTGCCCTACCTCACCCAGGTTGACCCGATCACGACGACGTGTATGGCGCGGGTGATTGCCGAATTGCTGGACGACTTGAGTGTGCCCTACGGCGTAAACGTGCTGTGGGACGCTGCCGCGTCGATTGACCTTGCGGTGGCGACGGGGCACAGTTCGTGCGGGAGATCTTCACGGGCGTTTATGCCAGCGACTATGGCACATGGACACCAACGCGGGGCGTGTGATCCGGCACCAGCACGCGGTGAGCGGGCAGCACGTCAAGCTGCTGTTTAACATCGTGCCGGAGTCTGCCGTGTACATGGCGGCACGCGATGTGGCGGATATTGCCCGCTCGACGGTGTTTGTTGCCAAACCGGACGCCCTGTGTGTATCTGGTCTGACGGCAGGAACGGAAACGTCCGAAGAGACGCTTAAGCAGGTAAAAGACGCCGTGCCGGAAACCATCGTGTTTGCCAACACGGGCGTGCGTGTGGAAAACGTCGCGCAGCAGCTTGCCATCGCCGACGGCGCTATCGTCGGTACCACTTTCAAGCGCGACGGGTACATCTGGAACGACGTGGACGAAAACCGCGTCCGGGCGTTTATGGACGCGGTTCAAGCGGTGCGCTAGCTACAGCGGCACATCCCCGCATAGGTGCACGGTCATGCCCATCGCCGCGAAAGCTGCTGCTTTGGCAGCGAGTGCTTTGTTGGCGGTGTCCGCGTCCGGCGCGTAAGCGACGTTGATGTGATTCGCCTTGTGACGCGCCATCATCTGGTCGCGGGTTACGCCGTGCAGCACGGTGTGCATGATGGGCCACTGTGGGGTGGTCGCCTGCCAGCGGCGCTGTGTTTCCTCATCCGGCAGCATGACCGCGCTTGCCCGCCCGATGTCCGCGTGCACGGCACCGTCCATGACGTAAACGCGGCTCCACACGATTTCGCCCGGTTTGCTAATCCCCTTCAGCGTGCCACCGCCAAGCCGGAAGTACATCGGCGGTTGGCGTTCGCTGCTAGCACCAGCATAACCGTCAATAAAGTGGGACGCGGGCGCCGCGCCGGAGATCAACAGCACCCACACGAAGTCGTCCACGCCGTCGCCGGTGTACTGTTCGCCCCAGCGCAGGTCGTGCAGCGTGGTTGACGGATCTAGCCCCATTGCTGTCAACACCCGGTTGGTCACGAGCGCATCCACACCTGCGCCCTCGTCCACCTCATTAAAGTGTGGCAGCGCTTGCCCGGCGTACAGTTCTTCGCCCGTTTCCGCATGGTGCACAGGCGGGCGCTCCGGGTTGTTCAGCAGCCCTTCCGCCAGGTCAGACGCAGGTGCCATGTCCTTTAGCCCCTGCTGGTACTGAATGCCGATGGCGTCGCAGCCGAACTCGTGCGCGATGCGTACCGCCGAGATGTACATCTTTAGCTGGTCACGGATTTGCCCGTCGGTGAGCGTGGTTGCTGCGTCCTCCCCGGTGACGAACGTCATGCCACGGGATTCGAGCCACTCGCGTGCGGCTGCTGCTTCGGCGTCGTCCACGTTGAGCATGGTCGCTACCAGCGCGGACTGGCTAAGCCGCTCTTTGTACAGCCCCATCGGGTTTAGCAGTTCGTCGTCGATGATGGCGTTGTACATGCCCATGCAGCCCTCATCGAACACGCCCAGGATTGCCTTTTCGTGCTGTAGCTGCGCGGCGAGCGCCTGCCCCAGCGCCCGTTCATCGGCGGGCAGGGCGTCTGCGTCTAGTGGGCGCACATGGCTGTCGTCATGCGTGATGGTGCCTTCTTTGATCCACTGGCGGATGCCGTTGAGGAAGTACTCGTCGGTAAAGTCCTCGCTCCAGATGGTGCTGTAAGACACACCCATTTTGGTCAGGCTGCCGTTCAGGTTCAGCAAACCCACCAGCCCGGGCCACTGCCCGCTCCAGTTCGCCACCGTCAAGATCGGTCCGCGGTGGGCACGCAGCCCCGCCAGCACATGATGGCTGTACTGCCACACCGCCTCCGCCACAATCAGCTTGGCGTCCGGGTGGATGGTCTTGAACACATCCATGCCCATGCGCTGGCTGGAGATAAAGCCGTGCTTTTCGTTGGGGTCGTAAGCGTGGGCACGCTTGACCGTGATGCCCTCATTGGCGAAGGCGGCGGTGATCTGCTGTTCCATTGCCTGTTGTGCCGCCCAGCAAACCTGGTTCGCCGACAGGCGCAGGTCGCCGCTGGCGATCAAGTAGGCTTCGTTGTCTGCAAGTGGGGTGACTTTGGGTACATCTGGCAGGGTGTAAGGGGTCATGAGGGGTATCCTAATTTCTTTGTGCGAAAAAGTCTCTTTGTGCGTGTATCAACGTTAAAATAGCGCGAAACCAACACAAAGGGTAGGGCACGGCGCCCCCACACAGGAGGATACACCATGTCGCAAAGCAGCAGGCAAAACATCAGCAGTGGCAGCAAATACGAACCCATCGTCGGCTACTCGCGTGCTGTGAAGGTGGGCAACATCGTTCATGTGGCAGGCACCACCGCCACCGATGCCGACGGCAAGCTCGTCGGCGTGGGGGATGTTTACGCCCAAACGGTAAAAATCTTCGGCAACATCGCCTGGGCGCTGGGGCAGGCAGGCGCGGCAATGGAGCATGTGGTGCGGGTACGCATCTACGTGACGGACATTACGGCGCAGTGGCAGGACGTAGGGCGTGCCCACAGCGAGGTGTTCGACGCTGTGCGCCCGGCAACCACCATGGTCGAGGTTGCGAAGCTGATTGACCCTGAGATGTTGGTTGAAATTGAGGTCGAAGCAATCATCCCCTAGCACAATCTGGTACACTTAGCGCAAATGTTCACAGAGCAGACGGAGCATCCCCCCGTGGCAGAAGAATTTACCAGCGGACTGAACAACCAGCAGCGTGCCGCCGTCACCGCGCCAGACGGACCCGTGCTGGTACTGGCGGGTCCGGGCAGTGGCAAAACCCGCGTGCTGACGTACCGCATCGCGCACCTCATCTACGAGCACAAAGTGCCCGCCTACGGCATCATCGCGGTGACGTTCACCAACAAGGCGGCGGGCGAAATGAAGCACCGCGTCAAAAACCTGATTGGTGCCCAGAGTGCACGCGGGCTGCGCATCGGGACGTTCCATGCGCTGTGTGCGCGGCTGCTGCGTGCGGAGGCAAAAGAGGAACAACTGCCGGGCTACAACGCCAACTACCTGATCTACGACACAGACGACCAGGTGAACGTGGTCAAGCGGGTGGTGGAAGAACTGGGCGTTGACCTCAAGCGGCTGCGCCTGACGCCCTACCGCACACTCAACCAGATTTCCGACGCGAAGAACGAACTGGTCACGCCCGCGCAGTTCCCGCGCACGGAGTACCTGGACGAGATCATCGCCCGCGTTTACGAGCGCTACCAGGCGATTTTGCGCGAGAGCAACGCCATGGACTTTGACGACCTCATCATGAACACGGTGCTGCTGCTGAAAGACAACCCGGACGTGCGCAACAAGTACCAGCATTACTACGAGCACGTGCTCGTGGACGAGTTCCAGGACACGAACATGGCGCAGTACGAACTGGTGCGGCTGTGGGGTGCGCCGCAGAACAACGTGTTTGTCGTCGGCGACGAAGACCAGGCGATTTACGGCTTCCGGGGCGCGGACTATCGCAATGTGATTCGCTTCCGCGAGGACTACAAGAACGCGAAAACCATCCTGCTAGAGCAGAACTACCGCTCTACACAGGTTGTGCTCGATGCCGCCCGCGCCGTTATTGACCAGAACCGCGACCGCACCCCCAAAGCGCTGTTCACCGACCGCTCCGACGGCACCAAGATCACCATGCACGAGGCGTACAGCGAGGGGGATGAGGCAGAGTTCATCGTGAAGGAGATTGCTCGCATCAAAGCGGCGGGCACCCCCTACAGCGACATCGCCGTGATGTACCGCACCAACGTGCAGTCCCGTGCGCTGGAACAAGCATTTGTGGACTACCGCGTGCCGTACCAGCTCATCGGCGGCACCGCGTTCTACCAGCGCCGAGAGGTGAAAGATATGCTTGCCTACCTGCGCCTGATTGACTCCGGGGCAGACTCAGTCGGCTTTGACCGGGTGATTAACACGCCCAAGCGCGGCATCGGCGCGAAAACACAGGGCACGTTCCAGGCATGGGCAGACTCACAAGGGTTAACTTACGGCGACGCCCTGCTGCGCCTTACCGGGAACGCCGACGTGCCCGACCTGGGCGCAAGCGCCAACCGCAAGCTGTCGAACTTTGCAGAAATGCTGATCGAGTGGCGGAGCATGGCGGAAAAAGGCGAGTACGCTGACCTGCTGGACGACATCATCCTGCGCACGGAGTACCTGGGGCACCTCGCGCAGATCAGCAAAACCGACGACGAACTCAACGACCGCCAGGACAACATCAACGAGCTAAAGGGGTTGCTCTCTGCCGCAGATTTTGAGAGCCTGACCGAGTTCCTGACGGACACCACGCTCTCTACTGACCTGGACCGAACCAACGCCGACGAAGACCGGGTCACGCTGCTCACGCTGCACGCCAGCAAAGGGCTAGAATACAGCGTGGTGTTCATTGCCGGGCTAGAAGACGGGCTGCTGCCGCACTCACGCTCATTCGACGCACCGGACGGCATGGCAGAGGAGCGCCGCCTGCTGTACGTGGGCATCACCCGCGCCAAAGACCGCCTGTTCATTACACGGGCGTTCCGGCGGCGCATCGGGCAGTATTCCGAGCAGAGCAACCCGTCGCGCTTTTTGTACGACCTGCCGATGGAACTGTTGGATGGACTGAGCACGGGTTCCGGCGGCGACCACCGCTTCGAGAGCTACTACCGCTCCACTGCCTGGGATGCCACGCCACCCAGCGCCCGCGTGGAGGGCTACCGCAAAGCACGACAGCGCGACGAGAAGATCATTCCGTTCCCTGGTGCAGACGTGAACCAGTTCCGGGCGGGGCTGCGGGTATATCATGCCAAGTTCGGGGAGGGCATCGTCATTGAGAGCAAAATCCACGACAACGACGAGGAAGTGACGGTCGCGTTCACCGATGTGGGCATCAAGCGGCTGATGGCGAGCTTTGCCAACTTGCAAAAGCTGGATGGCTAGTGTTTAACCGCTTCGGGTAGCGGCGTAGTGATGCTGCGCCCCTACCATAACCCCCTTTGTGGTGTACGCCTGGCGGGGTGGGGGACGGACACCCGCCCCCTGTGTTTAGCGGCACATACCGTGCTGCCCTATTTCTCGCTTTGGGCGAGGTCGCTGGGTGCGTGCTGCGTCTCTTGTACTTCCTGGGTTTCTGCCTCTGTTGCCTGGGTCGCCGCGTTGCGCTTCGCCTGCCGCTCGTAGCGGTGCAATAGTTCTACCAGCTTGTTGATGGGCAGCGGCTTGGGGAGGTACTCCTCGCAGCCTGCCCGCAGCGCCTTCTCACGGTCGCCCTTCATCGCGTAGGCGGTGAGTGCCACCACCGGGACGGTGTAGCTCTGCTCGCGCAGCTTTTGCACTGCCTCTAGCCCGGTCATGGCACCCTCTAGCTGGATGTCCATCAGCACCAAATCGGGCGCAATCTCAGCAAAGTCGGCGAGTGCTGCCTCACCCGATGTGCGGTTAATGACTTCGTGCCCGCCCATCTTCGCAACGCGCTCTACCAGCATCAGGTTTACGCGGTTGTCCTCGACGTATAAAACACGCATTTTTAAAGAACCCCTTCAATAATAGTATTTTCGTCTACTGCTGCTGGTGCTGCCTGTGGCACGGGGGCACCGTACTTGGGCACCACCACATAGAACGTCGCGCCGTCACCGTACTCGCTTTCGACCCAGATGCGCCCGTGCATCAGGTTCAGCAGCTTGCGCGAGATCGTGAGTCCCAACCCGGCACCGGAGCGTGGGTCGCGCCCGTAGCTTTCGACCTGGGAAAACTCCTCGAAGATCTTCTCCAGTGCCTCCGGCTTGATGCCGGCACCGGTGTCGCTCACGCTGATGTATACCTCGTCGTCTTCGTCGCGCACAGCGATGGTAATCGACCCCTGCTCGGTGAACTTCACGGCGTTGCTGTACAGGTTTAGCAGCACCTGCCGCAAGCGCGTTTCGTCTGCCAGCACATCGGGTAGGCGCGGCGGCAACGCCCGCTTAAGCTCTACAGCTTTGTTGCCCACCAGCCCCGCCGCCGTCATCATGACGTTGTCAATGAGCGGGTCGAGCTTCACACGCTCAATGTTCACCTCCAGCTTACCCGCATCCACCTTGGACAGGTCGAGAATATCATTCACAACGGTGAGCAACTGCTGCCCGCTGGTGTGGATTTGCCGCAGGTCGTGGCGGTATGCTTCTGGTAGGTACACATCGTCGTACATCATCGGGTAGGTGAGCATGGTTTCGCTAAAGCCGATGATGGCATTGAGCGGCGTGCGCAGTTCGTGGCTCATGTTCGCCAAAAACTGACCGCGAAAGTGCTTGGCGGTTTCCAGTTGGTCGTTAATGTCTTTGAGTGTTTCGCCCAGCACCTCGCTGCGGCGCAGCGCCTTTTCCAGGCGTTGGCGGTTTTCAAACAGGTCATTGGTGGTGCGCCGCTCCTTCTGGAAGTTTTCCAGCGCCCACCCGGTGATCTGGTACATTTCCCCGGTGGTTTGTGCCGCCAGCAGCGCACTCAGGAACGCAATCAACAGCGCGATGATCTGGTGTGCCCCCACGAACGCCATGCTGTCTGTAGCGGCATACGGCACGGCAAACGTCAGGACTGTTGCCAGCGTGAGCGTGATAAATGTGTGCGCAGGCGGCAGCAGCAGCCCAATGGTAAAGATGAGCAGTGGGAACACAAACGGCGCAATGTCCACCGCGTTGGTGTTGCCCGTCAGCATGGGGAATACCAGCGCCAGCATCCCCGCGCCGACCAGTGACCACACCGCGCTCGTGAACCAACCGCGCCGCAGCAGCCGCCCGGCAAGCAGCGCACCCACCATCAGGCTAACCGCAATGGCGGCAATCACATCGCCGTTGAGGTTGCGTCGTAAGTAGGCGAGCCATAGGCAGCCCATGCCTGCCCAAAACGTCACCCGCCACAGCAGCAGCAGCCGATCTGCTCGCACCTCCGTGGCGAAGTCCATCTGCGTGACAGCGCCCAATGTGCGATCTAGCGCATCTTCCTGGTCAACCTGTCGTCCCGCTTTATCATCAGCCATTACCGAAACCCTTAAACCCGAAACAACAACTTTTTAAAGAATGCTTCTCATTATACCGGGTTTCTTGAGTGTTCCGTTAGAATCTCAACGAATGTATGAGGATCTTTACGCTGCTGACACGCTTTTGTAGGGTGACAAACCCGTTGTCGTTTCCCTAAAGTCCGCCTTTGATCGCCTGCGCCAGTTCCTCGCTAATGCCGGGCACCGCCATGAGTTCTTGCACCGTCGCACCACGGATGTTGTCAATGGAGTTGTCAAACGCCTTTAGCAGCCGCTTGCGCTTGGCAGGTCCGATGCCCGGTATCTGCTCCAGGCGGCTTGCCATGCCCAGCTTGGTGCGCTGCTTGCGGTGCGATGTAATCGCGAAGCGGTGTGCTTCGTCGCGCACGCGCTGCACGAGGTATAGTGCCTGGCTGCGGCGGGGCAGCAGCAGCGGTTCCGGCTGGTTCGGGAAGTAAATCTCCTCAAACTGCTTTGCCAGCCCTACCACGGGCACCGTGTCCATCAGCGCGAACTCCTCCAACACCTCTACGGCGACGCCAAGCTGCCCCTTGCCCCCGTCGATAATCAGCAGGTCGGGCAGCAGACGCCAGCTTTTCTCGCGGTCTTCGCCGCCGGGTGGCACGGGCGTGGGGTTATCAATCGCATCGCGCCAGCGCTGGAACCGCCGCGTGAGCGCCTCCCGCATGGATTGGTAGTCGTCGCTGCCCTTGTGGTCTACGCTGCGGATGTTAAAGCGGCGGTACTCGCTCTTGCGGGGCACGCCTCGCACAAACACCACACGGCTAGCGACAATCGCCGTGCCCTGCGTAGTGGAAACATCGAAGCACTCAATCCGGTTCGGTGGCTCTGGCAGGTTGAGGTAGGTTTGCAGTTCTGCGAGCGCGTCTTCCTGCTTGGTGGTGTCCGCCTGCCACTGCTCGCGCATCATGCGCAGCGCCTCACTCGCGTTTTCCTCCGCCATCTTGATCAGGTCACGCTTGCCGCCGCGCTGTGGCACCGTGATGGACACCTTTTTGCCACCGCGCTTGTCTTGCAGCCAGCGCTCGATGATGCGTGCTTCCTCCACCTCCGTGGGCAAGATCAGTTCTTTGGGCACTTCGTCTACGCCGCTGTAAAACTGTGTGACAAATTGGCTAATCATCTCCTCTTCGGTCGCATCCTCGATGTGATCGAGCCGGCGGTTGTCGCTGCCAATCAGCTTGCCGTTGCGGATGAACAGGATTTGCACCATGGCGTCGCCCTCCTCGCGGGCGAGGGCAATCACGTCCTGGTCTTCTAGATTTTTGCTGACTGCCTTGTGCTTTTGCGTAATGAACTCAATCGCCTTGAGCTGGTCGCGCAGCACTGCCGCCCGCTCGAAGTTCAGCGCCTCGGATGCTTCGGTCATCTCCTGCTGGATGCGTTCTACTACGGTTTCGCTCTTGCCGCTCAGCACGTCCATCAGTTCCTGGATCATGGCGCGGTATTCGTCCTGGTTCACCGCCCCGATGCACGGCGCGTTGCACAGCTTAATATCGTAGAACAGGCAAGCGCGTTCGTCTGTCCCGTCAATGTCGCGGTCACACGTCAGGTAGGGAAAGGCACGGCGCAGCGTGCGCAGCGTGTCCTGCACTGCCCACATCGCCGCATAGGGACCAAAATATTTGCTGCCGTCGTTGGTGATGCGGCGGGTGGTTTCTACCTTGGGGAATGGGTCTGCCCAGGCGATTTTGATGTACGGATAGCGCTTGTCGTCCTTCAGGCTCACGTTAAAGCGGGGCTGGTGCCGCTTGATGAGCGTTTCTTCCAGGATGAGCGCTTTGACTTCGCTCTCCGTAATGATGATGTCAATGTCGTGCACACGCTCCCGCAGGCGGCGGGTTTTTGGGTCGGTGACGCTGTTCTGGAAGTAGCTGCGCACGCGCTGGCGCAGGCGCTTTGCTTTGCCCACATAGATGATTTCGTTGTTTTCGTCCTTCATCAAGTAGCAGCCGGGCTTTAGCGGCAGGCTCTTGAGGATGGCCTGGACGTTTTCAGGTGCTTCGAACGGCATGATGGTGTCTTACAAACCCTAACTGAACTTTTGTGCGATTTTACCCCCACAGCGTCGATATTTCTATCGGTTGTAGTGGCGGTTGCCCCAGCACGGCACACGGGTACAATCGGCAGACTTGTGCAAAAGATGAAGGTTGCGATGAACTGGACACGACGCGCTACGCTGATGCTCATTGCAGTGCTGGCGCTCGCAGCGGGGATGCGCTTTGCCCGCCCCGGCGTGGTGGAGTTTAAGCACGACGAGGCGTATCTGTCGCTGCTGGCGCTAGATGCCCTGGCAGCACGCGAGTTCCCGCTGCTGGGGATGCCGTCGTCTGTGGGTGTGCCAAACGCCCCAGCAAGTGTGTGGCTGATGATGATCCCCTACGCTTTTACCACCAACCCGCTGATCGCAACCGGGTTGGTGGCGCTGCTGAACACGGCAGGCGTGGGACTGCTGTTCGTGCTGGCGCGGCGGCTGTTCAACCGGGAGATTGCGCTGTTCGCGGGGCTGCTCTACGCGGTGAACCCCTGGGCGGTGCTGTACAGCCGCAAAATCTGGGCACAGGACATGCACACGCCATTTTTGCTGCTAGCGCTGTGGTTCGGGGTGCTGGGCTTTTGGGATGGGCGGCGCGTGTTCCAGGTGTTGTGCCTGCCTGTGCTGCTGTTCGCCCTACAAATGCACTACGCAGCGTGGATACTGCTGCCGCTGTACGCGGTACTGCTGGTCACAGGGCGCAAGCATATCTCGTGGGCGGCGCTGGTGGTGAGTGTGCTGCTTGGCGTGCTGGTACTGCTGCCGTTTGGCGTGGGAGCGTGGCAAACATGGCAGGAGAATCCGACCCTGTTCACCGATGCAACGACGGGTGATGAACGCAGCATCACCCTCCAGATTGATGCGCTGGTATATCACGCTCAACTCGCTACAGGTTTGGGCGTGGATAGCGAAATGACGGGGGCATCCCTATCCAATAGCCTGATGCTCGTCCCTACGCTGTTCCTGGGATTTTTTGTGGTGTGGGGCATCATCAGCGGCTTGTTAGGCTACGGGCGTTCTACGTTGTTCGTTTTGTTGTTGCCAGCGCTGTCTATTGTTGCTTTCTCCATCTCCTGGACAGACGTGTTTGTTCACTACTTCATCACCAGCATTCCGGCGCTGTGTGTGCTGGCAAGCATCGGTCTATTTGGTGCTTCTACCGATTTGCTGCAAGGTACCATGGGGAACCCAAAGCAGTTAGCCTACTCATCCGTCGCCATTATTGGCGTTATTCAGATTGTTCTCTGGTTCCAACTGCTGAGCTACGCCAACCGGAATGCGACGGCTTTTGGCATTCCACTGCACTACCGCCTGGACGTTCGGGAAGCGCTGATGCCACATGACGACGTGCTGCTCATCAGTGATGGTTATCGCACCCTGTACGACGAGGACCCAGCGGTATGGGCGGTACTGCTGCACGGCGATGCGTGCTTGCGTGCGATAAGTGGCGATAACTTTACTGTTTTTCCCACCGCAGATGCCATCACAGTGATTACTGAACCCGATAGCCCATCCAGACCGGGCTACACCGCACAAGAGATAACGACGGTGCCGCCGTACACCCTCTATCAACCACAAATCGTGCGGGAATCCCTGTCCCCAACCGCCCCTATCACGTTCGACAGTGGTGTACAGGTCGTCGGCGTATCGCTACAGGACAACATTTTGCGGCTGGAATGGGCGATGCCGCGCTCCCAACCGGGTGTGGATTTGCAATACTTCGCGCACTTCATTGACGCCGACGGCGAGCGCATTGCCCAACGGGATGCTGAGTTTTTGCCCGGTCGTTGGTGGTGTGAGGGCGACACGCTCATGACGCAGATTGATGTGAATGTCCCCCCAGAAACGCAGTCCATGCGCGTGGGCATGTACGCGCTCACGCCAAGTGGCGGGTTTGTGAATGCGAACGTTGTGGACAGCGAAGGCACCCCGATTGCTACCTGGGGCGATGTGCCGCTGCCCTAGCGATGATATACTGGGTGTGATGATGAGTGAATCGAGTCGGTAATGGCACTCAGAGAAAACAATCAAGCTAGGCAAAAGCTATCTGCCACCCTAACACTTTGGGCAAAAGGTGACGACGATAAGCCGAAAGAGCTTGCCCTACCCGTTGAAGTTGATGTGGCAGCGTTCGAAACAACGTCGCTAGCGACACTGGTGCGCTACCTGGAGCAGTCCGCAGCGGGCAGCACACAAAATATCACGTTTCCATTTGAGGAGATGCACCGCTGGAAGTGGCACCAGCGGGTTTTAACGCCGATTTGGGTGGTCGTAACAGCCGTCACCACAATTACTTTTACGCTGCTGGTACGCGGGCAACTGTTG
Source organism: uncultured Anaerolineaceae bacterium (assembly GCA_964451095.1). Taxonomy (GTDB): domain Bacteria; phylum Chloroflexota; class Anaerolineae; order Aggregatilineales; family Phototrophicaceae; genus DAOTTY01. The sequence continues at coordinate 11,593 of CAYVGI010000006.1, forward strand.
AACTTAAGTTTTGGTCTCGAAACCGCTACCCTTGCCGGGGTCAGTGTCGGCGGTTGGATATTTCTGCTGAGCTACTGGGGGTTGGAGGCATATCGAAACAGACGACATGGTGAACTGCGCAGGAAGGTCGAGTCAGTTATGAGGGCGTCACGTTGAAGCAGCCAGTAAGCGATCTTGACACGAATGCCAAGCAGCGCATTGATTATTATGCTGGACAGTTCACCTACGATTTGACAACCGAGGCGCTAAGAGCGGCGTCGCCATATCCTATCGAAGCGAAGCACGTCGATAAGGCGTGGCAAACACTCAACAAGGCGAACCGCAGGTGGCTCAAACAGTTGCGCGAATCGCTCATTTTCTTGGGCGGTACTCTCGTGAGTGTTCTGCTCCAGGCAGCACTAACCCAACCTGTTATTCCAACGCGGCAAGCGATGTTTGGCTTGCTCGGTGTCATACTTGTAGCAATCGCTTTTCAATTTGATGCCTAAATCATGATTTACCACACCCCCGTTCTACTGGCTCAAGTGCTAGACGCACTCATCACCAACCCACCGCCACAGCGCGTGATTGATGGTACGCTGGGCGCAGGCGGGCACACGCGGGCGTTGCTGGAGGCGGGCGCGGGCGCGGTGCTGGGGCTTGACCAGGACGAAAGCGCCCTCGCGCTGGCACAGGCGATGTTAGGTGCGTTCGAGGGGCGGCTGCACACAGCGCACACCAACTACGAAAATATGCTAAACGCTGCCGCCCAGGTCGGTTGGTCTGCCGTGGACGGCATTCTGCTGGACATTGGGGTATCGTCCATGCAGCTAGACCAGGGAGAACGCGGCTTTTCGTTCGGCAAAGACGGTCCGTTGGACATGCGCATGGACACATCCGGTGGGCAGACTGCCGCCGACCTCGTTAACACCTGGGATGCAGACGCACTGGCGGACATCTTCTACCGCTACGGGGAGGAACGCCACGGCAGGCGGCTGGCGCGGGATATTGTTGCCAACCGCCCCTACCAGACCACGCGCGACCTGGTGCGCGTTATTGAGGCGAACAAACCCGCCCAGTGGAAAGAGAAAATCCACCCTGCAACGCGAGTGTTCCAGGCGCTGCGCATTGCCGTGAACGACGAACTGGGGGTACTAGAGCGCACGCTGCCGCAAGCGATTGACCTGCTGCGCCCAGGGGGGCGGCTGGCGGTCATTAGCTTTCACAGCCTGGAAGACCGCATCGTGAAGCAGGCGTTCAAGTACGCGGCGGATGACTGCATCTGCCCACCGGAGCAGCCAATTTGCACCTGTGATAAGACCGCACAGGTCAAGATCATCACGCGCAAGCCCCTAACGGCGAGCGCAGCGGAAATAGAAGCAAACCCGCGCAGCCGCAGCGCCAAATTGAGAGTCGCGGAGAAGATATAACCATGGGAATGGGCAAGAACTGGGTTCAACAGGCGGTAAGGCGCTCCCCGCTGCGGGGGCAGCAGCAGGTCTTCGGGCTGATTTTGCTAGCGCTGTTCATGGCAGTGATTGTCGGGGCGCTGTACCTGTCCAACGTGGCAGACACATCCACGACCGGACGCCAGCTTGAGGCGCTGCTAGTGGAGCGCGACCAACTCGAACAGACGAACGAGCAGTTGCGCGTGGAAATCGCGGAGCTGCGCAGTGTGCCCCGGCTCATCGCCCGTGCAGAGGAGTTGGGCTTCCGGCAGGCGGGCAGCGCCGCAGTGGAGTACCTGGTTGTGCAGGGCTACAACCCGCAGCGCTCACGCACGGTTGCGCCGCTTGACGAGCCGGAAGCAGACGCACTCACCTACGACGAGACGTTTATCGGCTGGCTGCAACAACGCGCCGATGAACTCTCCCAGCAGTTCAGCAACTATAACCGCCGCTTCGGGGGGAGCTAACGCATGGCATCCACGCCGTATAACCGCTACAAAACCACCAACCAGCAGGAGAGCCTGCGCCGTCGTTTGCCTATCGTTGTCGGGCTCATGATCCTGGCAACGGTGTATCTGGTCGTCAAGCTGGTGACGTTCCAGTATCAGCCGTCGTTCGTGATGAGCTACTACAACCGCCTTGCGAACTACAACTACAACGAAAACCGCCGGGTGGCATCCGCTCGCGGTGTGATTTACGACCGGGACGGCAACCCGCTCGCCAGCAATACCATTGACTACGAGATCGGCATCAGCCCCAGCCTGATTGCAGAGCCGCAGCGTGTGTCTACACAGCTTGCCGACTCGCTGAACGAGTACGGCATCCGCGAGATTGATGTGCTGGACGCGCTGCGCAGCGGCGACCCGTGGGTGCTGCTGGCAAAGCCCGTCCGCCCGGAGGTTGCGGAGCAGGTGCGCAACCTTGACCTGTTAGGTGTTACCATTAGCGCCCAGCCACGCCGCCTGTACCCGCAGGGCACGCTGGGGGCACAGTTATTGGGCTTCGTTGCAGGTGATCAGAGCAGCTTGCAGCCGTTCCGGGGTTACAACGGCGTGGAGGGTTACTACGAGAATGAGCTTGCCGGGCGCGTGCGTGACGAAACCGTGAGCCTCATCCCGTTCGACCTGCCAGAAGACCGCGCGTTTGACGACCAGGGCAGCGACCTTGTGCTCACGATTGACCGAGACATTCAATTCATCGTGGAGAGCGAGCTACAGTTTGCGATTGCGGAAAGTGGCGCATCGAGCGGTACCATCATCGTGATGAACCCGCGCACGGGCGAAATCCTGGCGATGGCAAGCCAACCGTCCTACGACCCGAACAACTTCTTCGCCATAGATGACCCGGACCTGCTGCGTAACCCGGCAATCAGTGATGAGTACGAGCCGGGGTCGGTCATGAAGGTGATTACCATGGCAGCAGCACTTGACCTGAACGCGGTATCCCCGCAGGACACCTACGTGGACAACGGTGTTATCGAGGTGGGTGGCATTACCATCCCGAACGCCGACCGACAGGCACGCGGCGTGGTCGGCATGGAGCAAATTCTGGTGCAGTCGCTTAACGTGGGCGCGGCAACACTGAGCCTGCAAATGGGACCGACCAACTTCTACGAAAAGCTGGACGACTTCGGCTTCGGGCGCTCTGCTGGGGTTGACCTGGAAGGGGAGGCGGGCGGCACGATGTTCATGCCGGGCGACCCCAACTGGAGCGAGAGCAACCTGGCAACAAACAGCTTCGGGCAGGGCATTGCAGTCACGCCGCTGCAAATGGTTACCGCCGTCAGCGCGATTGCCAACGACGGGCTGATGATGCAGCCGCACATTGTGCACCAAATCGTGGACGGCAACCGCATCTACCCCTCGCAGCCGTCATCGCTTAAGCGTGCCATCTCTCCGGAGTCCGCCCAAATCGTGCGGGACATGATGACGCTCACCGTGCAGGACAACATCACCAACGCACAGGTGCCCGGCTACAGCATCGCGGGCAAGTCTGGCACGGCGGAAATCCCGACGCCGCTTGGCTACGAGCCGGATGCGTCCATTGCATCCTTTGTTGGCTTCTTCCCAGCAGATGACCCACAGGTCATTGTGCTGGTCAAGATCGACCGCCCGGCGGGTTACTGGGGCAGCGTGGTTGCCGCGCCTGTGTTCGCCCGGCTTGCAGAGCGGCTGGTGATCCTGCTGGAAATTCCGTCCGACGACATCCGGCGCGGGCTAGTGGCAGAAGGCGGCACCGTGAATGACATTTGGGGCAACTAGCCATGATCGTTGAAGACCCAACCGCAACCGGGCTGCCGTTTACGCTCACTGCCGGGGCAATTGCCTTCCTGCTGGGCGTGATCTGGGGCGGTCCGTTTGTGGAGATCTTGCAGCGGCTAGGCATTGGGAAGCGCATCCGGGCAGAACTCGGTGAGGCGCACCAGCAAAAGGCGGGCACGCCGACCATGGGCGGCATCATGATTATCGTGCCAACGGTGGTCATCACCCTGGCGCTGAACATGGTGAACATCATCCGCAGTGGGCAGGGCGCGAGCATCTTGCTGCCGCTGTTTGTGATGGTCGGCTTTGCTATCCTGGGCATGATTGACGACTGGGAAGGTATTCAGGAGCGCGGCGCAGTGGGCGAGGGCATCACTGCGCGCGTGAAGTTCACTGCACAGGTGCTGCTGGCGCTGGTGACGGCGCTCATCTTCTCGCTGTACCAGGGTGGCTTCTCGTTTGCGAACGTAATCTTGCTGCCGCTGCTGGGCGGTGCCACACTGCCCGTGAGTCCGTGGCTGTTTGTGCCGCTGATGACGTTCATCATCGTGTCCACATCCAACGCTATCAACCTGACGGATGGGCTGGACGGACTGGCGGGCATCATCAGCGCGAGCGCGTTTGCCGCCTATGGCGTGATCAGCTTTACACAGGGGCAGGTGTTCATCACGCAGTTCTGCTTTGTGATTGTGGGGTCGCTGTTTGCGTTTTTGTGGTTCAACGCTCACCCGGCGCAGCTATTCATGGGCGACACGGGTTCCCTGGCGCTGGGTGCGACACTGGGCGTTGTGGCGGTGATGACCGGGCAGTGGCTGCTGCTGCCTGTGATTGCGCTGGTGCCTGTAGCGGAGACGCTCTCGGTGATCTTGCAGGTGGCGTACTTCCGCTGGACGGGTGGGCAGCGTTTGTTCCGGCAGGCACCACTGCACGGGCACTTTGAACTCGGTGGCTGGAGCGAGATGCAGATTGTGCAGCGTTTTTGGCTGGTGGGCATCCTCAGTGCGTTTGTGGGTGTTGCGCTGGCGCTGCTGTAGGGCAAAAGCAAAAATAGGGAGCACCACAGGCACGGCAATGGTATCTCAAAATTGGTGCTATGGATGAGTGAAGGCAATTGAGCGGCATGGACGCACTGAGCGGCAAACACGTCATCGTATTGGGCTTTGCGCGGCAGGGGCAGGCACTCGCCCGCTGGCTGCCCACCGTGGGGGCGCGGGTGACGGTCACTGACGGCAAGAGCGCGGAAGCGCTTGGCATCACCCCGGCGGACTACCCCGGCGTGGACTTTGCGCTAGGCGACCACCCGGACTCCCTGCTAGACGCCGCCGACGCGCTGTGCGTCAGTGGGGGTGTGCCGCTCGCCATTCCGTTTGTGCAGGCGGCAGCCGAACGCGGCATCCCGCTAACCAACGACGCGCAGTTGTTCACGGAGCGCTGCCCGGCACCCATCGTCGGCATTACCGGCAGCGCGGGCAAAACCACCACAACCTCGCTTGCCGGGCAGATGATCGAGCGCGGCGGGTTCAAAACGTGGGTAGGCGGCAACATCGGCAATGTGCTGCTGGACGTGCTGCCGCAAATCCAGCCGGAAGACCGCGTGGTGATGGAACTCAGCAGCTTTCAGCTTGAGCTAATGACGGTTAGCCCCCAGGTTGCCGCTGTGCTGAACATCACGCCCAACCACCTGGACCGTCACGGCACCATGGACGCATACACCGCCGCCAAAGCGAACATCATCGCACACCAAACTGAGGCGGACACCGCCGTGCTGGGCTACGACGACGGCGGCAGCTATGGGCTGCGCGAGGATGTGCCCGGCGAACTGCTGTGGTTTAGCACGGAGAGCATGGTATCTAACGGGGCGTTCCTGCTGGGGGAACGGCTGATGCTGGTAGGCGACGCACACCCCCACGGCGAGGCGGAGATGATCTGTGAGCGGCGAGAGGTGCCCCTGCGCGGCGAGCACAACTTGCGCAACGTGCTCGCGGCGTGTGCGCTTGCCGGGACAGTTGGCGTAGAACCCGAAACCATGGCGGCGGTCATCCGGGCGTTTGAGGGCGTGCCGCACCGCCTGGAAACCGTGCGCGTGCTAGGCGATGTGACCTACGTCAACGACAGCATTGCCACCGCGCCAGAACGGGTGCTGGCGGCGCTGCGCAGCTACACCGAACCGCTGGTGCTGCTGGTGGGCGGCGCAGATAAAAAGCTGCCGTGGGAGGAAATGCTCACGCTGGCGGTGCGCAAATCCCGGCACATTATCGCGTTTGGGGGCGGCGCGGCAGATATTGTGCAGCGCCAACTGACCGACATGGACGAGGCAGACACCGTCACCCGTGTGGGCACGCTGGACGAGGCGGTGGCGTTAGCGCACCAGCTTGCCCAGCCCGGCGACGTGGTGCTGCTTTCGCCCGGCGGCACCAGCTACGACGCCTACGCCGACTTCGCTGCACGCGGCGTTCACTTTCGTGAATTGGTGAGCGCGTTATAATCAACATGAGGGTAATAATTCCAGGGGACAAACCATGACCGACAACGCGCCGCAGTTTATTGACAACGACGCGCCACTCCCGCCGCTGGTACGCGGCGAAGCAAGACCCCGCGCCCATGTGGGCGCTGCCCGCGCCAAGGGCGAAACCCAGTTACCCGTGTGGCTGCGTGTGTTCGTCGGCGTGGACGTGTACATGCTCACCGTCGTCGGGATGCTGCTGGCAATTAGCCTGATGATGGTCTACAGCACCACGTTCGACTGGGGCTACCGCGAGTTCAACAACCGGGCGCACTTTCTGTTCTTGCACGCCCGCACTATGGCTATCGGGCTGGTTTCCATGTTGTTGTTCACCTTCCTGGACTATCGCCTGCTGCGGCGCGTGGCGCTGCCCGCCCTACTGGTGGTCATCGGCGCGTTGACGGCGGTGCTGCTGTTCGGTGACGATGCGTTTGGTGCGCGGCGTGGTCTCATCGGCGGGCGCTTCCAGCCGGGTGAGGCAGCGCAGTTGATCACCGTGATTTACATGGCGGCGTGGCTCAGCGGCAAGCGCACCAAAATCCGCAGCATTGCCTATGGGTTGGTGCCGTTTGCTGTGTTGGTGGGCATCATTGGTGGGCTGGTGCTGCTGCAACCGGACTTGTCTACGGCGGCGATCATCTTTGTGACGGCAGGGCTGATGTTCTTCCTTGCCGGGGCGAACATATTTCATATCGGCGTGGCAGGCGTGGGCATCACCATGGCGGGCGCAGTTATGATCCAGCAGTTGAGCTACGCCCAGGATCGTATCGCGTCTTACTTTAGCGGCATCCAGGACTTAACCCAGACGAACTATCACGTGCAGCAAGCGGTGCTGGCGTTTATTGAGGGCGGCTGGCTGGGCGTCGGTTTGGGCGCAGGACGCCAGAAGTTCGGCTACCTGCCCGCGCCACATACAGACAGTATCTTCGCGTCTATTGGCGAGGAGCTGGGCATATTGGGCGCGGCGCTGGTGCTGGTGCTGTATGCGGTGTTCGTCTTCCGTGGGCTTGCCATTTCCACGCGGGCGAGAGACAGCTTTGGCTCACTGCTGGCAGCAGGCGTGACGATCTGGCTGGTCTCGCAGGCGCTGCTGAACATCGCTGTGATGACCGCCGCCCTGCCGTCTACCGGGGTGCCGCTGCCGCTGATTAGCTACGGCGGCTCGTCCATGACGGCGCTGCTCACCGGGATCGGCATCACCCTTAGCGTTTCCAGGGTTGCAGCACGTCAGCAACCGCCATCAGAACGGAGAGCGAGCACCCGTGCACATTCTCATCGCGGCGGGCGGAACCGGCGGGCACGTGTATCCCGCGCTAGCAGTCGCAGAAGCGATTCTTGACGAGCGCCCTAACGCGCAGTTGATCTTTGTTGGCGGCGTGGACGGCTTCGAGCGCCCGCTGGTGGAACAGGCGGGTGTGCCATTTGCCCACTACCACGAGGTACAGGCAGGTCCGGTACACGGCGTGAGTGTGCTGCGGGCGGTGGGCAGCGCGTTCAAGATGCTGGCGGGCACTGCCCAGTCGCTAGGGTTTATGCGCAGGCACCAACCCGGCGCAGTGCTGCTTACGGGCGGCTGGGTCGGGTTCCCGGTGGCGCTGGCAGCGTGGTTATCACGTACTCCAGTGCTCATCTTCGTGCCGGATATTGAACCCGCGCTGTCCATCAAAGTGCTGCGCCACCTTGCGGCAAAGGTCGCGCTGGCAATCCCGGAATCGGCAGCATATTTCGCAGACGGGCAAACGGTCGTCACGGGCTACCCGGTACGCGGTGCCGTGCGCCGTGCCACCCGCGCCGATGCAGTTGCGCATTTTGGTCTAACCCCACACAAGCAAACGCTGCTCGTATTCGGGGGCAGCCGGGGCGCTCGGTCGATCAACCAGGCGGTGGTGCCCGCATTACCGAGGCTGCTGGCACGCGGCGATGTGCAGGTCATCCATGTGACGGGCACACTGGACTACGACGGGGTACGCGGACAAACCGCCGACCTGGAACACCCCGCAGACTATCACCTGCACGCCTACCTGCACGACGACATGGGCTTGGCACTCGCCGCCGCAGACCTTGCCCTCAGCCGCAGTGGGGCGGGTGTATTGGGGGAGTTCCCGCTGTTTGGGCTGCCGTCCGTGCTGGTGCCCTATCCGTACGCATGGCGCTACCAAAAGGTCAACGCGGACTACCTGACGGAACGCGGCGCAGCAATCACGCTACCGGACGAGCAGTTGGCACATCAGCTTGCCCCCACACTGCACCAATTGTTCACGAACCGCGAACAGCTTGCTACAATGCGAGCGAAAGCAACGCAGCTTGCCCAGCAAAACAGCGCCCAACGGGTAGCGGCGGCACTAGCGGAACTGGCACGAGAGGACAGCAGCACATGATTCAACTGGTGGGTGTAATGTGGATGATGGCAATCTTCTTTGCTATTGTTGGCTTCCTACGCGGCATCAACAAGGAAATCATATCGATGTCCGGCATTGTGCTGGGCTTATTCGCCCTGTTCCAGTTCGACCAGTACATCCGGGGCACACTGCTGGCACAGGTACCGCTTAGCCAGGTGTTTTTGTTCCAGTCGGGTGTGTTCGCCGTGATTGTCTTCTTTGCGTACCAAACCCGCGCATTGGGGCTAGCAGACCGTGACGGCGACGGGCGCGACGACCTCCAGGCAAGCATCCTGGGCAGCATCCTCGGCTTTGTGAACGGCTACCTCATCTGGGGGTCGGTGTGGTACTTCCTGGACATCAATCAGTACCCGCTTGCGCCCTACGTGATTGCGCCTGCGCCCGGCTCCCCTAGCGACAACGCGCTGAACATCCTGCCGCTGGTGGTGCTGGGTGGCGGTCCGGGCGGCAGCGGCGATGTGCTGGCAATTGTAGTGATCGTGCTGTTCCTCGTTGTGCTGATTGTGATCTAGCGTATGGTCTTCCAGGCAGGGCAGCGAGTACATTTTGTGGGCATTGGCGGCTTTGGCATGTCTGCCATTGCGCGGGTGCTGCTGGAGCGCGGGTATCACGTCAGCGGCAGCGACCGCGCCCAAAACGACCTCACCCACGCGCTCGAACGCGACGGCGCTACCATTTACGTCGGGCACAAGGCGGCGCAAATCGACGGGGCAGACATGCTCATTGTGTCGTCGGCGGTTCCTGCTATTAACCCGGAACTGGCAGCAGCACAGTCGCTGGGTGTGCCCGTATACAAGCGCGTGAACGTGCTGGCTCAGCTCATCGGTGAGGATTATTGTGTGGCAGTGGCGGGCACGCACGGCAAAACCACCACCACCGCCATGATCGCCCACCTGCTGCGCGAAACCCGACTCGCCCCCAGCTACATCGTGGGCGGGGTAATGGCAAACACAGGCACCAACGCGGGCAACGGCAACGGCGACACATTTGTCATTGAGGCGGACGAGTACGACAACGCCTTTTTGGGGCTTTACCCGGATGTTGCCATTATCACCAACATTGAGCACGACCACCCGGACTTCTTCACAACGCCAGACGACCTGACCAACGCCTTCCGGCAGTTTGCCAAGCGCATTAAGCCCGACCACGGCATTCTCATCGCCTGCGCAGACGACCCCGGTGCCCTGGCGCTGCTGCAAGAGCACCGCACTAGCGGTCGGTTGGCGTTCACCTATGGGCTGAGCGCGGACGCCACGCTGCGGGCGGAAAACATGACCACTGGTGCCGATGGCACCACCACGTTTGATGTGGTGCAGGGGCAAACGCACCACGGGCGGGCATCGCTGCAACTACCCGGCGCCCACAATGTGCAAAACGCGCTCGCTGCGCTGTACGTCGCTGCCGCCGGGCACGACCAATCGTTCGCAGATGTAATCCCGCACCTGGGCACGTTCCGGGGCACCGGGCGGCGCTTTGACGTGCGTGCCGACGCGAACGGTGTCGCGGTCGTTGATGATTACGCCCACCACCCTACTGCCATCCGGGCGACGATTGCCGCTACGCGTGCCCGCTACCCGCAGCGAGCGCTGTGGGTGGTGTGGCAGCCGCACACCTACAGCCGCACACAAACCCTATGGACGGACTACCTCACTGCGTTTGACGGTGCCGACCATGTCTTGATTACCGACATCTACGCAGCGCGTGAGCAACCCGTGGACGGCGTGAACGGTGCGGCGCTTGCCGCTGCCTTCGCCCACGGTGATGTGCGCCATACCGGGTCGCTGGCGGCGACCACACAGGCGTTGCTGGACGGCGTGCAGTCACCCGCGGCAGTGCTCATCCTCAGCGCGGGCGACGCACCACAAATCGGCATCGACTACATCGCAGGGGCACCCTCATGAGCATAGCATTGGAGCGCTTGTTGGGCGCAGACCTGCGCCACGATGAACCGCTGGCAAAGTACACCGCCGCACGGCTGGGCGGTCCGGCACAGATGCTCTACGTGGCGAAGGCATCTACGGAGCGGCTGGCGCATGTGGTGCAAGCTGCCTGGGACGCCGATATTCCCGTGCGGGTGCTGGGCGGCGGCGCGAACGTGTTGGTTTCCGACGCGGGCGTAGATGGGCTGGTGGTGATTAATCAGGTGAAGGAAATCAAATTTGGGGACTGGCACGACGGGCGCACGGTCAATGCGACGGCAGGTGTTAGCCTGACCACGCTGGCGAACCGCTGTGCCATGCACGGGCTAGGCGGATTCGAGTGGGCGATTAGCGTGCCGGGCACACTGGGCGGCGCTATCGTCAACAACGCGGGTGCCCACGGCGCGGACATGCACGCGGCAGTGCGAGATATCATCATGCTTGACGCAGAGCGCGGTGCTGTCATGCGCCACCTGGAAGATTTGCAGTACGACTACCGCACATCTGCGCTCAAGCAGCGGGAAGACAAGCGCTTTTTGGTGCTGATGGCAAACCTCGCGCTGCCGCCAGAAGACCGCGTGACCATCCGCCAGCGAATGCGCGAGTTCCAGGCATATCGCAAGCGCACCCAGCCACCCGGTGCCAGCCTGGGCAGCATCTTCAAGAACCCACCGGGCGACTACGCCGGGCGCTTGATCGAGGCGGCAGGGCTAAAGGGCTACGCCATTGGGGACGCGGCAGTTTCCGAAGTGCACGCAAACTTCTTGATTAACCAGGGGCGTGCCACCGCCAGCGACTACTATGCGCTCATCCAGCATGTGCAGGCACAGGTACACGCGCAGTCCGGTATACTGCTGGAACCGGAGATTGAGTTCGTGGGCAAATCGTTCTAATTGCGCATCCGGGCGGATTCCGATAGGATTAGCTTGGAAGATTGTGAGTAAGTTCAGGGTCAACTAACTTGGCGACGGGTTCCAGGCGAACGCGAGTGCGGCGGCGCACCAATGCACGAACACCAGCAATTTGGCATGGTGCGTTGCAGGGGGCACGCCCGCAAACCGAACGAAAAGTCTCGCACGGCATCGAGCCGCGCTTCCGTCTGGGTTGGCGTGCGGCGAGCGGCATCATCATCCTGGTGATGCTGGGGTTACTAGGGCTGTTTTTCATCTCTGGCACGTTTTACGTGCACACGGTCGCTGTGGGCGGCATGGAAACGCTGACGAAAGAAGAGGTGTTCGCGCTGACGAACGCAGCGAACTTCCATCTGTTTTGGATTGACCCGGAAACCGTGCGCGAGAACCTGATCGCCTCCCCCACCATCACGGACGCGGAAGTGAAGCTCGGCTGGCCCCCACAGATGGTGCAAATTGTCATCCAGGAGCGGCAGCCTGCCCTGGTGTGGGAACAGGCGGGCGTGGCAACGTGGATTGACTTGCAAGGGCAGGTGATGCAACTGCGCGAAGACCGCACCGACCTTGTGCGCGTGACGTATGAGGGACTGGCAGACGCACCCCTGGGACCCAACAGCATCATCCAGCCGGATGTGGTTAACGGGGCGCTGCAACTGCGCGAACTGCTCACCGATATTAACGTGCTGCGCTACGACCCGAACTTTGGGTTGGGCTTCCGCGATGCGCGGGGCTGGGATGCGTGGCTGGGCACCGGGACGGACATGCCGAACAAGATTTTGATTTATAACGCATTGGTGGACGATCTTGCCGTCAGGGGCATTCAGCCCACGGTTATCAACGTGGCAGACCCCGAAGCGGTTTACTACTCGACGTTATTGGGACGTTAGCGAATGAGCGATTTGGTCGTTGGCATTGACGTAGGCACCAACAAAATATGCACCATCGTCGGTGAGGTGCGCCCGGATGATATCTTTATCGTGGGTGTGGGCGTGGAGCCTAGCCAGGGCATGAAGAAGGGCATCGTCAACGACATCGGGCAGCTTACCGCCGCAGTGTCCGCGTCTGTACACAAGGCGGAAAAGAGCAGCGGCTACAACATCGGGCGGGCGTTCGTCAGTGTGGCAGGCAACCACATCGCGTCCATCAACAGCCGTGGCGTGACGGGCATCAACGGCACACGCGGCGTCACGCTGGATGACATCGACAAGGCGATGGAAGCAGCACGGGCGATTGCCATCCCGCACAACCGCGAGGTGCTGCATGTGGTGCCGCGCAGCTACGCGCTGGACGGGCAAGACCGGGTGCGCAGCCCGCTGGGGATGCACGGCTTTCGCCTGGAGGTGGAGGCGCACATTATCACCGCTGCCTCCACCAGCGTGGCGAACCTGGAACAAGCGGTAGAGTCTGCTGGGGTGATGGTAGACCGCTTCATTTTGAACCCGTTGGCGTCTGGCGATGCGATTTTAACCGCCGACGAGCGCGAAATGGGCGTTGTAGTCATTGACATTGGCGGCGGCACCACCGACCTCGCCATCTTTATCGAGGGTACCGTGTGGCACACTGCCGTCATCCCTATCGGTGGCGACCACGTCACCAGCGACATCACCCACATCTTCCGCATTCCCTTCTACGACGCGGAGGCGGCAAAGCTGAAGTATGGGCACGCCCGCCCCAAAGACGTGGACATGACCGAAACGTTCCTGGTGCAGCCGTTCGGGCAGGGCTACCCTGAAGAAATCCGCCGGGGCGAACTGGCAGAGGTCATCGAGGCGCGGGCGGAGGAAATGTTTGAGATGGTGCAGCAGGAGATCAAGCGCAGCGGCTACGATGGACTGCTGCGGGCGGGCGCGGTTATCACCGGGGGTGGCTCTCAGCTTGTGGGGATGCGCGATGTTGCTGAGAGTGTGTTTGGCTTCCCGGTACGCATTGGCAAGCCCGAAAAGCTTACGGGCATGGCGGATGCGCTCAAGCACCCGGCATACAGTACCAGTGTGGGGCTTTTGCGGCTGGGGTTGCAAATGGACGCTGCCGCACCCACTGCACAAGATAACGGCAGCAACGGCAAGATTGGCGAGATACTCGGCAATCTGTTCCGGCGGCTGCTGCCAGACAGCGACTAGCACGCGACGAAAGTCATTTTGATAAAGTGGCAAATGCGCGTAGAATAGGCGCAAGACGTAATCATTAAAGTGACGTGAGTAAAAAGGGGCGTAAGACGCATATGGATGAGTTCACACCCGGAGAGAATTTTGCACAGATAAAAGTTGTAGGGATCGGCGGCGGCGGCGGCAATGCGGTCAACCGCATGATCAACGAAGGGCTTGGCGGTGTGGACTTCGTTGCGGTCAACACGGACAACCAAGCGCTGATGATGTCCAAGGCGAAAACCCGTGTCCGCATCGGCGATAAGCTCACCCGTGGGCTGGGCGCGGGCGGCAACCCGGAAGTTGGCAAGAAGGCAGCAGAAGAAAGCCAGGACGAGCTTTACGAAATCCTGCGCGGCAGCGACATGGTGTTTATCGCCGCTGGCATGGGTGGCGGCACGGGCACCGGCGCTTCTTCCGTCGTCGCGCAAATCGCCAAAGAACTCGGTGCGCTCACCATCGGCGTGGTGACCAAGCCGTTCACCTTTGAAGGCTCCCGGCGCATCCAGTCCGCAGAGGCGGGCATCGAGATGCTTAAGTCCCAGGTGGACACACTGATTGTCATCCCTAACGACCGCCTGCTGCAAATGGCGGACAAGCGTGCCACCCTGCAACAGGCGTTCACGCTGGCAGACGATGTGCTGCGCCAGGGTATTCAGGGGATTTCCGAGTTGATTACCGTGCCTGCACTCATCAACCTGGACTTTGCCGACGTGCGCACCATTATGTCTGAAGGCGGCGCTGCACTGATGGCAGTTGGTCATGCGGGCGGCGACGACCGCGCCCGCCAAGCAGCAGAAAACGCCATCAGCAGCGGTCTGCTAGATGTCACCATCGACGGGGCACGCGGCATCCTGTTCAACATCACGGGCGGCAACGACCTGACGCTGTTCGAGGTCAACGAGGCGGCAGCAATTATCAAGGAAAGCGCCCACCCCGAGGTGAATATGATCTTTGGGGCGCAGGTGGACGAGTCTATGGGCGACGAGGTACGCATCACCGTGATTGCCACAGGCTTTGAGCAAAGCCGTGTGCAGCAGCGTATGCAGCAAAACACCCCGGCACGCCCGGCACCGCCCCGCCAGCAGGTCGATGTTCCGCAGCCGCGCCCGCGCCAGGAAGAACGCCCCGCGCCGCGCCCGGCACCCCCACCGGAGCAGCCGACCCAGGCTCCGCCGCCCGCACAACAGCCAGACTACAACGTCTACGACCAGTACGACGAGGCAGACACCGACCTGCCCGCGTTCATCCGCCGCCGCCGCAACAAGCGCTACGACGGCTAACGCTCACGCAAACAATGGGCGCAGCGACCGTAACTGCGTCCACTTGCTGGCACACCCGCATTAAAAAACCATTGAACCTTCTTAAACCCGCAAGCTTACTCCTGGCATGTGGGTTTGTGGGTTTCCGTGGGATTTTTGTTATAAATTCAACTGTTTTCTAACTCTCTCCCGGCTAGTTTTTAGCCTTAAATCACGCGACAGGCTAACACATCCGTGCTAGAATGCGTACCTGTACAGGGTGAGTGTTCTGCTCGGTAGCGGCACCCCACCCGCACACAACACATTCATATTCGCAAACGCAAAGTCACCCGTAGCGGTGCGCTTCACCACGGGCGGTCTGCAAACAGATTTGGGGATTCGCAGACCGTCGGTGGCTTTGCTATCCCTGGTGACAATTCTGGAGAGAGACAGATTATGGTTCAACAGCACGCGGAACAGCAAAACGCGCTCCATCAGTTGGGTTACAAAATCTTCCTGGATCGCTACGCGCTGAAGGACATGAAACGCGACACGCTGCAAGTGGGCGATACCGTTATCGTCGTGGTCAACAGCGACACTGGACAGCGCGAGGTTGGTAGGGTCACGGCACTCAATTTGCCGGAAGTGACAATCGAACTGCTGGACGGCGAAGTCGTCAAGCGCGACCTGGAACACGTCGATAAGCCGCTGGAAACCCAACCTGAGCAGATGATGGAGCGCGTGGCACGGGGTGTCGCCAGCGTGGAAACCACCCCCGACCTGCAAGACGCATGGCAAAAGCGGTTCCGCTGGCTGTTAGACGGCTGGAAGTTCGTGCCTGGCGGGCGCATCCTCACCGCCGCAGGTACTAATCAAGACCTTACATTCTATAATTGCTATGTTATCCCGGCGCCTACAGATTCCCGAGAAGGTATTATTAAAACACTCGGTCAGATGACTGAGATTATGTCTCGTGGCGGCGGTGTGGGCATTAACATTTCCACGCTGCGCCCGCGCCACGCCTACGTCAAGGGCGTCAATGGTCGGTCTAGCGGGTCGGTGAGTTGGGGGGCGCTGTACAGCTTCGTCACTGGACTAATAGAACAGGGCGGCTGCTTTAGCCCCGATGCACGCATTGCGACTGACCGGGGGCTGGTTCGGGCAGAGGAACTTGCTGACCTCATTGACGCGGGTGATGACGTACAAGCGCAAACGCACAAGGGGCTACGCCCCATTACAGCCCGCTTCCGCAACGGCGTTAAGCCGCTTTATCGCGTTACCACCAGGCGCGGCTACAGCGTAGACATCACCGAAGATCACAAAGTTGCCGTGCTTAGCGACGGCAAGATTGCAACAATGGCGTTGAAGTACCTGCAACCCGGCGATGAAATCCTGGTGCTGATGGGGCAGCCGGTCGGTGGTATGCCCATTGCCCTTTCCCCGGTGGACTACGAGCGCTCCGTAATGAGTACAACATTGAATACGGACGTCACGCTGCCACAAGTGCTCGATGAAGACCTCGCCTACTGGTTGGGCTATGCCCACGGTGACGGCTATGTGCACATCGGCAAAAAGGTCAACTGGCAGGCACCCAAGGCGATTAAGCTGGCGACCGCAGATGGCTATCCAGCAATTCGAGAGCGCCTGGTCAGGATTACTCGTGACCTGTTTAACATTGAACCCTCACTAGAAACGGGTGATGGTGCAGTAACCAATGTTGCGATTCACTCGCGCCTGCTCATTGAATGGCTTAGCCAGAACGACATCCTGAAGGCGAAATCCGATGCAGTGCGCGTGCCGGAGAAAATTTTCCGGTCACCAGCGGCGGTGCAGTTCGCATTCATTGCGGGCTACTTCGACGCGGACGGCTGCGACCGTGGACGCAAGGGCGGGTATGGGTTCGACAGCATCAGCCGAGAAATGCTGGAAGACGTTCAGCAGCTCCTGGCGGCAAACGGCATTATCGCCAGCATCTCCACACAAATGCGCAGCGGTAACTGGCAAAACATTCACCGGCTGAGCGTCACGGGGGGTTCGTTTAAGCGCCGCTTTGCACAGCACATCCCAGCGCAGAAGGTAGGCAAACTGACCAGCGCCAAGCGCGACATGTACCTGACCTACCCGGTTGCTGTGTGGGAAGGTCTTGGCGCGCGGTCGAAGTACCGTCAGCGCATTCACGATGGTGTTTCAGAGCGGATCTCCTACGGGCAACTACAGCGCATTCGCGAGCGCCTCGTTGCAGATGAGCAACACCACACTGCGGAGCAAATTGACGACATTTGCAGCACCCTACCAGACGTAATCGCATCCATCACGCCACTCGGTGAGCGCGAGGTTTACGATTTCGAGGTGGAAGACGTGCACCTGCTCAGCGGGAACGGTATTTACACGTCGAATTCGCGTCGCGGGGCGCTCATGCTCATCCTGAATGACTGGCACCCAGACGTTTTCGACTTTATTAACTCCAAGCGGGAAGCGGGCAAAATCACCAACGCGAACATCAGTGTGGGCGTGAGCGACAAGCTGATGGAAGCGGTGAAGGCAGATGGCGACTGGGACTTGATGTTCCCGGACACATCCGACCCGGACTACGACGACCTGTGGGACGGCGACCTGGAAACGTGGACCGCCGCCGGGCGCAGCGTCATCCGTTACAAGACGATCAAGGCGCGGGAACTGTGGCACGCGATTATCGAGAGCGCATGGGCAAGCGCAGAGCCGGGCGTGTGGTTCCGGGAGCGCAGCAACAAGATGGCGAATAGCTGGTACTTTAACCCGCTGATTGCCACGAACCCGTGTGTAACGGGGGACACGCGCATCTACACCAACAAAGGCATGATCCCGGCGGAAGAACTCTTCAACGACGAAACCGAGTTTGAGGCGGTTATTGACGGGCGCTTCGGGCTAGAAAACGCAAC
This sequence comes from uncultured Anaerolineaceae bacterium, assembly GCA_964451095.1. Lineage (GTDB taxonomy): Bacteria > Chloroflexota > Anaerolineae > Aggregatilineales > Phototrophicaceae > DAOTTY01. The sequence continues at coordinate 29,316 of CAYVGI010000006.1, forward strand.
CACCCCCGCCACCCGTGTGTTCATGACCGGGCACAAGCCCGTTTTCCGCCTGCAAACCGAAGAGGGCTACACCATCCGGGCGACCGCCGACCACCGCTTTATGACGCCGCGCGGTTGGGTGGAACTGCAAGACCTGCAACCGGGTGACAAAGTACACATTCTCAACCGCAAGGGCGGCTTCGGCACCGAAGGCTCACTGGAAATGGGGCGCGTGCTGGGCTGGCTGGTGGGTGATGGCACCATCAAGGCAGACCGCGCTGTGCTGTCCTTCTTCGGTGAGGAAAAGCGGGAACTGGCACCCGTCTTCGCGCAGTACGTCAACGAATTGGTCGAACCGCTAACGGAGTACGCACGCAGCTACACAGGCGGCGTTGTGGATGTGGGCGACCGCGATGAAGCACGGGTTCAGTCAGAGCGGTTACGCACGCTCGTAGCAGATTTTGGCTTGGTGGAGAACAAACACCAGGTGCCAGAAGTGGTGTTCCGGGGCACAGAAGACATGCAGCGCGGCTTTTTGCAGGCGTTGTTCACGGCAGATGGCAGTGTGCAACAAACAACCAGTAACGCCACAGTCGTTCGTTTGGCGTCCAGCACATTGCCCTTGCTCAAGCAGGTGCAGCAGGTGTTGGGCAACTTTGGTATTGCAAGCCGCATATTCCAAAACTGCGGTGAGGCACAAAAGCAAGAGATGCCAGACGGCAAAGGTGGTTACAAGCCGTATCCAACCACAGCGCATCATGAATTGCACATTTCCAAATCAAATATCCTGACGTTCCGCGATGAAATTGGCTTCCTTTTGGAATACAAAAACACATCCCTGGCAGAACAGATTGCTGATGATCCGCAGGGACCCCAGCGTGAGGTCTTTGTTGCAAAGGTTGCGAGCATCACCGAGGATGGTGAAGAAAATGTGTACGACATCACCGAGCCGATTACGCACAGCATGATTGTTAATGGTTTGGTTACGCACCAATGCGGAGAGCAACCACTTTCTGGCTTCTCCGTCTGTAACCTTGGCGCTGTTAACCTGTCCAAGTTCTATGATGCACGCTCAAACGATGTGAACTGGGATGAACTGCGCCAAACCGTTCACTATGCCACGCGCTTCCTGGATAACGTCATTGATGTGACGCCCTACTTCTTCGAGGAGAACCGCGACGTGCAACTGGGCGAGCGCCGCGTGGGGCTGGGCACCATGGGCATCGCAGAGCTAATGGTCAAGCTGGGCATCCGCTACGGCAGCGAGGACAGCGTGCAGTTCATCGACAAGCTGTACGGCTTCATCACCCGCGAGGCGTACCGCACATCTGCGCACCTAGCACAGGAAAAGGGCACGTTCCCGCACTTTGAGGCGGAAAAATTCCTGGAAAGCGGCTTTATGCAGCAGATGGACACGGACATCCGCGAGCTTGTGTCGCAGAACGGAATTAGAAACGTGACACTATTAACACAAGCACCTACGGGTACCACAGGAACGATGGTGAACACATCTACGGGCATCGAGCCCTTCTTTAGCTGGGTGTACTATCGCAAGAGCCGCCTCGGTTTGCACGAGGAGCAGGTGCCGCTGGTGAAGGAGTACTACGCGCAGAACCCCGGCGCGACCGACCTGCCGGACTACTTCGTGACTGCGATGGACTTGGCACCCAAGGAGCATGTGCGGGTGCAGGGCGCGTTCCAGCGCTGGATCGACTCTGCGATTTCCAAGACGTGTAATGTGCCCAACGAGTACACCGTGGAGCAGGTGGCGGAACTGTACGAGTACATGTACGACCTCGGCTGCAAGGGCGGCACCATCTACCGGGATGGTAGCCGCGATGAGCAGGTGCTGATGCTGAAGAACGACTACGATGAGGCAGATGCAGCGGAGGAAAAGAGCACGGGCAGCGGTCCGCGCACGATAGAGCCGAAGAAGGCACAGGTTGCTACGCCGCACCGCGTTTACCCGCGTCCCAAGCAGCTCACGGGCGTGACGGTGAAGACGCACACACCGTTCGGCACCGCCTACATCACCATGAACAAGGATGAGTACGGCTACCCGTTCGAGGTGTTTATCACGTCGCCGGGCAAGGCGGGCAGCGACCTACAGGCAGACGCCGAGGGACTGGGACGCATGATCTCGTTGGCGCTGCGCACCACCGCCCCACAAAATCGCAGCGACATGCTCAAGCTGTTGATCGAGCAGTTGCGCGGTATCGGCGGCACGCGCTCGGTCGGGTTCGGTCCGCAGCGTGTGACCTCACTGCCGGATGCGGTGAGCCGCGCCCTGGAGGAAACATTCTTCCCGCAGGCACAGGAGCAGCAGCTTGAACTGCCGTTGATGAACACGCCCGCAAGTGCCCCCGTCAGCACGGAAGAGGGCACACTAGCTGGCGCAGATATGTGCCCGTCCTGCGGCACGATCTCGCTTATCCGTGCAGAGGGCTGCCGCAAGTGCCTGACGTGCGGCTACAGCGAGTGCTAGATCGCACATTCGTCGTTGCGTGTTGATTTGAGACATACGACGAAACGCTAAACGTCATAGGCGATTTCGAAAGGGGGTTGTGCAACATTTCGTTGCACTGCCCCTTTATTGCAAACACCCTACAGATGCCATATGTGTACAGAAGCGCATGGTCGGCTAAGTAGCGCAGGATGGTTTCTGGCAGGGTGCTAAACAACTCATTTTGAAGATCAGGGTTCTGTACTGTAAAACACAAAAGCCAACACGACTGTTGGCTTTTTGCTGTATCTGTTGCTGGGAGACCAGGACTCGAACCTAGACTAACGGAACCAGAATCCGCTGTTCTGCCGATTAAACTATCTCCCAAGGGTGCCCAAATCATATAATGGGCATTTTGCCATTTCAAGCCTCATTTTCCGGCATCTCGGCAGCTGCCTCGCGCAGAATGTCCAGCGAGAGCTGGATGCGCCGCAGCGTTTCGTCCTTGCCCAGTGCAGCGAATGTGTCGAACAGGGGCGGCGCGATTTTTTGTGCACTGGTTGCCACACGCAGCGTGCCGAACAACTGCCCTACCTTGTAGCCGTGCTCCTTTGCGAGATCGCGCATGGGCTGTTCCATTGCTGTCGGGTCGTTGAAGTCCATATCCTTCAGGGTATCGTAGGCAACTTGCAGCGCCTTGTATGTGCTGGCGGCGTCCATTTTCTTCTGGATGTGCTCATCCACGGGTGCAGGCTCAAACGAATCCTTAAACACGAAGCCAGCAATATCTGGGAAGTCGTTTAGCGTTTCGATGCGCGTCTGAATCGCCGGGACGATGATCTTGAGCTTAGCCTCGTCGATGGGCAGTTCTTCACGCTCCATGATGGGGCGCAGCATTTCGGTCAACGCTTCGGTGCTGGTCTTCTCCCGGATGTAGATGCCGTTGTACCAGCGCAGCTTATCCGCTGGGAAGGCGCTGTTTGCCTCGTTGATGCGTGTGCCGTCAAAACGCTCGATTGCCTCCTGTGCAGTGAACACCTCGCGCTCCTCGCCGAACGTCCAGCCGATGTTCGTCAGGAAGTTCATCATTGCGTCTGGCAAAAAGCCGAGTTCGGCGTAGCGGTGCACCAGCACCGGGATGATATTGCCCTTGTCGTCCTGGAGTTCGCGCTTGCTCATCTTGCCCTTGCCGTTGGGGTTTAGCAGCACGGGCAGGTGGGCAATAGCAGGCATCTCCCAGCCGAACGCCTCGTAAAGCTGCTTGTGCACGGGCGCAGACGCAATCCACTCGTTGGCACGCATGATGTGCGAGATCTGCATAAAGTGGTCGTCTACCACGTTTGCCAGGTGATACGTGGGGTAGCCATCGGACTTGAGCAGCACAAGGTCGTTGAGGGTGCTGTTATCGAACTCGATTTTGCCGCGAATCATGTCCTCGACGGCGGTTTTGCCCTCCAGCGGCATTTTGAAGCGAATCACCTCCGGGCGACCTTCTGCCTTCAGGCGTGCACGTTCCTCGTCAGTGAGGTTGCGGTGGCGGCGGTCGTAGCCGGGCGGCTCCTTGCGGCGCTTCTTCTCTTCGTTGAGCTGCGCCAGTTCTTCCGACGTGGTGTAGTCGTAGTATGCCTTATCGTTTTCCACCAGCCACGTCGCCCACTGCTGGTACAGGTCTAGCCGCTCGGACTGGCGATAGGGCGCGAAGTCGCCGCCATCACGGGGGCTTTCGTCAATGTCCAGCCCCAGCCAGTCCAGGGCGCTGTAGATCAGGTCTTCCGCTTCGGCGTTGTAACGGCTCTGGTCGGTGTCTTCAATGCGCAGGATAAACGCGCCGTCGTGGTGCCGTGCAAACAGCCAGTTGAAAACCGCCGTCCGCAGCCCACCAATGTGCATCGGTCCGGTGGGGCTGGGGGCAAAGCGCACGCGCACAGGGGTTTTTTCAGTCACAGGGATAATCTCCAGGGGTTTTGTGTTACCACAATAGTCAAAGTGTAGCGTAACGATGATGGCTCACAAGGGTTCATCGGGTGCTGCTCATCAAACACTAGCGTATATGGCGGCTATTCCAGTCGCCGTCGCCGCACGATCACGCTTTGTGCCAACCCCACCCCCGCCATGGTGCTCAGCAGCGCCGTACCACCAGAACTGATAAATGGCAGGGTCAGCCCCGTCACGGGCAGCAAGTTCAAGTTCATACCAATAGACACCATCGTCTGGAAGAAGATCATGCCTGCCACGCCATAGCAAATCATCGCACCTAGCGGGTCAATTGCCGTGCGTGCGCCGCGCAAAATCCGCGTGATAACCAGCCCAATGCCGCCCATCACCGCCATGCTGCCCACAAAACCGAACTCCTCCGCCACCTGGCTAAAGATGAAGTCTGTGTGGCGCACACGCAGGAAACGAAGCTGCCCCTGGGTGCCATTGGCGTAGCCGCGCCCGGTTAGCCCGCCGTTGCCAATGCTGATGATCGCCTGCCGGATGTTGTAGTAGTCGTCATCGTCGGCGGCGCACGTCTGCACGGAGCAGCGCACAAATGTGGTGATGCGAGCACGTTGATAGGGTTCCATTTGCGTCCACAGCACAGGCGCCCCCACGATACCGATAGACATGCCGAGCATAATGTGCTTAATGCGCAGCCCCGCGCCCCACACCATCACCGCCCAGATGACCACAAACACAATCGTCGTGCCCAGGTCTGGCTGGACGAAGATGAGTCCAATGGGCAGCATAACGTGCGCCAGCGACTTGAGCAGCGTGGCGAGGCTGTCCATCTTCTGGTAGTTGGTTGCCAGGTAGTGCCCCAGCGTGATGATAATGATGATTTTGCCGATTTCCGACGGCTGGATGAGGATGCCCAGGTTCAGCCAGCGGCGTGCGCCTGCGTCCCCCACAACGCCAAACGGGGGGACCAGCGCCAAAAGCCCCACCATCAGCAGGTACAGCCACATGTGCAGCCCGCCCAGCAGCCGATAGTCAATGAGTGTGAGCACAAAAATGAGCACTAGCCCGATGACGGCGTAGCGAATTTGGTCTGGCACGCGGTTGATGAGCGTGGGGTCAACAGCATCTAGCGTGGCGCTGCGGATCATCAGCACACCAAATACCACCAGCAGTATGGTGGTGCCAAACAGCAGGTAGTCAAAGCGCTGCCAGATATTTCGATTGATATTCATCGTGGGCACACCGTGTGTCAGCAATCAAGACAGGGCGATATTGTATTGCCCCGCGCCGAGAATGAAACCCTTGTGTGCCTAGTCGTCGGATGAATCGCCTGTATCGCTGTCGTTGCTGTCGGGTGTGTTATCTGTACTGCCGGCGTTGCTGGCGTGCGACGCGGAGGGGCGGGTTTCGAAGTCCGCTTCTTCGTCTTCTTCCGCTTCTCCTGCTTCTCCTGCTTCTTCCGCTTTTTCCGTTGGCTCTGCATTAGCCTTGTCTGCTATAGGGGCAGATGTCGCCGCGTCCGGTGTTTTGCGTGCTTCCACCGCTTGCTCGCCGTCTTCTTCGTTGTCCGCGTTCACCTGCTCAGGCTCAGCGGTGGCGTGGCGAGCGGCGTCGTTTAGCGGGGTTGCCTCGGCGGGGGGTGCCGCCTCTGCCGCCGTAGATGTTGCGGATGTGCCGTCGGTGCTGCCCGGCGCGGTGGGCTTGGTTTTTTCCGTCATTTCGTTGGGCGGGCGGAAGGGAATCTCTGCCAGCAGCACGCCGTTACGCTCACGGTTTTGCAGCGCGAAGTCGACGTTATCCATATCTACATTCACATACTTAGAGATAACCTCGATGATCTCCTGCTGCATCTGCTGCATCTGGTCGGACGGGATGTTGATACGGTCTTGCACCAGCACCAGTTGCAGGCGGTCTTTTGCCATCTTGCCGCTTTTGCCGCTCGCTTTGTCGCCCTTGCCAAACAGCCAACCAAACAAACCTGCCATCATCAATCCCTTTCACACCTGCACACCAATTAGCCGCCAAAGAAACGCGATAACCGCTTAAGGAACCCACCCTGGTCTTCGATAGACATGAATGCAACCTCTTCCCCCACGAGCCGTCGCGCAATGTTGCGAAAGGCAACCCCCGCCCTGGCGTTCTCGTTGAGCGTGACCGGAATACCGCTGTTGGACGCGGTGACGACGTTTTCGTCCTCTGGCACGATGCCGATAATCTTGATGGCGAGAATGTCTGTGATGTCCGTCGGGGAGAGCATTTCGCCCTTGCGCACCATGTCCGCGCGGATGCGGTTAATAATGAGCTTGCCGGGTGCCTTTTCTTCCGCCTCTAGCAAGCCGATGATGCGGTCAGCGTCCCGCACGGCAGACACTTCCGGGTTCGTCACGATGAGGATTTCGTCTGCTGGGGCGACGGCGTTACGGTAGCCGCGCTCGATACCTGCGGGCGAGTCGATCAGGATAAAGTCGTGCTCCGGGCGCAGTTCGTTGCACAGGCGCACCATATCCGACGGACTGACGGAGTTTTTGTCCCGTGTTTGCGCGGCAGGGATGAGGTACAGGTTTGGGAACTTTTTGTGCTTAATCATCGCCTGGCGCAGCTTACAGCGCCCCTCAACCACATCCACTAAGTCATAGACGATGCGGTTTTCCAGCCCCATCACCACGTCCAGGTTGCGCAGCCCAATGTCCGCGTCGATAACGACAACTTTTTTACCAATCCGCGCCAGTGCAACGCCGACGTTGGCAGTGGTTGTTGTTTTGCCTACCCCGCCCTTGCCAGACGTGATGGTTACAACGGTAGCCGCCATGCTTGTCTATCCTCTCTGGTGAACTATCGCCAAGATTCGACCACGATTTGCCCGTCCCGGACGAGCGCCATTTCCGGTTGGGGTTTGCGGCGGTTGTCCTCCGGGGAGGTGACAATGTGCCCGGCAATCCGCAGTTGGGTAGGGGACATGTCCAGCGCACATACGACCGCCGTCTCGTCGCCCTCCGTCCCCGCATGGACGGTGCCCCGCAGCCGCCCCCACACGATCACATCGCCCACGGCAATCACCTGCGCCCCCGGGTTGATGTCCCCTACAATCACGACGTGCCCGGTGCTTTGCACGCGCTGCCCGCTGCGCAAGGTGCGCTTGACCACCATCCCGGCTGCGACGGGTTCTGCCGTTGCCTGCTGGGATGCGGGCGCGGCGGCGTTTTTGGTGGGCACGGTGTTGGCAACATTCGTCTTTAAGTCCAGCGTGTGTGCCGCCTCGATGGTGGTTTCGCTCTCGCTCATGACAGACCAGATGACCATACCGCGTCGGTCTAGCAGTGCCTTGAGCGAGGTAAGCTCGTGGCGGGGCACCGGGCGCTCCCCCAGGCTAAGCGTGACGTTGGCACCCGCGTAGAACTTGCTGCGCTCGTCGATTTGCCGGGCGAGTTCTTCCGTCAGGCGCAGCCACTCCTCGCCCTGGTCTAGCTCCACCAGGATGCCATTTTTGATGCCCTTAATTGTCACGCCGAGTTTGTCGTTCATAGTCGAATTACCAAATGATGCCCGTCAGCAAACGTGCCCTGTGCACACGATGACCTAAATATACGCTACTTTGGCAGTACCTGCCACGCAATCGGGCGGGTGTTTGGCGCGTGGCAGGTGTTATTGCGCGGCTGGGGCAGTTTGTGTGGGTTGGGTTAGCCGCTGTGCCCACTGTAGGGCGGCGTGCACGGCATACGTCATCCAGATGGTCTGGATCATGAGCATGGGCAGCAGCAAAATCTCAATGTCGCTGCCGAAGTACACCAGCCCGAACACCCCATAGCTAGCATAGGCAATCATCAGTGTGACGCCCAGCGTGGGGTACCAGCGGGACATGCGTGCAATGCCAACCACCCCCAACACCACGCCCACAAACGTAAACTGCCTGCTCATTAGCCCGGTGATGTACAGCCAGCGCACAGGCTCGCGCCAGCCGTCAAACACAATGTAAGGCACGGAGACCCCGGCGATGTGCATCTGGAAGCTGGAGCGCACCCCCCAGTCCAGCGAGACGTACTCCACGCCAATGCCCCACAGCCCGTAAACCGTCAGCACTGCCAGTGCCAGCCAGTACCAGCGCGGCAGCCGTGCGTGCGATAGCCAAAGCCCCAGGCTCGCTGCCGGGATGAACAACGTAAACAGCGGGTCGTTGAGTACGCCCAGCGTCATCATGAGCAGGACGCCGTAGATGTGCGGTTTGCTGAGCGGGGTTGCAGGCGGCTCGTTCGGGCGTGGGTTCGTCTGCCGCAGCGCTGTGATGAGCATGTACAGCAGCCACGCGGACAAAATCGTCGTCAGGCGCAGGCTGCGCTGGGTGGTGCCGAACAGCAGGTACAAACCGACGAATACCGTGATGCCCACGGCAAAGCTTAGGAACACCCGGCGGTTCCAACGCAGCACAAACGCTGCCATACCGCCCCCCGCCAGGATAAACAGCAGCACCAGCCACGCGCTCACAGTAGGCGGGCCGCCCACCTGTGACCAGTACGCCGGGCTAAACGCCAGCACCAGCCCACCCACATAGGCAAACGCCGCCCCCAGGCGGCGCAGGCACAGGCTCACACCGATGATGACGATGGACAGCGCCGTGGCCCGCAGCAGCGGCGTGTTACCCATCCACAAGAACGCCAACCACGCCGTCGTGCCTGCCAGCACCGCCGGGTACCAGTAGGTCAATCGGTGTTGCTGTTTTTCCGCCAGTTGCAGCATCATGGGGCGGTAGCCCCAGGGTTGTTCACAGGAACCACAGGCGACCCCTCTTCGCGCTCGTTTTGCAGCCGGAAGTACGCCTCCAACGTCTCGACGACAACTGGCAGCGCCACGCTGGAGCCTTCCCCGCCGTTGTAGGCAAACGCAATCACGATGATCTCCGGGTTTT
>CAYVGI010000006.1:38678-75743 GCA_964451095.1 uncultured Anaerolineaceae bacterium
CTGGAGCCTTCCCCGCCGTTGTAGGCAAACGCAATCACGATGATCTCCGGGTTTTCGTACGGGGCATAGCCCACATACCACGCATGGGCCGGCCAGTTACCGGGGCGGCATAGGCCCAGCGGTCGCGCAACGTCGTCGCAGTACTCTGCTGTGCCCGTTTTGCCTGCCGTCTCTACATAGGAGAGGTTCGCGCCCTGTGCGGTGCCCACTGTGACTGTCGCCCGCATCCCCTCACGGGTAATTTGCATATTTTCCGTGCTGAGGAACGGCGGCTGGTAGTTCTGGTCAAATCGGTTTGGGTCGCACACTTGCCCGTTGAACACATAGTTGATTGGCGTGTGCACGCGGTACTCCACCAGCTCCGTCAGGAACGGGTCGGGGTTGGTGTCCACCGTATTGCGATAGCTCTCCGGGTCGCAGCGGTTTGGGTTGTAATACGGGTTGTCTACCTCGTCTTCGCACAAGCAAGCAAGGCTGCTGCTGCCCTTCATAATCATGTCCTCTAGCAGCATCAGCGTCACCTCTTCGCCCGCAGCAATGGTTTCCAGGTTGAGCGTACGCAGCACCTTCGGCTCGAACGGGCGTGTGACGTTACCCTCTGCGTCCAGGAAGTCCCGAATGAGGGTGGGCTGGTGCAGCGTGCCGTTGTTCACAACGGCATTGGTAGACGCAAGCAGTTGCAGCGGTGTAGTCGTCACGTAACCCTGCCCGAACGCCGCGTTGTACGTGTCCCCAGTAGACCAGTTCTCGCCGTAGGTACGCCGCTTCCAGTCGGGGTCGGGCATCCGCCCGGCAAGCTCAGACGGCAGCTCAATGCCCAACTCCGAACCGATGCCCGTGGCAGTTGCATAGCGGAACAGGTTGTTGATGCCCAGTCCGCCGGGCTTCAGCACCGATGCGGGTAGCTCCGGGTTGCCGCCGCCGATTTGGTAGTAGTACACATCACAGCTTTGGGCAATCCCCTGGATCATGTCCACAGCGCCGTGTCCCTCGGCGAGCCAGCACACAAAGCGCTGGTCTTGGGCGCGGTCGTTGGGCGCATAGCGGTTTTCCAGGAACAGCACGCCGGGGTCTTGCAGGGTGGTGCGCGGGTCGATTACATCCTCCTCTAGCACGGCAGCCGCAGAGAGAATCTTCCAGACCGACCCCGGTGGGTACAGCGAGCGAATGGACTGGTTGACCAGCGGGCGCAGCGGGTCTTCTGCAATATCAAAGAAGTACTCGCCGTCAATGGCGCGGGCAAAGCGCGTGTTGTCGTAGGCGGGCACGCTCACCAATGCCAATATCTCGCCGGTGCTGGGCACCATAGCAATCACCACGCCCTGCTGCGTGCGGATGCGCCCCTCGGTGGTGTTCACAAAGGTTAGTCGGTCAACAAGTGCTTGCTCCGCCGCCGCTTGCAGATCCACGTCAACGGTTAAGCGGATGTTCTCGCCCGGCACCGGCTCGATTTGCTCCAACACCTGGATTTCTCGCCCGGCAACGTCCACCTCACGCAAGATCGAGCCGCGCTCCCCCTGCATGAAGTTTTGCAGGAAGAACTCAATGCCGTCGTAGCCCGTGCGCTCAAAGCGCGGGTCAAAGCCCAGGTCGCGCAGCGCGTCCGCCTCCTCCGCGCTCACCGGACCCATATAACCGATGATGTGCGATGTGAGCGCACCGTCCGGGTACTCCCGCACAGATGCCACGCTGATGTCCACACCGGACATAAACACGCGGTCTTCCAAAATCTGCTGGGCGACGTTGAGCGGGATGTCTTGCGCGACGACCACAGGCGTGTAGGGCTGCACACCCGCGCCATCTGCCACCAGTTCTTCAATGCTGCGCAGGTTGCTGCCAGATGCCACACGAATCGCTGCGGTGGGGGGCACATCCGTCAGTGCGGAGATGCGGTTGAAGATGTCCAGCGTTTCCTCATCGCTGACGGGTAGCGCGGCGGGCACAATCGTCACGTTGTAGGCGGGCACGTTGATTGCCATGGGGCGGTCGTAGCGGTCGAACACGACGCCGCGCGGTGCGGGAATGGGCAGGCGGTTCAGGCGGTTATCGTCCGCCAGCAGCTCAAACTCATCGCCGCGTGCGATTTGGAACTGATACAGTTGTAGGGAGAAGATAAGGAAGACGGCGAAGATAATGCCCTGGAAGAAGCTAAGCCGCCAGGTTTGGAACGGTGCAATGCGCTGCAAGAGTTAACCCTCTAACGACAAACAATCCCGGTTCTGATGCTCACTGGAACACCCTGGGTGCGGGCTGCACACGCTTTTGCACACGCCGCACGAACCAGTAGGCAGGTGCCAGCAGCGCCACATTGTACAGGGCACTGGGCACAATAGCATAGGACAGCGCGTTCAGGAAGTCCGCAGGGAAGCCCACAAACGACATCACCAGCGCAAACACGGTCTCCTTCAGCAACGTGCCAGCGACCACCAGCAAGCTCAGCAGCAGGAAACCCACGCGATACAGCCGCCGATCCAGGATTTGCACCACCGTGACGATAAGAATCAGCCCTAGCGACGAGGTACCCGTGGGCGCAGCAGAGAGCAAGTCTTGCACGATGCCGCCCACAAACGCCCAGGTGAGCGCCTCGTCAAACTCGCTGTTGACCGACCAACTCATGACCAGCAGCAGCACAAAGTCCGGTCCGCCGCCCAGGATGCGAATTTGTGGCACTAGGCTGGATTGCAGCGCTGCCGCCAGCGCCAGGATGGGGATGCTTACGCTGAGGTACGCGAGCACGGGCTACTGCTCCGCTTCGCCTTCTTCGGTGTCCTGCTCCAAGATGGACAGGTCAACGGGTTCAAAGCTCGTCACCACCAGCACGAACTCCAGCGTGTCGAAGTTGTTGAAGCTGCGCACCTGTGCCTCCTGGAACAACTCAAACTCAAACTGGCGGATACTGGTCACCGCGCCCACCACAACATCTGGCGGGAAGTTGCCGCCCAACCCGGACGTGATGACAATGTCGCCCTCCTGGATTTCCTGATCTAGCGGGACAAACGTCAGGCGCAAATTGCCGCTAAGTTGCCCGATCACCGTGCCCTCCACGCGGTTGGACTGCAAGCGCACGCTAACCGCGCTGGTCGGGTCGGTAATCAGCAGCACCCGCGATGCCCGCGCACTGACCGTCAGCACACGCCCCACCAGCCCCTGCTGCGTGACCACAGGCATTCCCACGGCGATACCATCGCGGGTGCCCCGGTTAACGGTGATGGTGCGCAGTTGCCCGTTCTGCTCAATGTCGATGATGTCTGCGGTGACGAAGTCTTGGTCTTCGCGGATGGACGCATAATCCAGCAGTTCCGTCAGGCGTTGATAGTCGCTTTCGATCTCGCGCAGTTCCACCAACTCGGACTGATACTGCGCCAGGGTTTCTTCCAGCAGCGCAACGCGGGCACGCAAGTCACGGATTTGGGCGAGTTCACTGGCAGATTGTGACATGGACAGCGTAAAGTTGTTCAAACTGCCAGAAATCCACTGGATGGGCGTTGCCGTGGCGTTTTCCACGGGGGTGAGGATGCCAATCGCGCTCAAGATAATGAGGCTCATGCAGGCGAAAATGCTAATGAAAAACAGGGTGATGGGATTGCTGCGCCAGCTACGGGTCAATGCGTGAGGACTCCACTACCACTTCTCGTCAGGCGTGCATTATAGCAAAGCCGCCCACGGGACGTGCACCCTGCGCTAGTGGTGCGTGCTGCCGCGCTCAATGCCGACGAGCAGCCGCCGCAGGTTGTTGTAGTCTTCCAGCACGCGCCCGGCACCGCGTGCCACACACGTCATGGCGTCGTCGGCAACGTAAGCGCGGATGTTCACTTCCTCCGCGAGTCGCTGGTCTAGCCCGCGGAGCTGCCCAGCACCCCCTGCCAGGCAAATGCCGCTCTCCATCAGGTCTGCGATGAGTTCTGGTGGCGTTTCGTCCAGCGCGTCCTTCACCGTGTCGATCAGAATATCGACCGAGCCGGACAGCGCCTCGCGCATCTCAATCGAACTCACCTCAACCCGTGCTGGCAGCCCCGTAACCAGGTTGCGCCCGCTGACAGACCAGGTTTTCTCCTCCGGCAGCGGGTAAGCAGAGCCTACCGCAATCTTTACTTTTTCTGCGGTTGGCTCGCCGATGAGCAGGTTATACTTGGCACGCATGTACTGCACAATGTCCTCGTCCATCTCGTCGCCCGCCACACGGATGGAACGGCTAATCACAATGCCGCCCAACGAGAAGATCGCCACCTCGGTGGTACCACCACCGATGTCGATAATCATGCTGCCGCGTGTTTCCTGCACAGGTAGCCCCGCGCCAATCGCCGCTGCGACTGGCTCCTCAATCAGGAAGACCTCGCGGGCACCCGCGCTCAGTGTCGCATCGTAGACGGCACGCTTTTCCACTTCGGTCACGCCGCTGGGGATGCCCACCACCACCCGTGGGCGCGGCACGGGCACCCATGTCTGCTCGTGTGCCTTGTTGATGAGGTGGTGCAGCATCGCGTAAGTCACCTCGAACTCGCTAATCACCCCGTCGCGCAGCGGGCGCACGATGAGGATATCCTTGGGGTTTTTGCTCCACATCTCCTTGGCGCGGGCGCCTACCTCAATCGGCAGGTTGGTCTTTTTCTCGATGGCAACAAAAGAGGGTTCATTGATTACGATCCCTTTGCCTCGTACACTAACGAGCGTGTTTGCGGTACCGAGGTCAATGCCAATATCCAGGGAGAAAAGTCCCAGTAAGTAGTCGAGTGGACCTAACACACATTGCTCCTGTCGGCACGAGGTAACGCAGGCATCAGGCCTACCCGGTGCCCTTTCATCGCAGGCAATCCTGAGTCAAACGCCCGCTATCTTAACCGCAATCGAGAAATTCAAACATGCCTTTCTTAGAATCCGTCCGGCGGGCGATCCAGCAGCAGAATTTGCTGCATGCGGGGCAAACTGTGGTGGTCGGTGTGTCCGGCGGGGCAGATTCACTCGCCCTGCTAGAAGCGCTGTACCGACTGCGCACGACGTTTGATGTGCAGTTGCATATCGTCACGCTAGACCACGGCTGGCGTGGCGCGGCAAGCGCAGCAGACGCACACTTCGTCGCAGCGCAGGCACGCAGGCGAGATCTTCCGGTGACGCTGCGCACGCTGCCCCCCCCTACCACGGCTACGAACCTGGAAGCCGCCGGGCGCAAGGCACGCTACGATCTGTTTGCGGAGGTCGCAGCACGCATCGGTGCCCACACCATCGCCACCGGGCACCATGCCGATGACCAGGCGGAAACGGTGCTGCTGCGGCTGCTGCGCGGGGCGGGATTGCACGGGTTGCAGGGCATGGGCTGGCGGGCACCACTGCCCTATCACCCCGAACTTACGCTCGTACGCCCGCTGCTGGCGGTGCGCCGCACGGAGATTGACGCCTTTTCTGCGGGGGCAAATCTGCAACCGCGCCACGACCCCACCAACGACGACCCAACATTCCTGCGCAACCGCGTTCGCCACGAGTTGGTGCCCCTGTTGCAGCAGATGAACCCGAATATCACGGAGGCATTGGTGCGCCTGGCAGATGTCGCGTCGGTCGAATCCGACTATGTGGACGTGCAGGTGCAGGCGCTGTTGACGCAGCACGCCACCACACAAACGCACACATGGGGGTTCCCACGGGCGGCGCTGCTTGCGCAGCATCCCGCATTGCAGCGGCGGGTTATCGCAGCACTGGCGGCGCGTGCTCATGCCGCCCCACAGTTCGATGTGGACTACCAGCATATCGTTGCGGCGCAGTACGTGGCACAGTTTGGTGAACAGGGTGCGGTTGCACAGTTCCCGAACGGGGTGCAAATGCAAATCGCCTATGATGACCTGGTTTTCTCCGTAGACGGTGCGGCGAGCGCCCCCGTGCTATCGCTGCCGCGTAATGCGGTGCTGCCGCTGCTGCCGGGGCGACCTGTACCGTTAACGCAGGGGTGGTTGCTGCTGGCGGCGGATGTCCCCGTGGGTTACACCCCGCTGGGCACAATTTACCTGCACGATGACGTAAGACCGCATGTGCGTACCCGTAAGCCAGGTGACCGCATAGCATTGCGGGGACTGGGGGGGCACACACAAAAGCTAAAGGATTGGATGATAAATCGCAAAATCCCCCGCCCACAGCGCGATAACATTCCTATTATCGTTGACGATAACGCGACGATCATGGTGGTGCACCTGACAGAGAGCGTTGTTGCAAATCCGTATCATGTGCCTACGGACAACGCCAAACGCTATACAATCTCCTGTAAGCTTTAGCGTTTGCTACGCATTTCAGTCAATTTGTTCATTCATGTCTGTATGTGGGGATTACCTGTTCTTGAAAATAATTGCGGTTAGATGTATGCTTGAGAAAGGATAGCGGCAAGATTAAAGTTACGAGGCAGTCCATGGACATTAATCCGGCAAAAATGAATGATGTAGGTAATGAAGCAGCGCACATTCTTGTCGTTGACGACGAGGGTGCGATTCGCTACTCCGTTAGTAAAACCCTGCAACGGGTAGGCTACCGCGTGAGCGAGGCGGCAAGTGGCGAAGAAGCGATTGAAATGGTCAACGGGCAGGACTTTGACGTGGTTTTGACAGACATCCGTATGCCCGGCATCGACGGTGTGGAACTGCTGCGGCGCATTAAAGACCTGGTGCCAGACGCAAGCGTTATCCTGATGACGGGCTATGCCAGCCTGGGCACAGCAATCGAGGCGCTGCGACTGGGCGCACACGACTACCTGATTAAGCCTAGCTCCAGCCAGGACATCAAGCACAGCGTCTCCGAGGGCATCAAGCGTTCTCGCAATTTGCGCCGCCGCCGTGACCTACTCAAGGTGATCCAGCGTAACCTCTCCGAACTGCAAACCACGCAGATCAAAGCGGAGCAGCCACCCGCCTACGAGGGCTATGACGAACCCCGCCCGGCAGTCGAACCGTCGCTGGACGATGTGACCGTGCCGGAACAGGCGAGCAGTATGCAGCTTGGGATGCTGACGGTGTTCCCCGGTCGTTACCAGATCGCGGTTGAGGACAAACCGATTGATCTGACCCCGACGGAGTTCGACCTGCTGTTGTATTTGGCGGCACACCAGGGGCGGGTGGTTTCCTGCCACGAGTTGGTGCGCGAAGTGCGCGGCTACACCGTGGGCGAGGCGGAAGCACGCGAGGTCATCCGCCCGCATGTGAGCAACCTGCGCCGCAAGCTAAAAAAAGCGGGTTTAGACCAGGATCTCATCGTTAATGTGCGTGGCATTGGCTATCGGCTAAGCGAGCGTGCGTCTAACGGCAGCAACTAGCAGCATACGTTCCTCTTCGTCCGCGAGGTCACGGTGAACAGGCAGGGTCGCCCAAAGTGGGTGCTCTGCCTGATTTGCGTTTAGGGGATGTTTGTCCACATGGCTAGCCGCTGTTGCCCACCCGGTTAAATTGTGTGGTCTTTGCGTTGATTTATTTTGAGATTAACGATATAAATACAAGAAAAGTTAAGCGTTTTTCATCTTGCATCAATGTTTGTGCTTTATGCTGTCGTCTAGTTGAGCTAATTACAGGGCGAAACGGGCTTGTCCCCCCCATCACGTCAGCGGGAACCTGTGTAGTCCAGATTTCAACGAACAAGTTCAACGCTTGTTAACTTAGTTGTGTACCTAAAGGTAAGTCATGTCTATTTCACTCTACAACTCGCTGGCATCCCAGTACCAACACATTCGGCGCGTGAACACCGTGCCGATGATGAACGTCATCAGCCACCACATTGAAGATCAAGTCATCAATCACGGGATGCCCGTGGACTTTTACGCCGGGTTTGAGAAGTTCTCGCAATTTCCAGACCAGATGAAGCGCTACACCCGCCTGGGTAACGTCTGCCGCCGTGTATATGTCATCGGCGTGCCAGATGTGCGCCCGCCTGCCATTCCGGGCATTGAGTACATCCCGCTAGACCCGACCTCACCGCTGGCAATTGAGTGGTTTGTGCTGGTGGATACACCACAGTTCTGGACGTTGCTCTCCACCCAGGAGCAGGACGGGCGCGACGAAATGACCGGACGCCGCCGCTTTGATGGGGTGTGGACATTCGACGAGAATGTGGTTGACCGGGCAACGCTGCTCATCTCCCAGATGATGAACAAGATGTACGAGCCCGTTGGCAACCGGGACTACCGTGCCCAAAACCAGCACATTGCGGAGATTAACTCCAGCATGATCCAAAAGCTGGAGAACCAACAACTGCGCAGCCACCGTTACTTCGTGCAGTCCAACACACTGTCTCAGGTTGCCCAGGCAATGCCCAAGGTAAGCGACAGCGACCAGTTCATCCGCTCCACAGTAGAGATGATCTACCACCTTTTCGGCGCGATTGGTGTGCTGGTGTACCTTAAGTCTCAGGACGGGCAATTGAGCATTGTCGCCGGTGCCGGGGAAGTGAACGCGAACAGCGGCACCGTCGTAAACCGGGAAAGCATCGCAACCCGCACGATTGACCAGAAGATGCCGCTGCTGGTACCAGAGATGCGCAACGGCTTCGACCGTGACCCGTACCTACCCACCGCACAGACGCTCATCGCCGCACCCATCATCGGTGCCAAGGGCATCCACGGTGCAATTACGCTGGGTGGCAACCAGGCAAACATCTGGTCGGACAACGATGTTCAGCTAGTGGCAGCAATCGGGAGCCTGCTGGCAGTGATGCTAGAGGCAGGCAATGGTGACAAAGGCAACGGTAGCGCCCTCGTCGGGGACTCTCGCGAGCTGCACACGCAGATGGCGTACCTGATGATCTTGCAGCGCCGCCTGCGTGCGGAACCCATTTCCGACAATCAGCGCACCGTGCTCGATCAGGTCGATCAGTTTGCGGTCACGCTGGCACAGGCAATTGGCGTGCCGGAAAAGACGATTAAGCACATCATCAACGCCAAGCCGAACACACAGCGGGCACTTGAAGATATGTAGTCGCACAGTTTGCATGTGCACGCCGGGGGATGGCAACGCTGCCCCCGGCACCTCCTCCAACTTCTCTGTAGCAAAACCCCCATCCCTCCCCTAATATGTGGCACCGATTAACGTGTTGCCCATGTTGAGGCGGGGTTGCCTGTGAAAAAGAACCATATTGCACCTATTCTGTTGGCGCTGTTCCTGCTGGTAGGGATGCCGCCTGCGCCGGGCGCTGCTGCCTGCACGGAGGCGACCGGGCGCACCGAGCGCCAGTCCTATCGCAGTGTGATTGCGACTACCACCATGCACTACACGGTGTACCTGCCCCCCTGCTACGACGATAACACGGTGAGCAGCTACCCCACCGTCTACCTGATGCACGGCTCCGCGCAGTTTGACGACCACTGGCTGCAAATCGGGCTGGATGACGTGCTAGACGCGGGCATTACGTCCGGTGAGCTGCCGCCCATGATCGCTGTGCTGCCGTATGGCGAGTGGATCGCCAATGAGAACCGCTTTGAGGATGTGTCGTTCGAGATGGTGTTTTTGCAGGAACTGCTGCCCGCCGTGGAAAGCGCCTACCGTGTGTCTGCTGAACGGGACACACGCGCCATCGGTGGCATTTCTCGTGGCGGCTTTTGGGCGTATGTCATCGCGTTCCGGCACCCGACGTTGTTTGGGGCAGTGGGTGGGCACAGCGCCTTCTTTGACCCCTACCACGCCCCACCAGAGCATAACCCGCTCGACCTCGCGCTGGACGCCGAGGGCATTGACGACCTGCGCATCTGGCTAGACCGGGGTGCCCAGGACTTCGCTCGCCCCGGACTTGACCAGATGGACGAGCACTTGCGGCAGCGCGGCGTGGACTACACCTACACGGTGCACGCACAGGGCGAGCACGACAACCGCTACTGGCGCGAACACGTCGCCGAGTACCTGGCATTTTATGCGGAACCGTGGCAGTCGTCGCAACCTGTGGCAGTGCCCACCGTAGACCCGGCGGCGTTTACGTTCAGCCCGCCGCGTGCCACCCCCACCGCAGACGTAGACCTGTTCGAGTTCACACCGCCAAAGGCACAGGCAACCGCCACCCCCGCGCCAACCGAAGCAGTGACGAATGCCCGTTTGGTATTTGTGCCCGTGGTAGCGTTTAACAGCACCCGCGCCAACCTGGACAGCGGCGCGTTCTGGGACCTGCTGGCGGGTGCACCCGACCGTGACTTCATCCTGGATACAGACACCGCCGCGCTGCTTGCCGCCAACGGTGTGAACGTTCCCCAGGCACGCACCATCCCGCCCAACGAGCTAATGCCCGCGCTGTGGGCAGACCGCAACAAGTACGCGCTGCTGCCGTTCGACGCACTGCACCCGCGCTACCGTGTGCTAAACATCGACAACGAGCACCCGCTGATGAGCGTGGACAACTACCCGCTGGCGCTGCCCAGCGCTGCCCCGAACTTCGACCCCGCCCTGCTAACCACCCTCACCCTGTCCGGCGTGACGGCAATTACCCGTGATTCCATCGCGCCGATTGACGAATATGGTGTGCAGTGGGTGAGCAGCGGCATTGCCGACTACACCACGCGCGTGGACTTCTTCCACACCAGCAACGAGGTGTCGTTTACGCCGCTGTGCCCGCAATTTACCGAGCAGCCGCTCGGCGCGTTTTGCTCCAAGGACGCCCACTTCGACATTCTCACCCGCGTGGGTGTAGACGTAGTGGAGCTTTCCGGCAATCATAACAACGACTACGGCTACGACAACTACCGCCGCACCTTGCAGATGTACCAGCAGGCGGGCATCCAAACGCTGGGCGGCGGCGAAACCCCGCAAGAAGCGCAGCAACCGCTCCTGCTGGAGCACAACGGCAGCACCATCGCCATGATTGCCTGTAACGACGCCGGACCCTACTACGCGCTTGCCAGCGATGACCGCCCCGGCGCGGCGGACTGCAAAGGCGGCTGGCTGCGAGAGGCGCTGGGCACCCTGCGCCCAAACGTGGATGTCATCGTGGTCACAGTGCAGCACATTGAGTATGAGGAGTACCTGCCACGGACGGAAATCCAACTGGACTTCCGGCAGATTGCCGACTGGGGCGCGGATGTCGTCGCGGGGACGCACGCGCACAAGCCGCAGTCATTTGAGTTCTACGGGACGGCACGCGGCAGCACCGCAGTGATTCACTATGGGTTGGGCAACCTGTTCTTCGACCAGCCGTTTTGGGGCAACTCCCGCTTTTGGATGGACACGCTGTACATCTACGACGGGCGTTTGGTCACGGTTGATCTGTTCACGGGCATCATTGATGAGCAGGCACGCCCGCGCCGCATGACCGCCGAAGAACAGAAGAACTTCCTGGAGTTCATGTTCCTGGTAAACAACGGGGTACAATAGCCGTGCTACCATCATCATTACTATCCACTATCATTGCCATCACACAAGGAAGAGAGAAATATGTACCACCGCCTGCTGCCTGCGCTGCTGCTCCTGCTGTTGCTGCCCATGCCCACCGCCCACGCTCAGGGGCTTTCCGATGAGGCGTTCGAGGCGACCATCAGTGCTGCGAACCAACGGGTACCTGGGCTGGGACGCCCCGACCGCTGGGAGTTCGAGATTCTGCTGCCGTCTACGGACAGTGCAGTGATGTGCCGGCTGGTGCCGGGCTTCAAGACGGACACCACGCGCCAACCCTTTATCGTCTCGCTGTTCTATGGGGAGACAACCTACACGCTGCACGCTGCTGACGATGGCAGCATCATCCAGCCGTGTGACCCACAGCTTGGCAATATCGGGATGCAACCGCTGCCCGCACTGCCCCGTGCCGCCGATGCGTGCACGGTCACGCCCGGCAACGGAGAGTTCGCCAATGTGCGGCTCGTGCCGGAAGTCGAAGCGGAGCAAACGGGCACCATCACAGGCGAACAGCTTGTGCTAGGGCGCAACGAGGACACGACATGGTATCTAGTAGAGAGCGGTTGGGTGGCAGGCACCGTCGTGAGCACAGCGGGCGACTGCTCCCCGAACATCCTACCCGCCCGTGACCCGAATATCGTCACCTATACGCTGACGGTTCCAGCGGCAGGCAGCACGACCAACGGCACACCCATCGCTGCCATTCCATCCGATTTCACCTGCCCGCCGAACTTTGAGGGCTACCTCACCCCGCGCATTACCACCGGGCAGATCACGGCGCAGGTGGAACAGGGCGGCTTGCCAAACACACTGCGCACCTTGCCCACCACCGAGAGCGAACAGGTCGGGCAAATCCAGCCAGGGCGGCGCATTGACCGCGTGTGGAACGGCCCGCAATGCAGCAGCGGCTTTGTGTGGTGGGATGTGCAAGTGGACGGTGTGCGCGGCTGGACGGCAGAATCCAGCGCGGCAGACAACACCTACTTCCTTGCACCCACGACGGGCAGCGCGGCAACGCCACCGCCCACTCCAGCATCAGAGGTCGCGCAGTTGCCCGCCGCCGCAGCGACCGCGATTACACTGCAAAACATCCCTAGCGTGGAAAATACGTTTACGGTGGATGACCGCACCGTAGCGTCGTTCGCCTGGCGAGATAACCCCGTGCGCGGCGAGGCGTATATCGTTAGCGCCGATGATGAGAACCTGCTGGTAGACCCGGTGCAGAATACTACCATCACCTACGAACTCATCGCGGAAGAAGTCAATGTGTTTGCTGCCAACAACAGCGGCGATGTACTCGCAATGGGAGACACAACGGGTGGCATCACGCTGCTGCTGCTAAACACCGATGCTTCATCTGTCCGGTTGCCAGACGCCCATGGCAGTACGATTGAGCGAGCGCTGTTCAACCCTGACGATACACTGCTTGCCACCACCAGCACAGACGGCGACGAGGGTATTTTGCACCTATGGAATGCCCCGGCGCTGCGCCTGTTTACGACGGAAGCGGTCACTGTGACAGACCCGCCGCTGCGGAATATCCGCTTTCCGTTCCCGGTTGCCGATGTCGCCTTCAGTGCGAACGGTGAGCACATGGCAGTTGTGGCGGCACAGCGCACCGACGACCCGGACGCCGCACTGTGGGTCTATGCGGACGGCGGCACGGGCGAGAACACGCTCACGCTGCTGCTGGAAGACACACAGGGTGCAGCATTTGTGGAGCCAGTTCCCGCAGACGCGGGCGGTGATTTCATCTATGGGCGCGGTGGCGACCTGTACAGCCTGGATGTCGCCAGCGGTGAGGAGCGCCCCCGCGCTAGCCAGCCTGCGTTCCTGGTGACGGATGTCGCGTTCGGCGCGTCTGAGAGCGGTGATGTGTTGATGCTTGCCGCACACCGCCCCAACGCAACCGCCTCCACAGATGACGCGCCGCTGCTGGGCTACGATTACAGCGTGCCCGGCGAACTGAACGCCCCCGTCACCGTTGCACAGGGCAGCGCGAGCGCGGTACAGTTCAACACGGCGGGCAGCACATTTGCCGTGCTGGGCACAGACGGTACGCTGCGCTTTTTCGCACTTCCCTAGCGCCACCCGCCGCGATCCCTCGCAAGACAAGCCGTAACACTGCGTTGATTACGGCTTTTTTATAACTTAATTCATGAATTTCCCTTCATGACCACTTCATCTTGGTTGCACGCAATTGCTGCCAGCACTATGATGATGGCTAGCACGCAACACATCCACGGGAAGCAGCACAGGGCAATTTATGACACCCAATCCGATCCTCATTTTGTCTAGCGGGCAGCGCACGGGCAGCACGCTTTTGCAGCGGTTCATCCTCTCTCACCCTCGCATCATGATCTGGGGGGAGCACGACGGCATCCTCAACGGCATTTTCGACCGATACAATCGGCTTCATCAGTGGCAGGGCATGTTCGGGCACCAGCTAAACACCTACCTGGACAGCGGTTACAACAACTTCATCCCGAACATGACCCCCACGCTTGATGTCATCCGCCAGAGTGAGCACGCCCTGCTAGAAACGCTGTTCCGTGACCCGGCAGCGAAGCTGGGCAAGGACATTTGGGGCTTTAAAGAGGTGTTATACGACGCGGATATCGCCGCGCACCTGCGCGACCTGTACCCCGACCTGCGCGTGCTCTTTATCACCCGCCACCCGTTTAACTGCTTTGTCTCCCTGCTGCACGAGGAACGCCTGCGCCACGCAGAGGTCAACATCCCACTGCACGAAACATGGTCGCGCACGCGTACCAAGCAGTGGGTGCGGGACTGGACACGCATCAATGAGAGCTTTTTAGAACACCCCCAGGTCAACGACGAATGGGTGTTCCCGCTGACGTATGAGCAGCTTGTGGGCGATGTGAGCGGCACAACAGCGAAAATCGCCGCGTGGCTAGGTTTCCCGTTGGATGAATTTGATCTCGATGTGTTCCAGCACAGGCGCTACACTGACCGCAACAACGGCAAGCCGCAACAGCAAGACACCCGCCCCAAAATCACCTGGGATGACCTCTCTGCTGAGGAATACCTGCTGATAACCCAGTCCGACTTACAGCAGGTCGCCCAGCGGCTTGGCTACGAGATGCCTAACTTAATCCACAGGGGATAAAATATGATGCGCTTTTTAATTGCACGCCGCCCGCTGCGCTATGCGCTGCTGTTGACGACCGTTATTGCACTCAGCATGGGTGTGCTGCCCGCCACCGCCCAGCTTGATACCTTTGCCTGCCCGGATGGGTCGGCAGAACTGGTGATCGCTACGGGGGCACTCGGCGAGGAACTGCAACTGCTGAACCAATCCTTGGTGCAGTTTAATGAACGCTGCCCGAACATCACCGCCACCGCGCTGGAAACGCCCGACCTCGTGACTGACCGCCTGGGGCTGTACATTCAGTTTTTGGGTGCCCGCAGCAACGCGGTAGACGTATACGCGATTGACGTGATCTGGCCCGCCATCGTTGCGGAGCACATGATCGACTGGAACACCGTGCTCCCCGCAGACTCACCCTTCATTACCCAACACCCCGAAGCGCTCATCCAAAACAACACCCTGGACGGCGAACTGATTGCACTACCGTGGTATACCGACCTCGGGCTGCTCTACTATCGCCAGGACTTGCTGGACAAATACGGTCTGTCCGTCCCCGCGACGTGGGAAGACCTCGCTGAAAGCGCCCGCATCATCCAGGAAGGTGAACGCGCGGAGGGCAACAGCGAGTTCTGGGGCTATGTGTGGCAGGGGTCACTGGGCGAAGCAACCATCGTTAACGGGCTGGAATGGCAGGCAGCAGAGGGCGGCGGCGTGATTATCTCGCCCGATGGCGAAGTGCAGGTGAACAACCCGGAGACTATCATGGCGATTGAGCGGGCGGCAGGCTGGGTAGGCGACATCAGCCCGGACAGCGTGATCGCCCACGGTCCAGAGGACTCGCGGCGCATTTGGCAGGAGGGCAACGCGGCGTTCATGCGCAACTGGACGTATGCCTACAACCTCAGTGCCCAGGACGGCAGTGCAGTGCAGAACCTGTTCGGGTTGGCACCGCTGCCCGCAGGCAGCGAGCGTGCCGCAGCGACGTTGGGCGGCTGGAGCCTGGCGGTATCCCAGTACAGCGACAACCCCGAAGCAGCAACCGCACTCGCACTGTTCCTGACCAGCGCCGAACAGCAAACCTTCCGTGCCCTGGAGGGCGGCTTTGCACCAACGGCACTGTCGGTATACGACCAGCAGGAGATGCAAGATAGCCCCAACGCGCCGCTGTTCGCGCAGACGTTTGAGACGCTGAGCACCAACAGCGCCACACCGCGCCCGTCTACGGTCGCCGGGGATCGCTACAACGATGTGTCCCGCTTGTACGCCAATGCAGTGCATTCCGTGCTGCGCGGGGAGGCGGACGCCAGAATCGCGCTAGACGACTTAGAGTTCGACTTAGAAGATCTGGTCTTCGAGCTAGGCTTCTAGCGCAAACGAACACATAACAACCGGGCGCCTAACAGCGCCCTTTTTCTTAGCGTTAAAACCTGCCCAGCATCACACAATCGGAGTAATTTCACCATGACAACTGCTGAACTCCGCCAACGCCAAACCGGACCCCCCCGCCAACCGTTCGCCGTAGAACTCGTGGCAGTTTTGTTCTTCTTCCTCAGCCTGGGTCTGTTTGGTGTGCTGGTCGTTTGGGCAGTGATTGCCGAGTTGTTCGTTAGCATCGGCGGGCTGACGCCGGGGCAGGTCGTGTGGCAGTTCATCAGCACATTGGGCATCATCCGCCCGGTGCTGCTGCTGTTGGGTGCCGGGCTGCTGCTGCGGCTGAGCGTATCGCTGCGCGGCGGGCAGCTTGGCGCAATCCGCTGGGCGCGGCTCATTTGCTACTGGCTGGTGGGGGTCACGGGGGCTGCCACGGCGTATGTGGTTGTGCAGTCGCTCGCTACCGGGCAAAACGCGCAAGATGTGTTCCTGGGCAGCTTGCCCTATGTGCTGGCACTGGTGGTGTCCGTGTTGTTGCAGCGAGCGGTTGCGCTCAGCCTGCCCCACTTCACAGGCGACGAAGACATCACCTCCAAGCGCACACGCAGCGCCTGGAACCTGCTGATGCCCACGCTCATTGTGCTGATAGTCATTGCGATTACGCCGCTAGAGCGCGTGTTTATCACCAGCCTGACGGACGAGCGCTTTGCCAGTTCGGATCCGATCAACTTTGTGGGCATGGAGAACTACACCCAACTGTGGAGTGTGCGGCTGGATGTGATCGACTGCGATGACCCGGCAGTGGAGTGCGAGTTGTTAATCAACGGGGATGGCACGCAAGAAGTCGTCTACCCGCGCCTGCGCAACCTATTCCGGGACACCGGGCGCGAACCCGAATACAACGAACTGCGCTACCGAGATTTCGCCTCGTTCACACTGGATGGGCGTCAGTTTGTGTTCAGCGCCCGCGACATTGAGTTTGTTCAGTCGCTGTTTACGTCAATTTACTACACGGTGCTGGCAACGTTCTTCCAGTTCACCATCGGTTTCGCCATCGCCATGATCTTGGCGCAGCGCTTGCGCGGCATTGGTTTTCTCCGGTTGGTCATGCTCATACCGATGACCATGCCCACGCTCATTGCCACGCAGTTCTGGGAGGTAATGCTGCGCCCGGATGAGACCGGCTTGTTCAATGCGCTGCTGGTGGGCGGTGGTGCCTTGGAACAATCGCAGCAGTGGTTGCTAAATCCGGCGCTGCAAGTGCCTACATTGGTGGCGGTCATCGTGTGGAAGGAAGCGCCGATTGTGGCGCTGCTGCTGCTGCCGGGGCTGTTGGCAATCCCACGCGAGACGTACCAGGCGGCGGCAATTGACGGTGCGAACCGCTTGCAGCGCTTTTGGTACATCACCCTGCCGATGATGCGCCCGACCATTGGTGTGGCGCTGGTGCTGCGCACAATGATCTTCCTGCGCGTGTTCGACCTGTTTGAGATTTTGTTGGGGCGCACGCGCTACGTGATGTCTACCTACGCATACGACACGCTCATCCAGCGCCAACAGCTTGGTTACTCATCCGCCGTCAGCGTGACCATCTTCATCATCACAATGGCGTTCACCATCGCATACATGCGCACCCTGCGAATTGACGAGGCATAGGACATGGTCGGAGAAAACACACGCGACATCTGGTTTTACGTGCAGCGGGCGGGCTTTCTGCTGGTGATTGCCTTCTTTACCGTGTATTCACTGTTTCCGTTTTTGTGGGGCATCAGCACATCGTTCAAAACACTAGATGAAGTTGAGTCTACGCCGATTACTGCGCTGCCCCAGGAACCCACGCTTGCGAACTACACGGCTGCGATTGGCAACAACGAGTTCGTGCGCAGCATCGTCAACAGCGCTGTGATTGCCCTGGGCGCAACGTCTGTTTCGCTGGTGTTGGGGGGGCTGGCGGCATATGCGCTGGGACGCTACCGCTTCCATGGGCGCTCGCTCATGCGTTACATCATCCTGGCAATGAACCTGTTCCCAACGATTGCCGTGCTGCCGGGTCTGTTCGACACGATGAGCCGCCTGGGACTGACGGGCAATATTCTGTCGCTGGTGGTAACGTACCCCATCTTCACGCTGCCGACGATTGCGTGGTCAATGATTGTGTTCTTCCAACGGCTGCCACAGGACATTGAGCAGGCGGCGTATGTGGATGGTGCCAGCACATTTGACGTGTTCGTGCGTATTCTGCTGCCGATTGCCGCGCCGGTGTTGTTCACCACAGGCGTGATTACATTTGTGGGCACCTGGAGCGAGTATCTGTTGGCGCTGTCGTTCGTTGCCGCCGTGCCAGAGGCGCGTAACGTCACAGTGGCGATTGCGTTCTTGCGCTCCCAGGTCACGCCGGGCGTGCTCATGGCAATGAGTGTACTCCTGGTGGTACCCCTGATTGTGGTAATCTACTTTACGCAGCGTGAGGCAATCAAGGAAACAACCGAAGGTGCCGTGAAAGGCTAGGTGCTCCCGCTGCTAAACAGTTCGCTAGCGTGGGGATATGGCACATGGTTGCGCAACCAAAACACGATGACACGATGAGCGTAGCGGAATACTTTGATCTGCTGCGCCGGGCGCACGACGTGAAATATGAGTTGATTGACGGCACCGTCTACGCGATGTCTGGTGCCAAACCCAACCACGGCGTCATCGAAACAAACCTGGTAGGGATGCTTTACGGTTCGCTGCTTGGAGGCGACTGTGCCGCCCGCACGTCCAACACTGCTGTCACGTCCCCATCCCATGACAGTTACTTCTTCCCAGATGTCACGGTGGTGTGCGGCGACCCTATCTACGTAGAAGACGCGCCCATCGGCATCCTGACCAACCCCACGGTCATCGTTGAGGTGCTCTCCGAGACGACCGAGAACACCGACCGCACCACCAAGTTCGACCACTACCGCCAGATTGCTACGCTGCAAGATTATGTGCTGGTGTGG
This sequence comes from uncultured Anaerolineaceae bacterium, assembly GCA_964451095.1. GTDB lineage: Bacteria > Chloroflexota > Anaerolineae > Aggregatilineales > Phototrophicaceae > DAOTTY01. The sequence continues at coordinate 57,476 of CAYVGI010000006.1, forward strand.
CAGGACGAGCCACGCATCGACGTGTTTAGCAGGGGCGAAAGTGATACGTGGCTGCTCACCCACGCCACAGAACTGGAAGCGGCAATCTCGCTGCCGTCGCTGTCGGTAACGCTGGCACTGAGCGAGGTCTACCAGCGCGTGACGTTCGGCGCAGCGGATGCGGAGGCGGAGGAATAGGCGATGGTCGCGCAACCCAAGCACGATGACACGATGAGCGTAGCGGAATACTTTGATCTGCTGCGCGAGACGGACAATGTGAAATATGAGTTGATTGACGGCACCGTTTACGCCATGGCGGGCGCGAGTGAAAATCACATCCTCATCAACGGGAACTTGGTTACACTGCTCAACATTAGCCTGCGAGACCGACCGTGCCGCGTGTATGGGTCTGATATGCAGGTGGCGACTGTAAACAGCTACACGTACCCGGACGTCTCGGTTGTCTGTGAACAGCCGCAGTTCGTAGCGGATGCACCCGTTGCAATGCTCACGAACCCGCTCCTGCTGTTTGAAATCCTGTCACCGTCTACTGCGCAAACCGACCGCACCACCAAGTTCGACCACTACCGCCAGATTGCCACGCTGCAAGATTATGTGCTGGTGTGGCAGGACGAGCCACGCATTGACGTGTTTAGCAGGGGCGAAAGTGATACGTGGCTACTCACCCACGCCACGGAACTGGAAGCGGCAATCGCGATGCCGTCGCTGTCGGTAACGCTGGCGCTGAGCGAGGTCTACCAGCGCGTGACGTTCAGTGCAGCGGGTGCGGAGGAATAGGCGATGGTCGCGCAACCCAAGCACGATGACACGATGAGCGTAGCGGAATACTTTGATCTGCTGCGCGAGACGGACAACGTGAAATATGAGTTGATTGACGGCACCGTTTACGCCATGGCGGGCGCCAAACCACCGCATCAGGCGATCACGTCTGACCTGAATGGCATCTTCTACAACGCAACGCGGGGCACACCCTGCCGCCACTTTGATTCCGACACGGCGATACACGCAGCGAGCGCAAACTTTTTCTTCCCAGACCTGACAGTGGTGTGTGGCGACCCCATCTACGTAGAAGACGCGCCCATCGGCATCCTGACCAACCCCACGGTGATCGTTGAGGTCCTGTCCGAGACGACCGAGAACACCGACCGCACCACCAAGTTCGACCACTACCGCCAGATTGCCACGCTGCAAGATTATGTGCTGGTGTGGCAGGACGAGCCACGCATTGATGTGTTTAGCAGGGGCGAAAGTGATACATGGCTGCTCACCCACGCCACAGAACTGGAAGCGGCAATCGCGCTGCCGTCGCTGTCGGTCACGCTGGCACTGAGCGAGGTCTACCAGCGCGTGACGTTCGGCGCGGAAGAAAACACAGCAGCAAACACAGACAGCGACACGGCAGAATAGCCCATCGCCACCGGACTGCCTAACACCTGTTCCCGCTGTGCAGATTGCGCTATCATGTGGCGGATTCGCTGGCATAGATTAGGTAGACCCATGGCGACAACATCCACACCGATTGACCCGAAACTGCTCGACATTTTGCGCTGCCCGGTGGCGGTGCACTACACGGACAAGGGCGATGACCCTGGCAAGCTGGAGATCGTGCGAGACACATGGCTGTACTGCGCGGACAGCGACTACAAGTACCCGATCATTGACGGCATTCCGAAGATGCTGATTGAAGAGGGTGCCAAGTGGAAGGACACTGCCATCGAAGACCTGCCCGTACCCCCGCCAAATGAGCCGATGATGGGCGCAGCGGAAGAAGCGCTGCCGCCGGAAATGCAGGAAGTTGCTGCCAAGCTGAGCGAGCAGGCAAACACGACTCGCAGCACTGCCGCTGGTCAGCTTCGCAGCACAGCACAGGGCATCCGCCAGGAGGCAGCCAACGCGGAGAACAGTGCGGTTAGCACACGCGCGGGGCAGATCGCTGCCGGACTGGAAGACGCCGCGACCTACCTGGAGGGGCGCAAACCCGCACAGGCGGCACCCCAACCTAGCAACACGCCCACACGCCTACTGGCGTTCCTGTTTGTGCTGGGGCTGGTACTGGGTATTATCATCGGCACAGGGCGCCGCCAGGCTTAGCACGTAGAACGGGGCGCGGTTGCCCCACAGTAAACGCAATAACATAAAGCACTGCTCGGTTATGGTCAAATTCATGATAATCTTCCACCACCCTGGCGCAGATGTGCGCGAGTTTGAGGAAGGCTACGCCAAATTCCTCACGATGGTGGAACAAATCCCCAACATCACCCGCCGTCAGGTGGTCACAATAATCGGCAGCCCAGAGGGGCAGTCGCCGTATTATCGCATACTGGAACTGTACTTTGCTGACGAAGCGACGATGAAGGACGCACTCAAGACGGAGGCGGGGCAGGTAGCAGGGGCGGGTTTATACGAGGTGTTCAAACCGCTGGGTTACACGTTCGACACCGCCTTTGCCGATGTGTACGAAGAGACGGGTGGTGCCACTGCTCACACAGGAGAAGAAGACGCAACATGACGCTACCGCTACTGAAAGAGCGCATCATCGCGGAGGGGTTGAACCTCGGCGGGGGCATTCTCAAGATCGATAGCCTGCTCAACCATCAGATTCAGCCAGACCTGATGCAGCAAATTGGCGATGAGTTCGCCCGCCGCTTTGCTGACCTGCACGCCGACCGCATCCTCACAGCGGAGATCAGCGGAATAGCCCCGGCGATTGCCACAGGCATGGTCATGGGCGTGCCCGTCGTCTACGCCCGCAAGAAGAAGCCTATCACCATGGCAGGTCCGGTGTTCCTGGAAACTGCACCCAGCCACACCAAGGGCGAACATGTGAACTTACTCGTCTCTGCGGAGTTTTTGCACGCGGGAGAGAACGTCATCATCATTGACGACTTCCTCGCGTCCGGTGCGACGCTGCTGGCAATGGCACGGATCATCAAAAGCGCAGGCGCGAACCTCGCCGGTGTTGGCTGCGTGGTGGAGAAAAGCTTTGAGGGCGGTCGGGGGCGCTTGCACGCAGCGGGCTACACTGATGTGCCGATTGAGGCGCTGGCGATTATCACCAGCATGGAAAACGGCGAAATCGTTGTGGGGGATTAGTCCCCCTGCGTCGGTGCTGCGCTGCCCTGCTTTGCCGCCTTATATGCAGCAGCGAACGCCCGCACGGAGCGCTGCACATCCTCCGGCGTGGTGACCCACGAGCACACACTCACACGGATCACAGGTTCCCCGCGCCACTGGGAGCCACCACACCAGCACTCGCCGCTCTGCTGGATGTTGTGCAATGTCGCCTGCGTGAGTTCCGGCGTGTCGCACGCGACAATCACCTGATTAAACACCACGTCGTTCAGCACCCGGAACCCGTGCCCCGGCAGCAGCGCCGCGAACAGCCGCGCATGGTGGTGCAAATTGGCAATCAACGAGTCCACGCCGCTGCGCCCCAACGTTTTCAGCGCCGCCCACAGCTCAATGCCCCGCGCCCGCCGGGACATTTCCGGGGTGTAGAGCATTCCGTCGCGCTCTTGGCTGAACTGCATATACGACCCTGTCGCCTGGAGCGCGTTCACCAGCGCGGCGCGGCTTTTGCACAGCACAATCCCACTGTCGTAAGGCGTGTTCAGCGTCTTGTGCCCATCTACAGACCAGCTATCCGCCAGTTCAACCCCGTCGGTCAGGTGACGGGTGGTGGCGCTTGCTGCCGCCCACAGCCCAAATGCCCCGTCAATGTGCACCCACGCGCCCGCATCCTGGGCGCGGGTACACAACTCGGTGAACGCCTCGAACGAGCCGCTGTTGACGTTGCCCGCCTGCAAAATCAACAGCGTGCGCTCGTCCAGCGGTGGCAACTGCGCCACGTCCAACCGCCCCTGCTCGTCCGCTGGCACCCATTCAATCTGCGCACGTCCGATGCCGAGGATTGCCAGCGCCTTGCGGATGGTGCCATGTGCCTGCTCGCTTGTGACCACGCGCAGCGGCGGTGCGCCGAACAACCCCTGTTCGCTCACGTCCCAGCCCAGGCGTGCCAGCAGCGCATTGCGCCCCGCCAGCATCCCGCACAGGCTCGCCGTGGATGTACCGCTCACGAAACCCGCTGCTGTGCCCTCCGGCAGCCCTAGCAAATCGACCGTCCAGCGCTCGCACACCTGCTCTAGCTGCGCCGCCACTGGGGACATCACATACAGCGCCCCATTCTGATCCCACGCATCTGCCAGCCAGCGTGCCGCTAACGCACCCGGCAGCACACCGCCGTTCACAAAGCCGAAGTAGCGCCCGCCGCCCTGCGCCACCGTCGCCGGGGAGCCAATTTCGTGCAGGGTTTGCAGGGTTGCCGCCGGGTCGTGCGGGGCATCGGGCAGCGGTTCGTCAAATGTGCTGAGCTGCGCGAGCGCTGCGGGTGTGGGGAAGACGGGGCGCCAGTCAACGGCGTCCAGGTACTCACGGGCGTACTGCGCCGCCTGCTGGTAGATAGACTTGTCCTGGTTGTGCTGGCGCATCTGCTGCCACAGGTTTGGGTCGGTCATGGGGGGTACTCCTGTTTGTGGGGGGTGATTTCTGAGATCCAGTGTATGCCGTTAGTTGTATTGTGGGTATAACCATGAGCGGCGCGTTGTGGTGGTACCGCAGGAGAGTTCACATGGGGTGTTTTGGTGCAGGGAAGCTGCACGCAATGCCTCTACGGTGCATAACCGTTGCCTTTTGCCGGACTGAAGCGCTATACTAGGGGCGCAACCAAGAAGGCAAACACATGCAGCGCACACATCACCACCATCCAACCCAATAGCGCGAACCAACCATGCGAATTTGTGATTACGAGCGCAGGCGTTGGTCTGCGCTTTTTTGTTGCCTGGGCATGGCACCCATGCCCCTACCCAAATCGTGAGAGGAGATGATTTATGGCAAACGTGAAACCCGCCATCCCCAAGGGAATGCGCGACTTCCTACCGTCGGACATGCTCAAGCGCGAGTACGTGTTCAACACCGTGCGCGAGGTGTTCCACCTGTACGGCTTCGAGCCAATCCAGACGCCGACGATGGAAAAGCACGAAACGCTGTTCGGCAAATATGGCGAAGACGCCGAAAACCTGATCTACAGCGCGTCCCACCAGCGCAGCAAGGAAGAGCTTGCCATGCGCTACGACCTGACGGTGCCGCTGGCACGGGTCGTCGCCCAGTACGAAAACGACCTGAACTTCCCGTTCAAGCGCTATCACATTGCCCCGGTGTGGCGCGGGGAGCGCCCCCAGCGTGGGCGCTACCGTGAGTTCTACCAGTGTGACGCGGACATTGTGGGTGTGAGCGAGATGCACGCGGACGCCGAAGTGATTGCCGTGATTGTGACCGCGCTCAAGCGGCTGGGGTTCCCGCAGTTCACCGTGAAGATCAACAGCCGCAAGCTGCTAACCGCAATCGGCGCGTTTAGCGGTGTGCCAGACGCACAACTGCCCGACCTGTACCGCAGCGTGGACAAGTTCGACAAGATCGGCGCGGAGGGCGTGCAAAAGGAACTGCTCGACCGGGGCATTGCCGACGATGTGGTCGCCCGCATGATGGACTTAATCACACACAGTGAGCCGGGCGTCGCCAACTTGACCTACGTTGCAGAGCAGCTCGGCGACGCCGAAGGTGCCACGGACGGTGTGGGCGAGCTGCGCGAACTGGCAGAATACCTGGACAACCTGAGCGTTGACCCGACCACATACGAGTTTGATTTCACGATGGTGCGTGGGCTGGGCTACTACACCGGACCGATCTTCGAGACGGTGATTACCGAGCCGAACCTGGGCAGCGTGAGCGGCGGTGGGCGCTACGACGAACTGATTGGCATGTTCCGGCGGGAGAGTATGCCCACCACTGGCACGTCGCTGGGCATAGAGCGCATCATCGACCTGATGGAAGCACTGGAGTTATATCCATCGGACATCGGTGGCACGGTGGTGCAGGCACTGGTCACAGTATTCAATAGCGATGTGCGCCCTGCCTGTGCTACTATCGCCACCGAACTACGGAATGCAGGCATCCGCACGGAGTTGTACCTGCAAGATCGGCACATTAGCAAGCAGTTTAAGCACGCCGACCGCAAGGGCATTCCCGTGGTGGTCATCGCGGGACCGGATGAACTGGCAAAAGATGAGGTCACGCTGCGCCGCCTGCGCGACGGTGAAGAGGTCACCAGTTCCCGCGCAGAAATGCCCAGTAACATCCGCCAACTACTAACCTGAAACCGACACTTTCGCTGATGCTTAACACGCCGATAAGCCCGGCTTAAAGCACCTGGCATACACTAACGTTAACCGAGCAGTTCCACCTAAATCCTGTGTGAGGGTGCGCCCTGTACCTGAACACAACAACCACCGAGCGCCTCCCCTGGGCGCTCGTTGTGTTTCAATAGGTTGTGTAACATCGCGCCATCCGATGTACTCTAAGCTGCGACGCGCTCGCAACCACAGGAACCCCGCCGATGACTGCTGCTGACCTCTCGCTGAACAACGCCGCCGCCGATGACCGCACCTATCGCCACCGCATAAACGCCTGGGCGCTGTACGATGTCGCCAATTCCGCGTTTTTCACTACGATTCTCGCTGCTGTGCTGCCCACGTACTACAGTCAGGTTGCCGGGGCGACGCTGCCCAGTGCCGCCCTTGCCACCCAGCGCTGGACGCTCAGCCTGAGTGCCGCACTGCTCATTTCCGCGCTGCTGTCGCCTGTGCTCGGCACCCTCTCAGACGTTACGCGCTCCAAAAAGCGGTTGCTGGGGGTGTTCCTGATGATCGGCGCGGTGGCAACCGGGCTGCTGGTGCTGGTCGGCACCGGGGATTGGCTGCTGGCGTCGGTGCTCATTATCATCGGGCGGGCGGCGGCAGGTGGCGCGAATGTGTTCTACGATGCGCTGCTGCCCCACGTTGCCCGCCAAGAAGACCAGGACGCGGTTTCTACACGCGGGTTTGCGCTGGGCTACCTGGGCGGTGGGGTGCTGCTGGCGGTTAACATCCTCATGTTCAACCTGCCGGATGACCTGTTCGGCTTTCCGTTTGAGTTTGCGGGCATTCGGCTGGCGTTCCTCAGCGTAGCGGTGTGGTGGGTGCTGTTCTCGCTGCCGCTGTTCCGCCTCATCCCGGAGCCACCCGCCGCCACAGAACGCGCCCCCGACGAAAATGTAATTGCTGCCAGCATCAATCGCCTGCGCGGGACGTTCGCTGACCTGCGCGAGTACCGTGAGCTGTTCAAATATCTGATTGCCTTCCTCATCTACAATGACGGCATCGGCACCATTATCGGCGTGGCGGCAATCTACGGCGCAGAACTCGGCTTTGATACCACCGAACTGGTACTCGCGCTGCTGTTGGTGCAGTTTGTCGGCATCCCGTTTAGCTTTATCTTCGGCAACCTGCCGAACTCGCAGGCGAAAAACCGCCACTACTACCTCGCTTTCATCCTGTTTAATGTGCTGGCGCTGCCCCTGGTGGCAATCACTGCGCGGGCGAACCTGCCCTACGAGGTCACGGGCGCACCACCGCCGCCCTACCAAACAATTGGTGAGTCGCTGGGCGAAGGCACCTACCCGGCAGATACATTTGCGCCCGATGGCTGGACATTGCAGACCATACCAGCGGACTTGCTCAACGCCGAAGAAGACGTGCCCTACACCTCATCCGATGCAGTAGACGCAACCTACACGATTCCGTTCAACGGGCAAAGCGTGCGCGTGACCTACGCCACGGGCGCGGACTTCGGCACATTTGCGGTGCAGTTGGACGGGAAACCCCTGCTGAATGACGACAACGAGCCGATCATCGTGGATGCGTACAGTGCCAACCCGCGCTTCGGCGTCACACGCACATTCGCTGCCCCAGCAGCGGGCGAGCACACGTTGACGTTGGTGAACACAGGCGAGGTAAACGCGCAGAGCGCGGGCACACGGCTCAGCGTCGGACCTATAACGGTGCTGCCACCGGCACGCGGGGGTAACCTGTTGGTGGTGATTGGGGTGCTGTTGGCGATCCAGGCAGTGGCGGTGGTGTTCACGTTTGCAGGCGGGGCACGGCTGCTGTATGGGTTCTCTCGCACGCTGAACACCAAGCGGGCGATCCTGCTGGCGTTGGTAATCTACGGCGGGATTGCGCTGTGGGGCTACTGGGTAAACTCCACGGTTGAGTTCTGGTTCCTGGCGTGGATGGTGGGCATTGTGCAGGGCGGCAGCCAGGCGCTCAGCCGCAGCCTGTACGCGAGCATGTCACCAGCGGCGAAAAGCGGCGAGTTCTTCGGGCTGTTCAGTGTGATGGCGAAGTTCTCCGCCATCACGGGACCGCTGTTGTTCGCGCTGGCAATCGAGATATTCGGGCAAAGCCGCCCCGCTGTGCTCAGCCTGATCGCGCTGTTTGTCATCGGCGGCTACTTGCTCACCCGTGTGGATGTGGACGGCGGGCGGGCGCTTGCCCAGGCGGAAAACGCACGTTATGCAGCGAGCAGCTAGCGGCGCACGCTCACGGCACAATCAATGTTTTTGCGCTCGAAGAACGCTTGCAGGTCGCCTGCCAGTTTACTGAGGAATGCGTCTTCGTCTGCGCCCTGCTGGAGCGTGATGTTGTAGCGGTGGTAGCTGAGCGTGTTGTCTTGGGCGGTGCCGATTTCCGGCGCATAAGCACTACCGGGGGTATCGCCCACTTCGATGTTTGCTATGCCGGGGTGATCCTTCACGGTTTGCATTGCCATGCTCACGCAGTCGCCATCACTGGAAACCAGCGCGACGACATGATCTGCTTCTGTAGAGGAAAGCCACATTATGGCATCGGGGGAAGTCATGGGTTGCTCTCTATAATGACGATTCATTAGGTGTAATAGCTTGTTCCCTTGCCGTATGAGAGGCGTCAACATACCCTAAGCCGCACCTGAACATTTTGCGGACAAACCCGGCAAACCGCGCCATAATAGCGGGCACGCTTGCCCGACCCTCAGCATAGGACACCCCAACGATGGAAAATACCCAGCAGCAGCTAGACGACCTGCTCACCCAACTGCGCGAAGAAGCAAAACACGTTGACCATGCCAACATCCGCCTGATGAACGCTAACCCGAACTGGTGCGCGGTGGCAGTCGTCACCGTAACGGGCGAGGTGTTCGCCGCCGGGGACAGCGAACAGTATTTCCCTATTCAGTCCATGAGCAAACCGTTTACCTATGGCATGGCATTGCAAGACCACGGGCAGGATTATGTGCTGGGGCGCATCGGGGTAGAGCCAACAGGCAAGCGCTACAACGCTATCTCCGTGGACGAGGGCACCGGACGCCCCCACAACCCGATGGTCAACGCGGGCGCAATCGCCGTTGCCGGGCTGATTAAGGGTAATGACCTCACCGATAAGTCCAACCGCATGATCGAGGCGCTTAGCCGCTATGCCGGGCGTCCCCTGCTGGTCGATGCCCCCACGCTCACCGCAGAGTTCCAGACGGGCGACCGCAACCGTGCTATTGCCCACCTAATGCGTTCGTTTGGCATGTTACGAGGCGAGCTAGAAGACACGCTGCACCTGTACTTCCAGCAGTGCTCGCTGATGGTAAACACGATTGACCTGGCGAAGATGGCGGCGACCTTTGCCAACGAGGGCAAGCACCCCATCACCGGGGAGACCGCCGTGCAAGCTCACTGCGTCGGAGACATCCTGAGCGTGATGTACACCTGCGGTATGTACGACTCCGCCGGGGAGTGGGCGTACAAGGTCGGGCTGCCAGGCAAGAGCGGTGTCAGCGGTGGTATCTTTGCCGTGCTGCCCGGCGAAATGGGCATTGCTGCGTTCGCGCCGCCGCTCAACGAGAACGGGCACAGTATTTTGGGGCTGCGGGCGTTTGAAGTCCTGTCCAAGCAAAACCACCTGCACATCTTCCACAACATGTAAACCCACTCGCCTACCTGTTCGTGCCCCGCTGCGCTACAATCGCGCCCTGATGAAATTCCCACGACGGAGGCAGAACCTATGCAATACGAGATCAAAGGTAGCACCATGCCCGCGCTGGAAATCACGCTGGCACGCGGCGAGGCAGTGTTTACGGAAATCGCCGGCATGTCCTGGATGACCGAGGGCATCAACATGACGACGGGCACCCGTGGCGGGTTGGGCAGGCTTATTGGGCGTGCCATCGCCGGGGAATCGTTATTCCTCACCACGTTCAAGAGCGATTCTGACGGGGCGCGGGTGGTCTTCACGCCAGATGTGCCAGGGCAAATCGTGCCCATTACATTGGCAGAGGGACAGTCGATTATCGCGCAGCGCGATGCGTTCATGTGCGCCCAGGACAGCGTAAAGGTGGAGGTACACTTTCGCAGAAAGCTGGGCGTGGGCTTCTTCGGCGGGGAAGGCTTTGTGATGCAGCGCCTAACCGGACCCGGCACCATGTTTGCGGAGATCGGCGGCGAGGTGGTGGAGTACGAGCTACAGCAGGGCGAAACCCTGCGTGTGAACCCCGGCTACGTCGCCATGCACGAACCCAGCGTGGACTACGACATTAGCATGGTGCGGGGGGTGCGTAACCTGTTTTTCGGCGGGGAGGGTGTGTTCACCGCAGTGCTAAAGGGACCGGGGCGCGTGTGGCTGCAAACGATGCCGCTGCGCAATCTCGCGGAGAGCATTATGCGCTACCTGCCAGAACCCCAAGCACCCAGGGCGGACAAAAACGCCAAGCCCGATGAAAAAGAGGATGGGTAAGCAGCAGCGCAAGCAAATGTAACGCTGGTGGCTTTTTCAGGCACATCTCACACGGTGGCGTTATACTCTTTGGTACTTTAAAAAATAGCAGGAGCGTAGAAACGCCACCATGAACAGCAACGACCGCGCCCGTCAGCTTAGTGTAATCGTGCTCTCCTTCGTGCAGATTCTCACCAATGGGGTGAGCAGCGCAGGCGTGTGGCCCAGCCCGTACAGCATCAACGACATTGCCACTAGCTTCCCGAACCTGTTCGTCCCGGCAGACATCACCTTTGCTGTGTGGACGCCGCTATACCTGGGCGCGTTGATCTACGCGGTGTACCAGATGCTGCCCGCCCAGCAAGCCCGACCGCTGCACCGACGCATTGGGTGGTGGGTAGCGAGCGCCGCCGCTGCCAATGCCGCCTGGACACCGCTGTATGTGCTGGCAGGTCCGTTCGGCAGCGATGACTTCCAGGTAATGTGGGTGGTTGTGAGCGTTGTTGTGATGGTGTGGCTGCTCGTCTCGCTGATTGCCGTAGTCGCCGGGTTGCGCAACACGCTGCCGAATGCCGAGGCGACCGCCGTTGACCGCTGGGTGACGGTGCCCACATTCTACGGCTACCTGGGCTGGGTGAGCGTGGCAACCGTCGCCAATGTGACCGTGCTGTTCATCAGCCTGGGGTGGGAAGGCACGCAAACCGCCGCGCTGTGGAGCGTGGTTGCGATTGTTGCCGCCACTGTGATCTCTGCCGGGGTGCTGCTGTACAGCCTGGGCGATAGCGGCACGGGCGGCTTTTTGGCGGTGCTGGTGTGGGCGCTGGTGGGCGTGTACCTGGGCAACAGCGGGCAGTCTATGTTAGTGGGGGTCGCTGCGCTGGTTGCTGCTGCTGTGCTCATCGGTGTGGGCGTGTTCCGCTTTATGAACCGTGCCAGCGCCGCACCACAGCAAGCACCGTCTGCGGCATAGGGGCAACCGCTGCGTGATGGAAATCCTGGAAACCGAGCGGCTGGTGCTGCGCAAGCCGCGCCTAACAGACGCAGCGGACATTGAGCAGCACATCAACCACCCGCACATCGCGCAGAACACACTGCGCATCCCCTACCCGTACCCGCCCGGTGCAGCAGCGGCATTCCTGCGCGATGCAGCGCTGCCCGGCTGGGACAGCGGCAACGACATCGCGTTTGCGATTACCCGCCGCGAAGACGGGCAGTTTTTGGGCGTCATCAGCTTGCACCGCCAACGGCACAACCGCGCCGAAATGGGCTACTGGCTGGGCGTGGCGTTCTGGAACCAGGGCTATGCGACCGAAGCAGTGCGCCGCGTGATTCAGTTTGGCTTTGAGGAGATGGGGCTGCACCGCATCCAGGCGGAGTACTTTACGCACAACCCGGCAAGCCGCCGCGTGATGCAAAAGGCAGGCATGGCGTTCGAGGGCGTGCTGCGCGGCTACCTCACCAAGGGCGATGGGCACTACGTTGATGTGGGGATGTGTGCCATCCTGCGCACAGACATAACACTGGCGTAGGGGCGAGATAATTTGCCTGTTTATCTCATCCCCTACGGACGTTGACCTAAGATGCTGCCTTGTGGCGCAGTTCTACGTCGGTGCTGCGCTGTACAAATCGGTTCAGGCGTGTGTCTGCCTCCAGGAATGACCGCACCTCTTTTAGCGCTGTCTGGTAGGATTCGATGAGTTCGTCGTCGGTGCCCTTGTAGCGCCGCAGGGACTGTGCGGCACATGCCCCGCAGCCGCGCATCGCCCGGAAGCTGTCGGTTTCGCAGGTTCCACAGCCGTTAAGCTGCGCCATCATCAGCATGAATGCTAGCTTTTCCTCGTGGCAGGCAGGCAGGGTGCTCACATGGCACACCAAACTACGCCATTTTTCGCCGCGCAAATTTCGCAAAGACGGGATAACATGGGATGGGAAGAACAACTCGTTAGCGGTATACACGCTTGGGCTTCCTTAGAAAGTATAAGCTTAGGCTGAATAATTTGTGACATTTTCTGTCACGTTAATGTTGAGTGTAGCACAAAAATGTGCTCATCTTGGGTTATAGGTTGGTTTAGAGGCGTAAAAAATTGTAAAAGTCGGGTAAGAGGCGTGGCTGGCTAGTGGTTGTTAGCCCACAGCAGCCAGTTTCATTGATCTGACCGTCCCATCAACCGAGAACTGAAAACTGCTCACTGGTACATACATAGAAAACTGCCAATGAATTGCAACAGACTCACGACTTTCCTGTTGGCTGCGTTGCTGCTGCCGCTTGCTGCGTGCAGCGGGGGGGCGGTGCGCTTTGCGCCCACGCCCGTTCCGCCGGATGTGTCACCGTCGGTGTACACCCACCCCAGCGGTGCCTTCAGCGTGGAGCTACCCCGCGCGTGGTCACTGTTCGAGCGCAACGCGATCACTCTAGCAGCGGCGACGTTTTCCGCGCCGGGGCAACACACGCCGCCGCTGCGCATCGCGGCAGTGCGCTTACAAGCGCCGCCCGCAGATGCCACCGCCATCAACGGCATTCTGGACGACTACCAGGGGCGGGTGCGCCCGGATGCAGGGCGCTACACGGAGCAGAGCCGCGAAGCAATGGGCGACGGAAGCTGGCGGCTAAGCGGGCTGCGCCAGGTGGCGGGCGGCACCACCCAGCAGGTGAACACGTTCGTGCAGTTCGAGGAGGCGACGGTAGGCGTGGTCGAAGTCATTGTGAGCGGGGACGCAGCACAAGACGAGCGCCTGCAAGCGCTGGTAAACACGGTGGAGTTTGCGGCAGAGTCCAATTTGCAACCCGGTGACCTGAGCACGCTGGCATTTGCCAACGCCAGCGGCTTGGAACCGCTCAACGTCCATGCGTGGACGGCACCCAACGGCGCGTTTTACATCTCTGGTGAGGTGGCGAACTACGGCACGGAGGCAATCGGGGATGTGCCGGTGCAGGTGGTGCTGTACACCAGTGACGGACGCGCCATCGCCGAGGCGCTGGACACGGTGATGGGCTACGGCATCCCGCCGGGTGGGTTTGCACCGTTTAGCCTGCGGTTTGGGGCGGGGCAGCCCGCGCTAACGACGCGCTATGTGCTCTCGTTTGGGGATGACAACTGGGCACCCACCCCGGCAGAAGTCCTCAGCGAGGAGGTGCTTACCTGGACGGACGAGGGCGAGTTCACCGATGGCGGTGAGCTGATTATCACGGGCGCGCTCACCAACACCAGCGCCGATACCTACGTCTACGAACCCCGCGTTACCGTCACCGTGTTCGATGACGGACAGCGCGTAATCGCGGCGGGCTTCCAGGATGTGGACGAAACCGAGGTCGAGCCAGACGAGAGCGTGCCCTTCCGCGTCGTCATCCCGGAAACAGGCGGCGTGCCCGCCCGCTATATCCTCAACGTGCAGGGTCGCCCATAGCCTTTTGGCACACCACATAAGTTAGATGTGATAGGGGCACAACACGCTTGTGCCCTGGGCGTAGCATCGCGGCTAGGGCGTCGTCACCTGCGCGAACACCAGAATGTAACCGCCACGGGTGGTCGTATCGCCGTCTGCGCCGCTGTAACGCCCCGCCCGGATGTAGTACACCCCTGTGCGGGAGAGCACATAGCGCTCCAGCCGGGCGTTTTGCCCGCCGCCGCTGTCATCATCGGTCACAAGCGGTTGCAAGTCCTCCCCCAGGATGCTCACGACCGGGTCGAGGTTGCCATCGCCCCGGCTCATTGCCACCGTAATCGCATCGCCTTGTGTGCCATAAAACGCATAGATCACTTCGGGCTGCTCGTCGCTGATGACGCCCGTCACAGTGCTGTTGTACAGGATGGGCAGCGCGTCTGCCTGCACTTCATCGAACGCGCCGCCCAGCACTTCTAGCTCCACGCTGTAACGCCCCACGGTGTTGCCCTCCGTGCCGCCGTAGCGTGTCGCTTTGATGTAGTACACACCTGTCGCCGGGATGCGCAGCTCGCGGATTTGCGCGTTTTGTCCGCCGCCGCCGTCGTCATCAAATGCCAGTTCCAAAAAGTTGCCGTCCAGGATGACCAGATAAGCGTCCAGGCTGCCGCTAACCCGATCCATCTTCACGCGCACGAGGTCGTTTTCGTTAGCAAAGAACGTGTAGAACTGCTCGAAGCGGTTGGGGGTTAGCTCGCCCTCAAGTGCCCTGCCCGGCGGCAAGTCGGCGGCGGTTTGCAGCGTGTTACCCAGTCCGCTGTCCTCAGATTCCTGTATCGAAAGCACAAACGCGCCCGTACTGTTGCCGCTGCCCTCACCGTAGCGCGTGGCGACGATCACATACACGCCGTCCGCCTCAATGACCAGCCCTTCCACCGCCGCATCCAGCGTAGATGAGCCGGGGATGTCGTCGCTGCTGGCAATCACAGACGAGGTTGCGTCCACCACCTGGAGCACCGGGTCCAGGTCGCCGGAGACACGCTGCATCCGAATGTCCAGGATGTCTCCGCGTGCTGCCTGGAAGGTGTAGTACAGCGCGGGTTCGCCGTCGCTAATGGTATTGATGATGGTGTCGTCGTAGCGCAGGGCGCTGCCGCTTTGCGAACTGATGCCCACACGCTCCAGGCGCAGGGTATACCCCCCTGCCGTGGTGCCAAGTGTGCCACCAAAGCGCGATACAACCACGGTGTAGGTGCCGTTCTGCGGGATGCGCAAGCTGCCGATTTGTGCGCCGCGCCCGCTGCCGTCATCCAGCAGGGCGAGCACCTCGCCGCGTGCGCCCAGCACCGTTAACATCGGGTCGAGGTTGCCGTCCTGGGTGGTGAGTGTGAGGCTGACGAACTCGCCGCGTAGCCCCTCGAAGGTGTAGCGGGCACTGGGGGTCAGGTTATCTAGCCGCCCGTCTACCGCTTCGGCATAACGTAGCACAGTATCATCTACGCTACCTTCATCTTGCTGGGCGTGCAGCGGCGGCCCCAGTAACGGCAGAATGAGCAGTGTGAAGGTCAGGAAAACAAGTCGCCCGGTCATATGTCTTGGGTCACCGTGCCGGTAAACAAGCTCAGGGCATTTCCGGCAGTTGATCGACACGCGCCCACGCACAGCCGACCAACCCCGCACCTGTGTGGGCACCCAGCACAGGTGCAATGGCCACGTCGGGCATCCACTCCACCTCGAAGCGCTCTGCAATTGCCGCCTTCATCTCCTCTAGCGCCTCCGGATTGACGGCGTGTAGCGGCTGTATGCGCAGCTTGGTGCCAGGCGGGTGATGCTCCGCAATGTCGTCTGGAATGCTCTTAACCGCCTTTTTAAACGTGCGTACCCGTGCGCGGGTTTCGTACTTGCCGTCGCGGCCGACGCCGATGATGGGCTTAATCCCCAACGTGGAGGCAGCTAGCCCCTGCAAGTGGCTGATGCGCCCGCCGTGGATGAGATATTTGAGCGTGGGCAGCGTAAACGCCGCATCGGATACATCCCACAGGTTGTGTAGCAGGTCACGGATTTTAGTGAACTCCCACCCGGCGGCAATCGCCCGTGCTGCTGCTTCCACCTGCCAGCCCTCTGGCGCAGAGAGTGTTTTGGTGTCGATCATGTACACATTGATGCCCTCGCGCTCTACCTGCTGGGCGGCGATGCGTACGGCGTTGGGGGTGCCGCTTAGCCCGCTGGAGATGTGCACAGCGAGAATGTCCTTGTCGCCAGTTTCTTCCGCTACTTTGCGGTACAGCGCCGCGATGTCGCCCGGTGCAGGCTGGGATGTGGACGGCATCCCCTCGCTTTTTTCCATCAGGTCGTAAAACGCCTCCGGTTGGATGTCCACGCCGCTCTCATAATCCTTCCCATCTAGCGTGAGGGTAAGGGCGATGCGGTGGATGGGAATGGGCAGCGCGTCTAGCTGCTCCTGGCTGAGGTCGGCGGCGTTGTCGGTCACAAGCTGCATTCGAAGCTGTCTCCTTGGGTCGGTACCAATAAATCGTCACCGTGATTGCCAGTCTTGCTTTTTTCTATAATCTCACGACCTCACCCCCTCGGTCTCCCTCTCCGTAAACGGCTGAGGGGGAGGATTCAGGGTAAAGTCCTCTCCTTGGGTGCGGGGAGGGGAATTAGGGGTGCGGTAAGGTGTGAAAACGCTTCTGTCGTGTGTCGCTTTTAATAACTAGCAATCAGAGTAATCGTTGTGTGCTATTCTACATGAGGTTGGCGTTTGCGTTGATATACACCGAAAGATTGGGGGAGGCAACCGGGGTGTCTCTAACAAAACTGCTGCAACAGCTAGAGCAAACCGACCCAAAATTTAACCCTGATTAATCTATTCCTCCGTTTGCGGAAAAAACCACGTCAATTTGGTTAAATTGGTTTTTCGAATCCAACATAAGTCACAGAAATGCAGGTTAAGGGCTGCTATGCTACGGCAAGCTTGTAAAAAACCATGTGGTACACCCACATATAGGGACGAGGAGATTTCCGCCCATGACTCACATTATCACCAGCCTGTGCCTGCGCGACGGTGCTTGCGTTGAAGTTTGCCCAGTAGAGTGCATTGTTCCGGGGCAGCCGGAGAACGAATGGCCCTGGTACTACATCGACCCGGACACCTGCATTGACTGCGGTGCGTGCATTCCGGAGTGCCCATACGAGGCTATCTTCATTGAGGAAGAAGTGCCCGCAGACTACGACATGGCTGGCGGGCAAAAGCGTATGGATCACGACACGAAGCAGGAAGTTGAGTACGCAGGCGGCGAAGTCGTTGACCTGACGGTAGACATTCAGCCGAACTATGACTTCTTCTCCAAGGGACCTGGCTACGACGCAATGGACTAGTGTTCCATCTTGCTTGCCTGCCACTGGCAGGGGCACCGCGTGTGCCCTTGCCAATTCTCCCCCCGCGTATATGAACTGTGTTAGTGCGTGGTGCCCCCTTACCGCGCTATTCGTTCTGATGTAGACTAATCCATCCTGACAAAACGAGTTCAGGTGAGGTTTGCTTGTCTTACCAGATATCCCGTGCCATCTACAGCACCACAACAAAAGCGCCGAAAGAGCTTTCGCTGCTTGCCCATAGCAAAGACAGTTCTAGCAAAAGTGCCGCTGCGTGGCGTGCTGCTGCCCCGCTGGAACCCCCGCCACTGAATGGCACTGGCAGCGCACAGGCGGTCGCCATCCTCAAAACCGCAGAGCAAGCGTTCATTGCGGCGCAGGCGGGCTACACCAGCGCCCAAGATCCGCGCCCGATACACATTTACACCCATGTGCCGCGCCCGCTGATGCAAGCCGTGCAGGGCAACCTGGACGCGATTTTGGTGGACATCACCGCTAACGCCACACAAAATGCAACCGCCGTCGTGAACCCCGTGCCCATCAACGGGCAGGGATGGGGGAAAGCGGCGCGTGAGACGGCGCTGCAAGGGCTGCTTGCCCTGTATGACGACTTCACGCAGGTGCTTTCCTTGCTGAATGCAGCGCTGCAACGTGAAGGATTGCTCATTAGCAACTTCCCCGGAAAAACCGAGGAGCGTTTGACGCTTTTGCAGGGGTTGATGGCGCTGCTGCCCGCCCCCGCCCGCGCAGACCTCACGTTTTGCACACACAACCCGCGTGTGACCGACCTCACGCCGGGGCGTGTGGCGTATGGTGTGGCGAAGCCCAGCACCCCCCGC
>CAYVGI010000007.1:0-73894 GCA_964451095.1 uncultured Anaerolineaceae bacterium
CCGTCTGTCGGGGTTTCATCTACTTCGCACAGCATCATAACACATTTTAACCCAAATAAAAAAGCACCTTTTTTGGGATAAAGGCGCTTTTTGGGGGTATATATCCCAAATTCTGGTTAGAAAGTCTTGACAAAAACCCTGTGGTGCTATGTGCCTACATAACGCACAATCACTAGTGTGAGGTCATCAAAAGGAGGGGCACCCGCCGTGAATTGGTCAACCCTGTGCATGATGTGGTCACTCATCTGTTCGACGGATGCATCTATCGATTCCAAGATCGCCTCAAACAAACGCTCCTCACCGAAGAAATCGCCACTTAAGCTCTCCGCCTCGGTTAGCCCGTCGGTGTAGTAGATCACCACGTCACCCGGACGCAACTGGAGCTGCTCTGCCGCCAGCGGATTATTCGGGAACCAACCAATCGCCCGCCCGCCGCGTGGCATAAAGCTGAGCTTGCCCGTCGCTTGGCGATACACAATAGGAGGGTTGTGCCCTGCGTTGACGTGCACACTGTTCCCATCTGTTTCCAGAATCGAGTGGAATGCTGTCACGAACATCCCACTGTCCGCATCTTCCAGGATGAGATCGTTTGTTAGAGCCAACGTCTCTACCGGGGATGTTGCGGAGTGTGCGTGGCTGCGGATCATGGTGCGAGCAACCGCCATGAACATTGCTGCGGGTGCTCCCTTGTCAGAGACATCCGCGATAACGACGCCCAAACGCCCGTTTTCTAGCTGGAATATGTCGTAGAAGTCGCCTGCCACTTCGCGGGCGGCTTGCCAGCGTGCTGTGATCTCGTAGCCTGGAATCGACGGCATTTTCTTGGGCAGCAGTGTTTGTTGGATCTCCCGCGCCATGTGCAGTTCTTGCTCCAGGCGACCTTTCTCTACCGCCACACGGTACAGCCGCGCATTTTCGATTGACGTGCCCGCAAAGCCGCACACCGCATTCAGCAGTCCCAGGTCGCTATTGGTGAAGGAGCCGCTGCGCATGGCGGTATCGACATAAACGGCACCCAAAAGCCGATCCTGCACGATCATCGGCGCACACAAAATTGCCCGCAGCCCGCGCATGATGATGCTCTGCCCGGGCTGGAAGCGTGAATCGAACTGGGCGTTGTTGGTTAGCAGGGGTTCGCGTGTTTCGATCACCTGGTTGACAATCGTCGTGCTGTAACCCTCTTCCACTAGTGTGTTGTCATCCAGCCCGCGTGCCACAATCACCCGAAGATGCCCGGTCTCGTCTTCATCAATCATGACGAAGCCCCGTTGAGCATTTGTGATTTCCATAACGGAATCCATAAAGTTGTTCAACACGGTGTTGAAGTCCAGGCTGGAGTTCATGTTGATGCTGAAGTCATACAATGTTTTGAGGTGCTCTGGACCGAGTGCGGTAACATCGCGCTGTGGATTGTCCGTCATGTGCCCTAAACCCTTATTTATAATGTCGCTGCGCATGGATTATAGTTGACGCTGAGGAATTACACCAATGCGACCGCGTGAAATCCGCAAGCTTGTATGATGAATATAAAGGATTTTTCACGTTTTGCGGTTGCCGTAGGTAGCGCTTGCCCGCCGAGACACCTATTTTTACAAATCGTTGTTTGATTCTGGTTCACAATTCGCATATATTAAGGTCAAGCATACAACCACGCCCTGCCACTTGTGCGGTGTACAGCCGTACCGGGCAAAACACATTAAAATTTAACCCAGTTTGTGCCACGTCTCAGGAGGACACATCGTGAAAACCCAAACCCTTACCCACCGTTTGGCATGGGTTGCGCTAGCCACGCTCGTGATGCTGGTCGCGCCCGTTGCCGCCTTTGCCCAGGATGACAGCATTTGCAACAACGTCCCCACATTGCGCTCCGGTGATACTGTCGAGCGTACCATTAGCGACCGTGACTTCATCTGGGCGTTCTGCTTCGATGGTGACGCAGGTGAGGAGATCACCGTGGATGTTGACATTCTCAGCGGCGATCTGGACGCTTTCATGGCGGTCTTCCCGGAGGATAACGACAACGCTATTGCAGAGCTTGATCCCATCACCAGCCGCACCACGCCCGATCAACTCATTTTTGACCTGCCGGAAGACGGTACCTACATTCTCGGTATTGCTCGCTTTGGTATGGAAGACGGCGAGAGCGCGGGTTCTTTCCAGATTACGTTGACCATCGGTGCCGGCGCGGGCACCCCCGGCGGGCAGGGCGACCCCGAACCGGAGCTTGCTGCCGGAACGTGCCCGGATGAAGTCGAAGTGATTGACGCGGGCACACAGGTGACCGGCATGATTGATGATGACGCTTACTTTGCCGGGTACTGCTTCTATGCAGAGGTGGGCGACGTCGTCACCTTCTCGATGGAGGCGACTGACGGCAACCTGGACACGCTGCTGCTAGTGACCGACCCGAACGTGGCAGAGAACTACGCGGAAAACGACGACTGTGACAACGAGACAACCAACTCCTGTGTTGAGGTAGAAATCCCCGCGACGGGTAATTACCTGGTGGCAGCAGGGCGCTATGGTGCTGAGGACGGCGGCACATCGGGTGAGTTCTCGCTCACGTTCGATGTGACGGCGGGCACTGGGGGCGGTGATGAGGTTGTAGGTGGTTTGCCGAAAGACCCGCCAACGACCGATGAAGACCCCGAACCCACACCAGGCGGTGACGAACCCGATGACGAAATCGTCTTCGGTGACCCCGACGACTGCACGGTAGACCCGCGCCTGACGCTGACAGAAGGGTTGTGGGAATTCACCCTGGAAGACGACGGCTTCCGCGCGACGTTTGACTTTGCGTGTGATGGCAGCGTTGTCGTGGAAGTTGAAGAGACGGACGGCACCACCACATCCACAAACACAACCACGACCGAGTATACGCTGGAACTAGAAGCAGACGATTCCTACACGCTGACGATTGACCTTGCCAACGGCAGCAGCCTGCGCCTGGAAAACGCAGTCGTGGTTGAGTCTGGCATTTTGGCGCTGCTGGATGGTGAATCGCTTATCGTGCTGCTTAACGTCACTCAGTAGTCACTCGCCAACAGAACCATCGCACCACCGGGGCACGCCAGCGCGTGCCCTTTTGTGTTATAGTTGCCCGCAGTTTTGATGGCAACAGCACAATAGTAAAGGTCTTCGTAATGACGACACCCCACGCCTATGCCGCCGAACACGGCGAGCGCTTTTTAGAGCAACTCCAAGATTTACTGCGTATTCCATCTGTCTCCGCTGATAGAACGAACCACAGTGGCGATGTACACCGCGCTGCCGAGTGGGTGGCAGCAGACATGCAACGGATGGGCTTGCAAGCTGTCGAGATCGCTGAGGTAGACGGGCATCACCCGTTGGTGTACGGCGAGTGGATGGGTGCCGGGGATGATGCGCCTACGGTGCTCGTCTACGGGCACTACGACGTGCAGCCCGCCGCCGTGCGCGACGGCTGGGACAGCGATCCGTTCGAGCCTGTGGTCAGGGACGGTAAAATCTACGCACGCGGTGCTTCCGATGATAAGGGGCAGATGTTCGCCCAGCTTAAAGCGGCGGAAGCGCTGCTGGCAGCAGGAGACTGCCCGGTTAACCTGAAGTTCCTGCTGGAAGGCGAGGAGGAAGTTTCGTCGGGTGGATTGCAAAAGTTCGTGCCCGCCAACAAAGACAAGCTCGCCGCTGATGTGTGCGTCATCAGCGATACCGCCATCCTCACGCAAGACCAGCCGAGTATCGTGTACTCGCTGCGTGGGCTGGTGTACTTCGAGATTGAGGTTTTTGGTCCGAGTGCAGACCTGCACAGTGGCTCTTACGGTGGGGCGGTGCACAACCCCGTGCAGGCGATTGCGGAAATTATCGCCGGGCTGCACAACCCAGACGGTACGGTTAACGTGCCCGGCTTTTACGATGATGTGCTGGCGTTGAGTGCCGAGGAGCGCAAGAAGCTGCTTGCCGTTAGTATGACGCCGGAGAAGCTGCACGAGCAAACAGGTGCGCCACAACCGTGGGGAGAGCCAGATTACACCATAACCGAGCGCATTGGTGCCCGCCCAACACTGGAAATCCACGGTATTGAGGGCGGCTTTTATGGGGAGGGCACCAAAACGGTGCTGCCTGCCCGTGCCATCGCCAAGATAAGCTGCCGCCTGGTTGCGAACCAAAACCCACAGAAAATCTACGAGTTGGTTGAGAAGCGCATCCGCGACCTGACGCCGCCCACGGTGCGCCTGGAGATGCGCCAGGTAGGGTCTGTAGGAGACCCGGCAATCGTGGACATCAACGACCCAGCACTGCAAGCGGCAGTTGCCGCCTACGAAAAGGGCTGGGGTAAGGCACCGCTCTATGTGCGTGGTGGGGGTACACTGCCCATCGTCGCGGACTTCCAACGGGAGCTAGACCTGCCCGTGATTTTGCTCGGCTTCGGGCTGAACACCGACGGCATCCACGGACCCAATGAGCACTTCCACCTGGATATGTTCTATAAGGGTATTGATACCGCCATTTACTTCCTGCAAGAGGTGGGGGCGCAGGTGCGCGTGCGCTAGGCGAGTATCGCCGTGGTCGTAAAAAATGGTTCTGCCAGGGCGGCGTTGCCCTCTATCTTGACGTTGCCCTCTGCATCCCGGCGGCGGATGCCCTTGGAGAACAAGCGCCACACCGTTTCCGGGTCTACCGTCAAGGTGACAGCGGGTTCCAGGTTGGTGTGCTCGTACAGGCTCCAGCCGCCGCGCTCACGCACGATGTACCATGTGTCGCCCGCCTCTCCGCTGATGTGCAGCTTCACCAGCGTTTCTAGCGGTGCCTGGGCACGGGTGTAGGCGCGGGGCAGTGCCCGCACAAAGGTTTGCAGCACGGGCGCGAAGTATTCGCGCTCCTTCAGGCTTTCCACGCTCACCGCATCACAGATGTGCTGATGGTGCATCCAGTATTCGGTGTACTCACGGGCAACTTCGAGCCACTGGGGGGCGGGCGCACTGCTCACCCAGTTAACGGGCGCACCTGTGCCGGTCATCTCGAGTGTTTTTATCCAGTCGCTTACCTGTCGCCCGGTCGTACCCAGCAGGTCGATTAAGAGCGCCGGGCTAATGCGCCGCCCTGCTCGCAGCCAGATGTCGTTTTGTAGGTTGATAAAAGCCACAAGCTCATCGAAGTGTTCAAAGTTCGTGTCTGTGTGCGTAAAGCCATCCCGCCGCCGGGAGAGCAAACCCAGGTCATCGCCCAGCAGATGCAGTGCCACATCTTTCACCGTCCAGCCCGTGCAGGCAGTGGGGTAACGCCACTCTGCTTCGCTCAGGTCGCCCAGCACGCGCACAAGCTCCAGGCGCATGGGCGCCAACAGGTGCGCGGTTAGCACGGGTTCCGGCTCGCGCAGTATCACCAGAGGTGCCCCTGCACGTCAATATCACCTGCGGGGAAAACAAACTCACCGCACGGCAAGATCATGATGTTGTGTTCGTCCGTTGTCGCGTCCATTACGCGGGCACCCGTTGGCGGTTGGTGATGAATGAGTCTGTTAATGTTTTGCCAGCCGAACTGATCGTAGAATGCGACGTTCTCCGGTGCACAGAACAGCATCCCCGCGTCCGGTCGCATGTCCTCACGAATGTGGCGCGTCGTTTCCGCCATGACCACCTTGCCAAGCCCGGTGCCGCGCACCTCTGGCAGGCTCATCACACCGCCGACGCCCGCCACACGCACCGCCTGCCCACCGACGAGAATGTCACGCGCTTGTATCTCCGCGATCGCGCCCCACACCGCATCCCGGTAGACCAGCACGCGCCATGCACCCCCCTGCCAGGCATTGCCGCTCTCATCAATGCCATCGTCACCCACATTCGGGAACACCTCTCGGTAGCGCTGTGCGATGACATCGCGCAGGGCGGCGGGTGTGTCTTCCGTGCGGATGATTTCCACTCGTATCGTCATGCGCTGCGCTACTCCACCGCCCGGCTAATCCAGTTCGTCTGGAACTGTGCCCACTCGCTGTCATCGGTTTCCCACTCCATAAACACCGCCAGCCCGCGCACGTTGTCAGCGGCGGTGCTTGCCTGCACCAAACCGGAGTTCACGCCGGTAATTGTGCTTTCGATGTTTTCCACGGTTGGGTCATGGAACGGCGGTTCTTCCGGGTAGGTGGGCACCCCAACCAGGATGTCGGTCTCCACTCCTAAATCTTCCACGACTTCTGCATAGGTTTTCGTCTGGTAAGCAACCCACACGCTGAAATCATCCGGGCGGGCTAGCCCACTGTTAAACGCCAGCAGCAATATTTCGTCCACCAGCAGCGCCACGTCCTGCTTATATGCCCGGTCCCACTCGAACACATCCTGGATAGCCGGGTTGTATGGAATGGTGGGGTCGCTTGGGCGCCAGTCCGGCGGGATGCCCACCGCCAGCGGAATGCGCCCGTCCACGTTCAGCCCGTCGGCGGCGTCATCAAGCGCAAGCCGCACCGTGCGCAGCAGTTGCAGGTAGTTTTCGTCTCCGCTGCCCACAGGCGCCACATTCAGGTACACCCCGTCGAAGCCATACGTTGTGACCAGCACCGTGGCAAGCTCTGCCACGCGGCTGTGCAGTTCTGTGTCATCCAGCGGCACCACGCCCACCGGGTAGTCAATCCAGCCAAGCAGCCTGCCTTCGGGGTAAATCTCGTTGTATTGCTCCACAAAGCGGATGATGTTTGGTTCCATCTCACCCAGTTCGTCGCGGTATGGCTCCGCTGTAATCGGGTTGACGGTGTTAATCACCTCGCCGGTACGCGGATTGCGGTCTGCCGATTTACCTGACCAAGTGAGGTCGTCTTTTAGCCGTGTGACCCATACATAGCTGGTGCCGATTCGGTTCACACGCAGGCGCTCTGTTAGTGCCGTCACCGCCTCGTCCTCCGGCAGGTCGTAAGACCACCCCGTGCCCAGCCAAATCGCGTTCGGCAGCGCCACTGCCTCTGGCGGGTTGAACAGCCGCAGCGTGAAGATCATGCCCAGCACCAAAAACAGCGCCGCCCCCAGGTAGATGACCACACGCAGCACGCCCGTCGGCATCTTGACCTCCGGCAGCTTAAAACCGCCTACGGGGTTCACTTGGCGTGTGGTGCGGGGGCGTGCCGTGCCCTCCTGCACATGTTGGAGCTGTTTCTCTTTACGCTGTTGCTGGCGCCAGCGAGCGCTGCCCCGGCGCGTCTTGCGCCCCCCTTGTGGATTGTCCGCCACTGCTTTGTCCTCCGGTGCTACCCACTACGGTTGTGTGCGCCCATATCCTAACCGAATCTGCCCATCAATGCAGGCACAAACAGGATGAGTGCCACGGTTAGCGCCAGCAGGAAGGCAAACAACGTCGTCGCGGCGGCGACATCCTTGGCAACTTTCGCCATCGGGTGGATTTCTCCCTGTGTGGCGAGGTTCACGGTTGCTTCGATTGCCGTGTTGATCATTTCCGCCACCCAATTGATGCCGATTGCCAGCACCAATATCGCCCAGCCGATCACGCTGATGCGCAGCCATGCCGCCAGCGCGAACCCAATCACCGTCATGACGATTAACGAGCGCGTGGTAACTTGCCGCACCAGCACATGGATCAAACCCGCCAGTGCATACTTGGTGCGCTTGTAAAAATTGCTGTTGGTGGACGGGCTGTAGTCGTCCGGGTTGATCTTCGCGGTGCCGAACAGCCCGGTGTCCAGTTTGGTCTCTTTGGTGTCAGGTTTAGGGGGAGTTGGCGTGTGTGCCATGCTTGTTGTTTCCATCTCGTTTTGCACAGTGGGTTAAAACCAGCCTGTTACGCGTTGCCACAGCGGCGGACCTAACACAAACAGACCGACCAGCACGGAGTTAACGACGCCCAGCAGCACTGCCGCTGCTGCGACATCTTTACCGACCTTCGCCATGGGGTGGTACTCAGACGTGTTCAGGTCAATTGCTGCCTCAACTGCCGCGTTCATGAACTCCGTTAGCCACACAATCGTAATCACAATGAACAGCAGCGCCCACCCTACGCGGTCTACGCGCAGCCATAAGCCCAGCCCGAGCACAATCGGTGTGGCAAGTGCCATCAGCCAGGTGTTGCGCTGCCGCCGTAGCATATACACCCACCCGGCGAGCGCATAGCCCAGGCTATCCAGGCGGTTGCTGCTGGTGTTAAGCGCATAGTCGGTTGGGTCGATCTTGGCGGTAGATATGAGCCGCTCTTTGATCTTGTCCAGTCTACTCATCAAAGTCCTCAAGCGCTGGCACGATGGCAAGCGGCACACCCAGCGCGGTGAGTGCCGTTTCCTGTGCTGCCCACATGACGGCGCGGTTATCCGGGGTGTCGTGGTCGTAGCCCAGCAGGTGCAGCGTACCATGAACCAGCATCAGCGCGATGTTGTGCCCCAGGTCGTAGCCTGCGTGTGCTGCCTGTGCCTGCACATACGGGTACGCAATCGCAATGTCGCCCAGGTACAGCCACTCCTCCGCGTTGTCCGCCTCCGGCGGCATAGGCGGCATTTCCGCCGGGAACGAGAGCACATCGGTGGGCGCATCGACGCCACGGTAGTCCCGGTTAAGCTGCTGCACCGTGGCATTGTCGGTGACCTTTACGGACACACTGCTGCCGGGTGCGGCGGTGTGCTGCGCCAGCACAACCTGAACCGCCCGCTGCATTTGCGCCACCTTAACTGGATAGTCTGCTGGGTCAATCTCGATCAGGTACATTCTCGTTGGTCTCGCTGTCCTTTGCATCCGTCTTGTTAACGGTCTCCTCGGTGTCGCCGTTGCCGACGGCGTTCTCTCCGGTGCGGCGGGGCAGTGGCGGGACATCCGGCATGGGTGATGTGTCCTCTTCCTCGGCGACCATTGAGTTCTGCGGCGGGTCAATCGGCACTGCCGTAGTTTCCGTTGTCAGCGTGCTGGACATCGGACGGATTTTCTTGGGTTTGGTGTCTGTCGCGCTGGTGCCAGGCTGCGACCCCGTCGACTTTTTGCTCTCGCCTGTTTTGGTTTTTGCCGCTTCTGGTATGGTTTTGCTGGGTTTGATTGCCTTGCTCGTGCTCGCATTCGGATAGTTGATGCGCGGATGAAACACTGCCTGTAGCATATCCACAAACACAGAGCGGATGGTCTTAATGTCGTTCGCCGTCAAACCGCTATCGTCTAGCTGCCCATCCCGGTTGCGTGCGTCGATAATCCCCTGGACGATTTCTTGAATCTCCTGCCGACTCGACGGACGCCTTGCCCGTACCGCACTTTCGCAGCTATCGGCAAGCATCATAATGGCAGTTTCTCGGCTGCGCGGGATGGGACCGGGGTAGGTAAAGTCTACCGGGTCAATCGTTTCGGGGTCTTCCGCGTCGGACAGCGCCTGCCTGTAAAAGTATTCCACCCGGGTTGTACCATGGTGCTCGCGGACAAAGTCCCGCACGCGCTGCGGTAAGCGATTTTGCCGCGCCAGCTTGTCGCCTTCGGTCACATGGCTGATGATAATATCCGCGCTGCGGTAAGGGTCGCCCATTTCGTCGTGGGGGTTCACCCCATCCGCCTGGTTCTCCACGAAAAACGGCGCGTTCAGGCTTTTGCCGATGTCGTGGTATAGCGCCGCCACCCGCACAAGCTCTGCGCTGCCACCGATGGCATTCGTCGCCTGTTCGCTCAGGTTCGCCACTTGCAGGGAGTGCTGGTAGGTGCCGGGGGCATCGCGCAGCAGGCGTTGCAGTAACGGCTGGTTTGGCTGGCTCAGTTCTACCAGCCGCAGCCCGGTGGGGAGGTTGAACAGCACCGTCACAAAGTACATCAGTGCCATTGCCGCCGCCGCAGAGAGCAACCCATTGAGTGCACCGAACAGCACCAGATTGGGTGCCAGTGGTACATTTTCCGCCAATTGAGATTGGCTCTCGCCGAAGTTGAAGATGGTAATCACGACCACGTTTGCCAGCGCCACCATCAGCCCGGCGAAGAAGTAGCTGTTCAGCCGTTCTGCCCGCCGCAAAGACAGGGTACCGATTAGCCCGCCCACCATGACCAGCGCGGCAAGTTCCAGGCGTTGCCCCACCATAAAGCCCACCATCAGCGCTAGCCCCAGTGTGCTAATGACTGCCACTTCCGGACCGAGAATTGCCACAAACAGCAGCGCCATCGCCGCCGTGGGGTAGATGTATAGCTCACCCTGGCTGACGCCTACGACTCGTGCGCCCACCAAAAACAGCAGGTACAGCCCTGCCGCCAGCAGCACAAAGCGCGGCTGGTCTATCAGATGGGGTGAGAAGCGTGCGATGTACAGCCCAATAACGATCATCACAATGATGCTGACCATGAACGACCGTATCACCATCTGGGCAATCGTCTGCCGTCGTTCTTCCGGCGATACCTCCAGCAAGCCCAACTGCTGTAACGCCTCGTAGTCAGTCGGCGTGATGATGTCGCCCTCTGCCACTACAATTTGCCCGGCAACGAAGGTGCGTTCCACGGGCGCGAAGTTATCTGCCGCAAGTTGGCGGGCGGTGTCGGTTTCCTGCTGGTTTACGAATGTGTTCGGGCGAACCAGGTCTTCCACAATTGCCGTGATGACCGCCGCCTCCTGCTCGCTAAAGCGCACGCTCACCTGTGTGGGTAGGCGGCTGGTCACCGCCCTCAGGTCATCGTCACTATCACGGATGGAACCCTGCAACACTCGCTCCAGCACCGTCACAATCTGTTCGTCAACGGAGCGCCAGGTTTCGTCGTCCAGTTCGAGGATGTTTAGCATCACCCCCTCGTTTAGGTCCAGCGCGGCGATTTGTTCCAGGTCAACCAGCTTTTGGTCTGTTGTGGCGTACACATCCCGCCGCACGTTGTTGATGAAGTCCAGGATGCGGCGGGCAAGCTGGGTTTGCTGGCGGGCGATGTCGGTTGCGGGCAGGTCGTACACAACATCAACGTTGTCGACTGCGTTCTGCCTGCCCTGTTCTGTCAAAATGGCGCTGACGTAGGTGGTTGATGGAGGTGACTGCGGCGCAACAATGTCGCGCGGGGCGGGGTCGCCCACTTGCAGGGACGCGACAGACTGGTCGATAAACAGGGTGTTCAGGGACATCACAACGGTTGCTACCGCTGCAAACAGCAGCGCCGCACCTGCCACGCCCAACAGATGTACCACGCGCACCGTGCGCTCTGGCTCGATGTTGAACTGTTTCTCCAGTACCCCCGCAATCCACTCGGACATCGCGCTAGCCTTGCAGCAGGTCGCGCACGACTTCGTTTACCATTTTGCCGTCTGCTTTGCCCTTCACCTGGGGCATTACCACGCCCATCACCTTACCCATATCCTTGGGTGTTTCTGCACCGGTTTTCGCAATTGCGTCCTTCACAATCGCTTCGACCTCGTCGCGGCTCATCTGCGCGGGCAGGAACTGCTCAATTATCGCGAGCTCCTCGCGCTCCTGCTCAATCAGGTCGTCGCGCCCCGCCTCTTCCAGCTCCGTGATGGTGTCGCGGCGCTTCTTCACTTCCTTCAGCAAAATGTCCATCGCCTCGTCGCCGCTCAGTTCTTTCTGGTCGTCCACTTCCACCTGCTTGATCGCGTTTAACGTCATGCGGATGGTGTTGCGGGCGACGGCGTTTTTGTCCTTCATCGCCTGCTTCAGGGCAGCATTCATCGGCTCTCTTGGGTCTGTCATAGTTTGTCCTTCGCTCGTGGGGTATGTGGATGCTCAGCAGTCAAAGGCAACGTCCCGCTGCGGCTATTATACCGGATGTTCGCCGGATATTGAGGTTCAATACGGGTTAGGTTGTGTCATCACTGCCCAGCACCACCACATTATCAAACGTGACGGTAAGCTGCCCCGGCGCAAATGGGCTGACGATGACACCCAGCTTGCCATACGGAATGTTATCGTCTGTGAGGGTGGTTAGCATCGCGCCGTCAATGCACTCGCCGCCTGTGAATGTGCTGGTGCCGTCCGGGTTATCGGGGATGCACACGGGCAGTTGCTCCCCGTTTACATAGAACTGAAAGTCCGCGCCTTGTGCCGTCACGCGCACGGCATTTGCCGCGCCGATGCCCTGCGCAATAGCGTCGCTTTCGATCCACGTACTCAGCTCGCGCAGGGGCACACCGGGTAGCTGCCGCCACACGGAGTAGAAGCCATCGCTGCTGATGAGGAACAGATAGTAGGTTTCTTCGTCGAGTTGGCGGAAGACCACGCCGAAGCTGTTATCGACCGGACCCTCGTTGGCGGTTGCCTGTACGCGATAGTCAAAGTCCTGGAACAGGTAGCGGTTGGTGGCGCGTAGTGCCTCCGGGTTTGCCTCAGCGATGAACACCACCTCTTCGATGGTCAGGCTGAGCGCTTCGTCGCTGATGTCCGTGATGTAACCGCGCCGATCTTGTTGTGACCAGTCTTCTAGCAGTGCGCCGTTACCGAAGGTTGTCGCGTAGAGCACAGGGGCATTGCCGGGCACGACGAAGCGCAGTGCATCTGTGCTACCGCGCAGCCACCATACCACCCCCAGCAGCACGACAGACCCCAGCAAGAACATGACACGTCGCATCAACGGCTCGCCCTCTTGTAACGGATAGGATCACACGCGGCGGCATTGTAGCACGCGAGCATGGCAGCGTAAACGCGGTGTGCGGTTCATGCATCTGTTGGTGGTGGGCGGAGGATGAGGGCGGGTAGTTCGAGTTCGTGTTTTTCTCCTAACGCATTTTGAAACAAAACCCACACGGATGCTGGGATCAATGTACACAATAGCGTCGGTTGCAGACTGATCAACAGGGTGGATAGGATTCCAAGGAATCCGAGGGTTATGATCCCGGTGATAAGGATTGTGCTTACCAGCCGTAGCCATACCACGCCAATGTTGCGGTGGCGGGCGGCGCACAATGCGCCCAAGCTTGACAAATACTTAAAGCGCCACAGCGGTTCGTAGATCATCATCGCATAGGCGACGCCGACTACAACAAGCGTGTTGTACACGACAGCCACGGCGAGCACGTACACATCGATATGCAATGGATAGGTGAGCTGTGATATGAACTGGAGCAGTGCAGCGACGATTGCCAAAATGGTGACCAGTACACAGCACAGAAGGCGCAAATACCACATCACCACGAACACACGCCACGCTTGCACCCGCGCCAACGTCAGGCGTGTTATTGCGTATATATCCGGCTTAATGGTCGTAATCCGCATAAGGTCGAATTTGCCGTCTGTGTTTCTATCGCCACGGACGGCATTTACTGCGTAGAACACGGTGACAAAGTCCACGATGGGGAAGATCAATATGCTGATGAAAAGGGCGACCCGGGCGTAACCCACAGCAAGCGTAAGCAGTTCGTCGAGTTTCGGAACGGTCGTTGCGCCAGCAAGCCCGATTAGCACTGCCAGCCCACCAAACAGCAGCGTGGCAAGAATCCACAGCGTTTTATTGCTGTAGCGCACCAAACCTTCGGGTGTGCGCCCGCCGGGAACACTACGCAGCGCATACGACAGCAGCGGGTGGTTCGGGTCGAAATCTTTGAACGGACTTGTACTTTTGATAAACATAGCGGGCTACGTGTCCATGCGCTGGAAAATATGTTGGTGCAGTTCCCGTTCGCGCCGTATATTCACGCCCTGCAGCAGTGACCTCACCCAAATGGGGAGAAGTGCATACCCCAAGATGCTGAACGCCCATGTGAAGGTATAAACATCAGCACTGCCATATAGCGCGTCAAACATCAGGGATTGCACAAATCCCCCTACCCACATGCCAATCAGCGTTATAGCAAGGAACAACACGCCGCCTAGGATTGTCACCGATACCATCTCAACCACGGTCCATAACCATGCTGTGAAGGGATTGCGAAAACGAACCGCAAATGATGCCCCCAGCGTTGAGAAGTACCGGAAGCGCCACAGCGGTTCCCCGATGAACATCACAAAGGCAACCCCAGCACCCAACAGCACAGTGGAGAACGCAAATAGGGCAGCCGAATCGTTCAGGTCGGGTGGGGACACGAACAAGCCGACGCCCGCAGCAGCGACCAGCAGCACACAGCACAATAGGCGCAGTTGCCACATGAGCACAAACACCCGCCACGCCTGCACCCGGGCGAGTGCGACCCGTGCTGATGCATATGTTGCTGGGGGGACGGGGGTGATGCGCAGCAGGTCAAATTTGACCTCGCGGTCTATGTCGCTGCGGATGCTGTTCACCGCGTAGAATACAGTGACAAAGTCCACGATGGGGAATGCAAACAGGCTGATTAGCGTGGCGAATATACTGTATGCGATGCCAACGGAAAGCAGCCCATCCAATGTACTGCCCGACGCAATAGCGACCAGGAGCAGAGCGAACAACCCACCAAACAGCAGCGCCGCAAGAATCCACAGCGCTTTGTTGCTGTAGTGCACCAAACCTTCGGGTGTGCGCCCGCCGGGAACACTGTGCAGCGCATATGACAGCAGCGGGTGTGTATGATCAAAGTCGTTGAAGGGACTGAACCGAGAAGTGAGCATGGCAGGTTAGGCGTCTTCGCCCTTCCACCGGAACAAATTGTCCACCAGCACTTGCTCGCGCCAGTCTGCCAGCCCTTTTTGCAGCGTCCACACAACGAACGGCATCGCCATGTACGGCAAAATGTTCATGTAAAAGCCCATCCAACCCACACCTACCGCCAACATCAGTTGCAACGTTCCCACTGCCAACAGCGACCCGCCCACCGCCAACCACACCGCCAAGTCGCTGCGGAAGCGTGCCGCAAAGGACGCCGCCAGGTTAGTCATCATGCGGAAGCGCCACAGCGGTTCCCAAACAAGCATGACGACAAAAATAACGGCACCAAAAATGAAGTATCCCATTGCCGGGTCTGGCGTGGAGCCACCGAATGCCAGCACTGCCCACAGCAGCACGAACCCTGCCAAAAAACAGCACAATATACGCAGTTGCCACATCAGCACAAAAAACCGCCACGCCCGCACCCGCGCTAGCGTCAGCCGGGAGGCGGCAAAAACATAGGGCGAAAGGGTTGTCGCACGCAGCAAATCAAACTTCACGTCCTGGCGCATCTCGCTGCGGATGCTGTTCACCGCGTAGAACACCGTCACAAAGTCCACGATAGGGAAGGTGAAAATGCTCACGGCGAATGCGCCAACGGTGTACAGGGCAGCGATTTGCAACGCCCATTCGTCGTCGGTGTAGCTGGGCTGGAACACCGGTTGATACAGCGCGATAGCGACAAAAAGCCCGCCGAACAACAGCCCGCCCAAAATCCACAGGGTGCGGCGGCTATAGCGCACCAGCCCCTCCGGTGTGCGCCCACCGCGCACCTCGCGCACCACATAGCTCAGCAGCGGGTGGGTCGCATCGAAAGAATTAAACGGGTTGACACGATCATCAAACATAGCGTGTTAGTCTCGTCCTTCTTGGAACATGTACTGTTGTGCCCGCCGCAGCGCGACGTTTTCCAGCGAAAAGTAGGCACCATATATGCACAGTGTCACCAGCGCGATGCTCACCAGCGCGGCGGCATGGTCAATGGTGCTCCCCGCCAGCATGATGCCCAGAGTGCGCAAGTAGGGGGGGATGAGCAGCAATTGCGGCACGGTGAGCAGCAGCAGTACAATCATCGCGCCGCCGAACAGTGCTGCAAACAGGCTCTTAAAGCGCGTTGCCAGCGTCACACCCAACGCGGTCACCGCCCGTGACCGCCACAACGGTTCGATAGTTATCACGACCAGCACGGCGAGTATCGCCAGCGCTCGCAGGGTGCTGTTTGCCGCTGCCCCGCTCACGGTGGGCAGGTAGTTCAGCCTGCCGCCGCCCACTGCCAGCCCCACGATGTAGATGACGAGCAGCATCGCCCGCCACGCCACCAGCGCCAGCGTGAACTGCCATGTGCGCAAGCGTGCCAGCGCGTGCTGTGCATCTGCAACAGATTCGCTTGTGAGTAGTGTGACGTGCAGCATGTCGCCGATAAGCTCGCTGCGCCCGCTAATGAGGTGATACAGCGTGATGCCGACGAACACGAAGTCCAGCGCTGGTCCTGCCAAAAGCCCCCCGATGAGCGCCCAGCGCAGCAAGCGGGACAGATCACGCATCAAAAGCGGCTCATCGAAGATAGAGTAGCCCACACCGTTGATGAGCAACGAAGCAAAGATGATGCCGAGCATAATCACAACCAGGCTCAGCGCTGCCCCAAGCAGAATGCAAAACGTCCACAGGCTGTGGGCGAACACATTGCCGCGTGCCCGGTACCACCAGCGCATCCGCCGGGCACCGTAGGCAAACAGTGGGTTTTGTGTGCTGACGCCGCTGTGAGGCAGCAACCCGTACAGTGGGTTCAGCTTGCGGATCATCGCTTGTTCAGGCGGCGGGCAAAGCGCCGCGCATCCGCCAGCGCTATTTGCTCCACGGCGAGCAGGAACAAGATCAGCAGCACCGTTGCGCCCAGGACTGTTCCCCATTCGTCATAAATGCTGCTTCCGCGGTTCCAAGCCACCAACCCGAAGAAGATTAGCCCTAAAACCTGAATCAGGAACAGCGGAAGCTCAATGCTACCGCGTGCCAATGTCCGTCTCACGCCCCGCAATCGCAGCACCAGCGCCAATGTAACCGCCGTCATTGTGCGCGTTTTGATCAGTCCCATTGCCATGATAAGCAGCAGCAGGGACACCATCATGGGTGCCCGTTCTGTCAGGAAGATCCACCGCCAATCGGGCAATAGCCGAATGCTGTCCGTGATATACCACTCCGCAAAGTGCAAGCTGAAGTACATCACTACCGCCAGCGACGCGAACACAACGCTTACCGTCACCACTGCCCAAGCTTGCAACCGTGCCAGCGCCCGGAATGCCTCTACCAGTTGTTTGGGGCGCAGGTTGGTGAGTGCGAGTAAGTCGTCGTCCACCCGCACCGGAAGGGCAGTGACCGCTCTTGCCGCCGCACCGCTCGCCGGCAAATCCAGCATTGTAACCATGATAAGACCCACCAAAACCGCCCACCACGCTCCCTGCTCCATAAGTCCCACGAGTGCGTCAGCATCACTCATCGCGTCTGCGCTTGCCCACGCAAGCGCGACGTATCCCACAGCGCTTACCAACAGCACCGCAAAGCTCGTCCACGCTGCGAGCAGCCACCAGCGCAGAACGGGACTCCTGTCGGACTGCCACCAGCCAACCTGCCGCACATGGAAATTGAACAGGGGGTTGCCGGGTTGGATGCCACTGTGAGGCAACCACCACCGCAGCCCATTCCACCAGGGGTAACCATCGGGGCGCGGGGGCGCTACCCACCGCTCCTGGATGGTGCTGGTGCGACGCAGTGCCCAGCGCAACCCCCCGGCTCGGATTAGGCGGAAGCTGTGATAGACAAACGCCGCCTCCAGTGTGAAGCCGCCCACAATGACGAGGATAACGAACATCTCGGCGGAGTTGCCGTAGCCCACAATGTTGTAGAGTCGGTCTGTCGTCCATACGAGCAACCAGATGCCGCCAGCAGCAAGCGCCGCCATCAGTATCCACACCAGCACCATCATCAAGAATGCCAGCGTGATGGCGGTGACAAACCGCTGCACCTGGGCGCTCACCCCCATCGCAATTGCCGTAGTTGCCTGCAAGCGCCACAGCGGTTCCAGGATGAAAACTGCGCCCAAGAGCATGCACAGCAGGACGAAATAGGTCGTTTGCATCGGGTATTCCACAATGTCGTACCACATCCGCAACAGTGACTCATCCTGTAGCACGGGTTGTACGAAGAATCCGTTCAGAAGTATCGCCAGCACAACGGCAACGCGTGTGCCGATGACAATCATCGTCATCCGCCACAGGCGCAGCATAGACGCGCCATGGAGTGCAGTAAGCACAGACTGCCCGCTTAACGGTGTTAACTGCACCAGATCCCACCGTAGGGCGTTGCGCTCCCCGTTGATGCTGTTAACCGTGAGCGCCATAATGGCAAAGTCCAGCAGGTAGCTTAGCGCGATGCTGATGCCGCCACTCCACAGCAGCAGCGTCCAGTTGCCGTCCGTTAACTGGTAAATGCTGCGGAAGGCGGTTGCATTGGTGCTGTACACGGCGTAGCGTGCCACCAGGAAGAAAACCCAACTGATGAGTAGCAGCAGCACTGTCCATACAACCACCTCCGCGCCGTAGCGAGATAGTGTGCGCCCGTTGCGCCACCAGCGCAGCCGCCGCATGTTGATTTGGAAGATGGGATGGGGTATGGGGGTGGGGGAGAGCATCAACCACTGATGCAGCACGAGATGTCGCTCCTTAATTGTGCCTTATGGTTTGATCGTACCAGAAAATATCCCCTGACGATGTAAACATCGGAAAAAGTTTGTTGTGGTTACGTCGGCTCGCCGTCTAGCCACAGGCGGGTGATGGTGTTGCGCAGCAAACGCCGCCGCACTGTGCGGTAGAATAGATAAATAATGTAGAAGGCGAAACCCGCGTACGCGGGCAAGACCAAATAGCCACCCGTCAGCAAGTACGGTACCCAGCGTTCAAAATTTATGGAGTCGAATGAGAAAACTAGCCAGATGTACGCCGCAACTGCCGGGACGAAAAACACCCCCGCGACAATACTCAGCGCGATGTTCATTACGATCCAACCGATAAACCCCAGCGCAATGCCACTGGCGCGATTTTCCGTTCGTGTGGACACGTTGATGCCCAGTGCCGTTAACGCACGCAGTTCCCAGATGGGTTCCAGCAGGCTATATACGATGAAGAGCAGCCCGACTGTCACAATTAGAGGTGCCGCCGTAAGGACTGCCCACGTCTCCGATTGTCGAAACAGGTCTGCCCCTCCGCCCAGCAGCAAATCCAAATCCTGCTGGAACAACGCCATAACACCTGCACCCGCAATCATTAGCCCGCCTGCAATCCGCGCTGCCAGCCAAATGACCGTGAGCCGCCATGTGCGGGCGACTGCCAAACCATGCCGCGCTTCTGCAATGGACTGCTCGCCGACTGCCAACCGCACCAGGTCAAGGCGGTTCGCGGTTTTGTCGTTGCTAATCAGCCCGATGGCGAAAAACACCGCCGCCAGTGCAGGCACAAAGCCCGTTGAAAACAGGTTATTCCCGAGGACTGCACCGATGTTGTAGAGCAAGTACGATGGGTCTCCCATGAAAGCGCCCTCCTGCGCTTGTGAGAACGCAAAGATCACGAAACCGCCGACCACCAGCAGGGCAAGCAGCACTGCCCCACCCAATACCCGGACTGTGTAGCGTATCATCCCGTCCAACGTGCGGATGCCCCGCACCCCAGCAAGCTCCCGCAGGAAAATTGGGTTATCTTGCGGCAGCGCCAACAAGCGCCCGGTCAACCACTGCCTCATCAACGTGCCTCCAATATACGGCTTGCTTCCGTGCTTACGGTTGAATTTCCTGCTGCGACTTCTTCCAACAAACTGAACGCGAGCGCATCGTCCTCGCCCGTCGCCAGCAGGATTTGTGCTTTGTAGAACAGTGCCCTGGGGTTGTTCGGGTCGATTGCCAGCGCTGCCTCTACCTGCTGCTGCCCGGCGACCACATCCCCCTCGTTGAACAGCGCCCACCCCAACCCCGCCAGCAAATCGGGGTCATTGGGCATCACGCCCAGCGCCTGATTGATCGACTCCACGCCGCTGCTGCCCAAATTGTATGCTTCCTCCGCGTAGAAAAGCGCTAATACCCGCTGGTACTCCGGTGCGCTGTTGCTAATGCTCAACGCGGTTTGGTACCAGCGCTCTGCCGCCTGCAAATCCCCAATCAGCCGATATGCTGTGCCAAGTTCTGCGTAAAGCGCGGGCGTGGTGGGAGAAAGCGTCGCCGCCTGGATTAACGCTTCTAGGCTGCCGGCAAGGTCGCCCGCGCTGCGCAGGTGCAACCCCAGCAAGTATCGGATTTGCGGGTCATCTGGGCGCAGCCGCACCGCCTGCACGATGGCATCCTCCCCGCTTTTGCCCTGGCGGTCTTGCGAGAGGCTCTGGTAGGCGAGGGCTTCTGGCAGTGGCTCCCCGCTGATGGTGAGCGCCAGCGCGTTCGCGTGCTCAAACGCTAGCTCGGCATATGCCCACTGCTCCTGCTCGATCATCGTCAGCCCAATCAGCATGGGCAGGCGGGTTTCATCCATATTCGCCTGCGGTGCGCCTTCGATGATGGTAATCCGTACCGCTCGCGCTGCCTCGTTGTAGAGCGGGTCTAGCGCTGCCTGCCGCAGATGCAGTTCTGCAACCGTCGGGTTCACCGGGGCACGCAGCATCCCCAGGTGGTAGTTTGCCCAGGTGTTTTCCGCCTGTATTGCCAGCAAGCGTGTGAGGGTATCCGTCGCGCTGCTCCAATCTTCTTGCGAGAGCTGTACCTCGGCGATTGCCCGCAGCAGCAGCACATCATCGGTGCCTGCTAGCGCTGCCTGCCGCCAGTGGAACAGTGCCCGGTCGTTGTCGCCCAACCGCTGCCATAGGTCACCTGCCTGTTGATGCAGGTCGGGCGTCCAGCCCACGCGGGCGGCAAGTGCCTCCACATGGTACAGCGCCTGTACGGGGCGGTTACGGCGCTGGTTTTCGTTGATGGCGGTGTTGTGCCCCTGCGGGCTAAGCGTGGGCAGCGGGCGCGGCACAAACGGGTTTGCGGGCGGTGCAACCCCAATGCTGACTGCGATCACACCCATCACAAACAAAAAGAGCAGTGCTGCTGCCAGCACTGCCCGCGTTGTCTTGCTGTTGCGCATCAGGTTCATTCAGGCATACTGAGCGCACCCTGTACCACGCGCTCGACCTCATCTGCGGTGAACGGTTTAATCAGATAGCTGTGGATGCCCTGTAGCTTACCGATCAGGCGGTTTGCTGGGTCGCCAAAGGCGGTGATAACCACCACGGCAGGCAGGTCATCGGGGTTTTTCTTCCACTCGCGCAGCTCTTCTAGCATCTTCCAGCCTGTCATGTCCGGCAAGCCAATATCCAGCAACAGCACGTCCGGGAGCTCTGGCACCGTTTTAATGCGCTCAATGCCCTTGCTACCGTGGGATACCCAGTGTACGTTCATGCCTCGGTTTTCTAGTGTCGCCTGGATGACCTCCGCAAGTTCTGCGGTATCTTCTACAATCAAAACGTTTGGCTTGCGCCCCAGCTTCGCCGCAACCGCCAGTTCGGCGCGTGCCTGCGGACTGGCAGGGTGTGTCTCCTCGTCGTCTTTCTTAGAAATCAGCTTGCCCTCGTGGTTGTCCGAACTTTCCGCTCCCTCCGCCGTCGTCATGGACACGGCAGGTAGGTTGCCCGTCTTTGCACAGGGGCGTTCTGTTATGATGACTGCGGGCGTGGTCGCTGTTTTCTGTGCTGCATTTGGCTCTTTTTGCTGTGCTCGCGCCGGGTTGCCCTCTGCCAGTTCGGTGAGGGACTCCCTCGTAATGTTTGCCATAAATGTTGTACCTTTTCGGCTTGCCTTGCCGCATAACAACCAGATGAAAGTGCACTTGCAATATAAGCTACCTTAACGATAACCCAATAATTAGGCGCTGGCAACAGATAATCAAAGCACCGAACATGAATGTAACACTCCTACACAAACAAACCTTAAGGCTTAACCATAGCGGGTACTGCGACTTGCTGGGCGTGAGTGCGGACGGCACGCTGTACGCAGAAGAGTTCTACGACGACGCCTACCTCGCCCAACACATCATCTACCCGGATGGTACGCGCCACACCACGGACGAACACGGTGGTGCGGCACAACTGCAACCCATCGC
Source organism: uncultured Anaerolineaceae bacterium (assembly GCA_964451095.1). GTDB lineage: Bacteria > Chloroflexota > Anaerolineae > Aggregatilineales > Phototrophicaceae > DAOTTY01. The sequence goes on from CAYVGI010000007.1 coordinate 21,650, forward strand.
GGTGCCAGCAGATGCTGCGCTACCGTCGGTTGAGGCACCTGCTGCGCTGCACTTTTATGTGGGGGCACCCTTGCATGGCATCCGCGCCAGTGACCATGTGGATGCGCTGGTGTTCTCGCTGGATATGCCGGACAAAATGCGTCTTGCCGACGCCCTACGCTTGGATGTGCCACCGCCTATGCTCATCGGGCTAAGCGAAAGTCGTGTGCTTGCCGCCGCCACCCTGGATGACGCTCACCTGATTGTTTGCCGACGGGTTCGCCTGGCACACACGCTGCTGCCCCCACAACCCGACCGTGATTACGCCACGCAAACGCGGCACATTCTGCAAACCATTGACCTCACTGCCACGCGAGACCCCCTGCACATGGGCGGCATCCTGTGGGATGAACACCTACGCTGTCCCACATCGTGTGCGGTGCGGGGTGGCAGGCTGTACGTGGCAGACAGCGGCGGTGAGCAACCGAACAGCATTCACATCTACCAAATGCAAACGGGCTAACGCCTGTGGTATGCTACCGTCGTCTTGATTGAGGAACATTGTGGGCGGTCCTCCATGCGTCACTTTTTGTTTGTCATCATCCTGTTTGCCGTCGGTTTGCTGCCTGGGGCGGGCACAGCACAGGCACAATCCCAACCTGTGCGGGTGTGCCAATCGCAGTCCATCCAGCAGCGCCCGGCAGAGTTCAGCCCCGGTGGCATTATCCTCACCACGTTCGACCGTGAGGCTATCTGGCTGTATGACATTGACCGGGACACACGCTACCCACTGCCGCAAACCGTCCCTTGCACGCGCAACTGCCGCACCTCGCCAGATGGCTTGTGGCTATCGCTCATCGACACCGAACAGGGCTTTGCCTTCTATAAAATGCGCTTCGACGGCACGCAGCGTACACTGCTCGTCAGTGGCGCGTCCGATGTGGAGTGGTGGACGCCCGACACCCTGCTCGTGTGGACGCCCGACCACGCCGCCTATCTCATCCCGGAGGGTGCCCCGCCAGAAACCCCCCGCGAGTACCTGAATGTGAGTGGGGCGGTTGCCGTGCAACCCGGCGGACGCCACGCCCTCACCGTGACGCGAGACGATGAGGGGAACTTTGTACGTGCGCTGGAAGATTTGCAACTGCGCGGGTTGACGGGTGTGGCGGGGCTAGCGCCGCTGCCGCTGGGCGAGGACATTCCCTATTACAACGGGACGGCGTGGTCGCCAAATGGGGAGTGGCTGGCGTTCGTGGGGCAAAGTGGCTACGACGATACTGTGAATGCCCCCGGCAGCGAGCTATTTGGCGTGCGCCCCGGCGATGCTGCCCCCACACAGTGGACGAACCTGTTCAGCGCCTACGGTGCGACACGCATCAATGGGCACACCATCGGCGACCTCACCTGGTCGCCAGATGGCACGCGGGTTGCCTTTTGGGTGATCGAGCTTATCGGCGGGAACCCGCTGGCAGATACGGGCAGCGCCGTTATCCACACGTATGATGTGACGAGCGAGGAGACCCGCGCCTACTGCGCGTACAGCACCGTGGAACACACACCGAACCCGCCCCGCCTGGTCTGGTCGCCAGATAGCTCGCACATCGCGTTTGGGGGCAACGTGCCCAACGACGACAAGGGCTACATCCTGTTCGCGCTAAACACCGCCGACGGCACGCTCACCGAACTGAGTAACGGCATCTTCCCAGCGCTGGGGGCACCCGATGTGATCGGATGGGGTCGCCTGCCGTGAAATTGCTGCTCCAGCGCCTGACCGCCGCCATAGCTCATTACGACTACTACAACCACACGCTCGTGCGCAGCATGGGGTTTAGCGGCGTGCCCTATGACGTGCAGGGGTTCGGGGTCTTCCACACCCAGGCGGTTTCACGCCTTATCCAGCGGCACCAGCGCCAGAAAACCCTCGAGTTGATCGCCGTGACAGAGCCAGGGCTGTTCCGGGTCACTTGGCTGATGTGCCGGGCATCCGTCCACGAGATGAGCATCAGTAATCCTGTAAAAGCGCAGGGCACCTTGCAGGTGATTATCTTGGTTACTTTGCCTATGATCACGATCTTGCTGGGTTTCTTCGGCAAACCTGCCGTGGACCCGCCCGCCGTTTTGCTTGCTAGCCCGTTTGTGGTGTGGTTTGTCACCATGCAAACGCTCAGGCTTCTGTTCCAGTTCGACATTGCCCTGGTGCCGCTGCTGGCGCTCACGCTTGTGACCAGCGAGCGCTTCACGCCCTCTACAGCGGTTGTGCTCCATGTGTCTGTGGTGGCGGTGATGTTTATGGTTGTCACGCTGTTCCACGCTGTCGGATGGGCGCGTATCAACCCGGTTGTACTCGTGCCCGCGAGTCTCGCGGGGTTGGTGATGCTTGCCCTGCTTAGTGAGCTGACGGTGCGAGGGTGGTGGCGCTGGCTTGCCCGCAACGGGGCATTCCATCCAGATGACATGCGCTCTATAACGCAGGCGGGCTAGCTCGTGATGAGCGTAACGACAAGGATACGTCTGCCATGAAGCTACTTTTCCTGCGGCGGTTGTATGATGCCATTGCATACTATGATGACGCAAACGAGGCGGTTGTCCGGCACATCATACCCTTGGAACTGTCCGAAGAAATTCGTGGGTTTGGTGTTTTGCACACGCAGGCAGTAGCACGCCTCATCCAGCGGCAGCAGCACCAAAACCTGCTGGACACCATCGCTGTGACCGAACCCGGACTGCTGCGCATCACCTGGATGCTGTGCCGTGCCGAGATTTTGAGCATAAGCGACGCTTTTTCCGTGAACGTTCAGACGATTATCCAGCTTTTTGCCCTCATGCTGTTGCCCTTTGGCACCATTGGGCTTGGTTTCCTGCTGAAGCCATCCGATTTATCCCCTGCCGTGTTGTTGTTGTCCCCAATTATCGTGTGGTTTGCTACGGTGTATGCCCTGGTCACCTTGTATCTGTTTGATGTCGTGGTGGTGGCATTGCTGGCGCTCACCCTGGTGGCAGACGAGCGCCTTACCCCATTGGGTGCCGTCGCCATGCATGCGTCGCTGTTCGTCGCGCTGTCCCTATTCGTAACCCTGTTCCATGCGGTGGGATGGCGGCAGACGGAACCGACGCTGATGGTGCCGGCGACCGTTGCCGGGCTGGTGATGCTCACCCTGGTCTGCGAGGTCGTTGTACGCGGGTGGTGGCACTGGCTTGCCCACAGCGATGTGTTCCACCCAGATGATATGCGCTCGATAACTGCACCTGTATGGCGGAAATAGGCAGATGCGGATCGGGCTACGCTGGTTACGGGATCACTCGCTCATCTGGGAGTTGTGGACGGTGCTGGACGCCCACTACGCCCACTCCGCGCTGTACCGCTATATGCAGCGGCGCAGCGGTTACGTGCTGCACATCCTGGCAATGGGTGCCCTGTGGACGCTGCTCATCTGCCGGGCAATGAGCCGCAACTACGAACGCGCTACATATGAGCTGATCGCCATTGCGCCGCACAACACGCACCTGAGTGCGGGCATGTTCATTGGCATCGGCGTGATGCACCGCAACGTAGACGGGCGTGCCCGGCGGCTTGCCGCAACAATTTGGCTATTTCGGGGGATGTTGGTGCTGGCGTGGTTGTCGGTTCGCCCGCCCGTCCGCACAGAGGCAGATGTGATGCTGGCGTTTATTCCCATTGCCACGCTGTGGGTGCCCATGTTGATGTTAGCGTGGCTCAAGTTGTACGATCTCACACTCGCGCCTATCCTGGGGCTGTGGTTTGCACACAACTTCAAGGAGAGCAATGTGATGCCTTTCGTCGCCGGATTCACGCACCTACTGTTGGTGTTTACCCCTGCATTTCTGGTGATTGTCGTTCAGCAGCAGCTTGCCACAACCGGAGTCGTCCTATTTTATGTGGGCAGCTTGCTAAACCTCGTCCTGTTGGTGCTGTTGTGTGAGCTTATTGTGCGGGTGGGCTGGCGAATGCTTTGCCGTACGCTTGGCATCACACAGCAAGACGCCCGCCTCGTGCTGGAGGCAAACCTGTGAGCCAACTTTTGCTTTGGCGGTTGTGGCAGGTGCTGCGCAGGCAGTACAGCAACGATCCCATCTACCACAAAGTGCAGGGACGTGGCTACACCGTGCCGCATGTGCTGGAAGCAGGCTTTGTGTGGACGTTGTTTATTAGCCGGGCAGTGAGCCGGGAACATGAGCGTGAGACGTTCGATCTGTTGGCGGTCACGCCGGGCGGGGCGCTGGGCGCGGGCGTGATGATGAGCGCGGGCGTGATGCACAAGCTGGTGGAAGTCACGCAGTACATGGGTTTGGTCGTGTGGATTGTTCGCTTTTTGGTGGTGGGGGTGTGGCTGGGTACCACCGCCGCCATGACAGACACCCCATCGGGCTTTTGCCTGCTGTGGGTGGGCGTTGCCATTCCGGTGGTCGCGCTGGGGATGCTGCACTACTACGATATTGCGCTGGCGGGGTTGCTGGGCGTGCTGTTCCCGTCGCTCACGCGGGAGCGCACCGCGACGCCCTTCTTTGCGACGGGGCTGCATCTGCTGCTGCTGATGGTGCCGATCTTGCAAGCGCTGGTGGGGTATAGCTGGCTGCTTTCCGTCAGCACCAACACATGGGTGTTCTTGCTGGGCAACGCGCTAAACGTGCTGCTGATGGTGCTGCTATGTGAGGGCGTGGCACGTCTGCTGTGGGGGCGCTTGCTCACTGCACTGGATGTGTCTCCGGTAGATGCGTCGAAGGTGTTGTCTCAGCGATGATGACCTCGGTGACGCAACTGCTGCAACACCTGTTGCTGTGGCGCTTGTGGCGGGCGTTTGGGCGCAAGCTGCCCAACCACCCGATCTACAACTATCGACGTGGTGACTGGTTGTACCATGAAAGCCATGTGTTGGAACCCGGCGCGGCATGGACGTTTCTCATTACGCGCACCCTTGGTGAGGAATTTGGCAGCGCCTCGTTCACGCTGTTGGCGGTTACGCCAACAGGACGGTTTGGCGCGGTGTGGCTGGTCGCCTCTGGCGTGATGCACCGCCGTTTTGACTTTGTACAAGTCGTCACGCTGATATTTATGCTCACTCGCTTTCTTAGCGTTCTGTACAGTCCTGCATTGATGAGTTTCCTTTTGACTGATTTCGCAACCGAGATCAATTACTGGCAGCCTTTCATCCTACTGGTTAACGCACTTTTGGTATTTGTGACCCTGTTATTGTTTTGGGCAGTGACTTTAGCGTTCGACATTTGCCTGGGCGGGATGCTCGGTATGCTGCTGCCCACATTTGAGGGTGATAAGACATCCCTGGCTGTTTTTGGCGTGACTTTCCACCTATTCGTACTCGTCACGAGTGTATCGGTTGCCAATGCGCCGCTGCTGCTTTACCTGTGGTTGCCGCCGACGAGTTTCGTGTGGTTAGGCACCAGCGTCGTCCACATCGCGTTTATGGTGACCGTAGTGGAGTGGGTCACGCGTGTGCTGTGGGCGTGGGTACTGCGTCGCTACCAGGCAACGCCCGAAGATGCCGCCCGTGCGTTGGCAGGTGAGCTGTGAACCGACTGTTGATGTTCCGGCTGTGGGGTAAGCTGCGCAACCCACCTGCGCACAACCTGCTTTACACCCGCTTCTACCATCAGCAGAAACCAACACATGCCCGCGCCGGGACATTCGTATTTGGCGTCATTGCGGGAATGTTCATTCTCTCCGGCGGCGTGATGGTACTACCGTTGTTTTTCCCACTGCTTAGCCCGGTGATGGGCGGCGTGTGGGCGTATGGTGTGGCAGGCAACCTGCGCGACAAGTTCACCCCCTGTATGCCGCTGGTGGCGGTCTCCCCTGGCGGCGTACGGGGAAGCATACAGCACGTCATGCTGGGCGTGATTCACCGCAACGGGCGCTTTAACGAACTGGTGGGTCCGCAGATGGGCACGCTGCGCATGTTCGCGGCGTTCTTTATGGCGCTGCCCCTGGTGTGGGTGTTCGTGCTAGACCCTGTGGAAGAAATCCCCATTGCTGTGCTGTTGCTGCTTTATGCGGTGGGGGTTGCGTTTGTGTGGGCGGGACTGTGGTTTGTACACATCTACTGTATGCTGGCGGGCGTGCTGGCAGGCATGATTGCGTCCACATTCCGGTTCAGTGTGTTCGTGGTGCAGCTTGGCGCCGTGTTGGTGTACATCGTGACGAGTGCGCTCGTCATACTGTTGGTGATTACCGCCAGTGGGTTCGTTTTCGTGTGGACGGTGGGGCAGGCGGCACAGGTTGGGGAGGTTGCCATGTTGTTAACGATTATGTTGAACGGTGCGCTCACGTTGCTAATTGCCACTATCATTGTGGAGGGCACCGTGCGTGCGCTCAATGCCTTACTCACCTTGCGTCTGGAGGTCATCAACGGTCGATGAGATCAATTTTGTGGCAAATCTGGCAGGCGGTCAAAGCGCCGCCGGACGACGACCATCCCCTGTACTTGCTGGGCGGTAGAGCGTCCTTGAAACTAAGCAATTTGCAAAGCTGCCTGCTCATCTTCGCCGCGCTGTTCTTCATCGTGCCCATGCTGGTGCTGGTGAGCACGGTCATTGGGGCACTTGCTGCTGCGGTGAGCGCGGCTGCGGTGAGCAAAGAGCGTGAATCCAACCGCTTTGACCTGCTGGCGACGACGCCCGAAGGGATTTTTGGCACCAGTTGGCTGCTCAGTTTGGGGGCGGTGCACCGCCGGGATGCCTACCAGCGGTTGCAGTCCTGGTATACATGGGGGTTTCGGGCGGTTTTCATCTTCATTAGCTACCTGGTGTTCGAGGTCACGTTAGCGCTTAATGATGGGTTTGACCCCTGGCATAGCCTGGTGATTATTTTGGGCGCGTCGCTGATCCTGCTGGGCTTCTACATTGACCACATACAGGCGTTGAGCGTGGGGGTGCTGGTGGGGCTGGCAACACCGACGTTCGCTCGTGACCGCATCGGCGCGGAGACGGGCGCGGTGCTGTTTTACCTGCTGGTGCGCGTGTTCACGCTGCTGGCAGCGTTTGCAGTGATGTTCGGCTTGTTATCTCCCCTGTTCGCTTTGCTTCCGCAGAACGTGGTTACACAAATGTGGCTGCAAGTGGCACAGTTCGTCGGGTTTGTGCTGGTCAACGAGGCGGTCACGCGGTTGTGCTGGTATGTGGTGCAGTCCCGTATTGTGGGGGACGACACGACTGTCGACCTGTGGGGATTGCCGTCACCGGGCACGCCATGAAACTGCTCACGCCTATTACCCACACGGTGCGCCTGTGGCAGCACTTTCGGCACCCACCTACCCATCACCCGCAGTTTGCCCGCACAACCGATGTGCCGTTTGTGTTCCCGCTGCTGCGTCCCGGTAGCGCGGCGCTTTGGGCGCTGCTGCCGATTATCTTCTTGCTGCTGTGCGCGATTATCAGTTTCCCGGTGCGCGTCCTTACGGGTAGTGCACTGCTGCGCGTGGTGATGGCGGCGGGGTCGTTCATTGTTGTTATCGGCACCACCGCCGCGATTACCGGCACCGCGCCGGGGGTGCTGTGGTCAACGCAAATTGCCGCTGCGCTTGCCCGGCAGCGTGCGAACTGTTTGCAAGACTTGCTTGCCGTCACACCAGATGGCGGGGTGGTCGCAATGTGGGCGCTCGCGCTGGGGATTGTGCACAACAGCGGTGCCCTACAGCAGCTTTACGACCGCGAGCCTATCAAGCTTACGCCACGGATTGTGATGTGGACGATAGGCATCCTCGGTACGATGCTGCTGTTTGAGCAAGGGCGTGCGTTGTTGTTCCCGGTGTTTGTTAGTGGGGCAATTCTCGGCGCACTTTACCTGGATCATTTGCAGTCTATGATTGTCGCAGTGATGGTGGGTGTTGCCACAGGTATGCGTGCCACAACGGACACAAACGCACGGGTGCTCGCGCTCGTGGACTTTCTTGCTGCGCAGCTTATTGTGTATGGTGCTGCCGTGTTTGTGATTGTCGTTATGTTCCCCGCGCTAGGGCTGCCGCGCTGGTGGGGCTATGGGCTGCCGCAGCTAGTGCTATTTTACCTATGCCGGGAGGGCGTGATTGCGGTATTGTGGCATTACCTGCGTTCGCAACGGCTGACGCCGAGTAAAAATCCCCATGCGCCCGATGCTGTCTTTCCGACTGTGGCACGCGCTACAAAACCCGAATGAGGGCGTGCCGCTGTACCTCAACCTCAAGCTGACCTATCACCGTTCCCGCTGGTGGGCGACGCGGGACTTTACAGCGCTGACGCTCGTGATTGTCATGTTCAATGTGTTGTTGGCACCGCTGTTCGCGCTGCTGCCCGTGCTCACGATTTTTGTTATCAGTACCTATTGGGCGGGCTACGTCGCCGGGCAAATCCAGGCAGAGCACACCTACGACCGCTTTGATGTGCTGGCGCTGGTGCCAGATGGTGCCATGGCGGTTTGCTGGATGCTGTCGACGTTGCACATCCGAACCAGCAATGTGTACCACTACGTGTTCGACGGGCTGCGCATTACCGTGCTCATCGGTGGCATGATTCTGTTTGTGCTGGTCAGTGGTGTGCTCATCGCCTTGCTAGATGCCAGCGTCGCCAGTGCAGAAAGTGTGCCGCCTTTGCTCACCGCTGCGGTGACGCTGGCGGTGTTCCTGGTGGTGCTATACGTGCAGCAGGTGCAGGCGGTTATCCTTAGCCAACTCATGGGCATTGCTGTGCCCACGCTTGTGGATGAGGTCATCAAGACACGCGCCTGGGCAATCGTGCTGCACATATGCGTGCAGTTGGGTGCCTACACGCTCGCCCTGACGGTTGGTGCCGCGCTTGCACCGCCCATCTTCTTGGTTCGGGTATTGCTGGGCGGTGCGGTGCTGGTGTGCCTGCACGAGGGGCTGATCGTGCTCTTGTGGCGGCGGTTGGCAGCGCAGTTTGGTGCTGTCTGCCTGGATAAATTTGCCTACCAGACATCCGGGGCAGGTAAGTGACGTTAGTGTGGGTAGCGCACACGCAGCATCTGGTTCACGTCTGGCGCGGCGATAGTCGTTGTCGTACCGTCTACCCAGCGCACTTCTACGCGCTCAACCTCGTCTGTCGTGCCCAACCCAAAGTGTGCCACGGGTTCCATCTGGCATAGGTAGCCACTCCCCGCGTCAATCACACGCACCTGCTGCCCACCGTCCGTGAACACGCGCACCACTGCGCCCCGTGCAGGGGCACCTGCTGGCGTGAGCGGCAGCACGCGCAGGTAGTTGTTGCCGTTGGCGGGCGCTTTGTACAGCGTCAGCGGCTGCACGCCGGACTCCCCGTGCGACACTAGTAGCTCCAGCACACCGTCACCGTCGAAGTCACCCACGGCGGCACCTGTGCCCAGCCCGCCTGGTTCCGCCGCCGCACCGATGTCCACCATCTGCGGCACACCACCCACCAGCTTGAACAGGCGATTGGGCTGCCCAATGTTGTTGAAGAAAATTTCCTGCGTGCCGTCGTTGTCAAAGTCTGCCGCAATGACGGTGCGTATGCGTGTGGGCGTCGCCAGTGCCTCCGGTGCCTCGTCGGCAAATGTGCCGTCCCCCTGGTTAACGAACAGGCGGTGCGGTCCGTCCCAGTTGCCGTAGACCACATCCAGCAGCCCGTCCCCGTTGACGTCTAATGGTGCTATGCCGCGCACGTTCTCGCGGGGGTCGGCAACGCCAGCGCTTAGCGCGATGTTGTCGAACGTGCCGTCGCCGTTGTTGCGGAAGAGGAAGTTCGGTCCCTGTTCGTTGCCCGCGAACACGTCCATATGCTCGCTTACAAGCGGGAACGCCAGCAGCGCCCGTCCGCCCGTGGTCAGGTCAACGCCTGCTTCCGGCGCGACATCCAACACGATGCCGTCGTCGTCTACCTCATACAGGCGCATCGGTCCGCCGTAGTTCGCGACGAACACACCGTATCGCCCGGTTCCGAAGCGATCGACACATGCTACAGAGCGCCCGGCGGTGAAGTTCAGGTCTTGTTGGTTGCGCGGGATAGCGAACAGGTCGACCCAATCGTTGCCGTTGTAGGCAAATAGGCGGTCGGTCACCTGCTTTTGCCCACCAAATGTGTCTGTGTTCAGCACGTAAATCTCCTCGCGCCCGTCCGCGTCAATGTCGCACGCCGCCACGCCAATCGCCATGCCGTTTACGTCCGCGAGTGTGTTATCGGCGATGTCCACAAACTGTTCGCCATCCCACTTGAGCACCGTGTTGCGGGCACCGTTGCGGTCTGCGGTACCAAAGCCGGCGATGAACAACTCGAATGCGCCGTCGCCGTCCACATCCGTGACGGCAACGCCGTAGTTGCGCTGAACCGGGTTGTCTGCGATTAGCTTGGTATGATCTTCAAACATGGTGCTCTCCTGTGCGTGCGTGCTAATGGGCAGCAGCAGTGCCGCACCGGTAATGGAATCCCGCGTTTCATCCCTCTTGCCGCTCCTGCTGGTGTTTGCTCGCATGGACTGTAGCAGACGGCGCTTAGGGCACGGTGAATCCGTGCAAATGCACAGCGGACGCTAACCTGTGCCAGTGTAGGCTAGAATGGTGCTGGATGACCATTACACACCAGGACGCCCCAACATGTTTCGTCGCTCGCTGTGGTATCGGCTGGTTTACCAACCCATCACTCACCCCCTGCTGCTGAACACCGACCCGCACACGCCGCGTGGCGTGGTGCCCATTGTCGATGGCTGGTCGTTGTACGTGTTCATCACAACCTTGCTGTACCTGGGGGTGGTACCGCACATCTCGTCTTTGGAGGAGTCGTTTGTGGGAACAAGCATTGTGGTATTGCTGATTGGCTTGTTCGGGTCGGTCGTCGCCTTCCTGATTGTTGTGACCATCCTGGCACCGTATACCCTGCTGCTGGGGATTGTGCAGGGGTTTCGGGTGGCGTGGGGGGTTAGCCGCCGTATAGAGTGGCTTTATGGCACAGGACAAATGGACTTCCTGGCAGTGACTGCGCCCGGATGGGATGGCGCAGTTGAGGCAGTAGCAGCGAGTGCCCTGCGAGCACGGTGGCGTGGCTGGCTGACCAACGGCATCTACGAGCAGATGTTGGCGCACTATGTTCTGTCCTTCGGGCTGATGCTGGTTGTTGGCATTTGGGTGGCAGTGAGCACACCCTCGCCCATGCTGTACAACAACCCGACGTTGACGGACAGACTGACGCTGTCTGCTCACCACATCATCGTGACTGCGGGGCTGAGTGCCCTGCTGACGGCACTGCACTACATTGGCTATCGGCAGGTGCGGCTTCTGGGCGCGGTGACGGGGGCGTTCGCGGCGGCACGGCTGCGGCATCTGTTCGGTGCGCAGACGGCGGCAGTGGTGCTATACATTGGGATTTTGCTGGTGGGGTTGCTGCTCATCTTCGGGCTGATGTTCGGGGCGGGGGTGTTGTTCGCGTCCTTCGGCGCTGCGCTAGGCGCACTTGTTGCGGGATATGCGCTGGTGTTGTGTGTGCGGATGTTGCTGGCGTGGTGGCTGTGGCGCCAGGTACAATTACACGAGGGTTAAGGAGAGCAGAAAGTTCATGAATACACTGCGGCTGTGGCGGCTTGTCTACCTGGAAGCGTTCGAGCACCCCATTATGGACATGCTTGCCCCGCAGCGAGATCCGCTGCCGATTACAATCCCACCGCTGATCAAATCTGTTGCGCTGGTGCTCTTTTTCGTGGGTGGGGTCACCGTGGTCGAGTGGATTCGCTTCCAGCTATTCATCCGAACTGCCCCTGCCCGCGAGTACCAACTGTTCTCGTCCGATCTGCTGTGGATTGTCGTTTGGGTGTACTTTGCTTCTCTGTATGTACTGTACTACGGAGGCGCGTTCGTCGTCGTGCTATGGTTCGCCGTGCACGAGATTGTTACGCTGCGGAGAACCTTCAGTTTAAACAGGCAGTTTGCTTCCACCGGAGTACGCGAACTCGTTGCTGTCACCACATCCGGCACGGCACTGCTCTTGAAAGGTGCCGCTGCCGCTGCGCTGCGCTGCGCCGCAAGGACCGTGCCGCTCACTTGAACCTCGGTTTGATGTACTACGTTTTCCCCCTGATGATTGCCGCTGCACTGATGAGCTATGTGTCCGTTTCGCTCTACTTTCGGTATGAACCCGCATCGCCACCGCCTGATGAACGCGTCCGCATTGCTGTTATCCTGTTTCTATTGACGCCTGTGTGTTGGTGGATATTCTACTTCGATATACGGCAGCGCCTTATGGTCGTGGCATCTGCAAGCTTGTTTTCTGCAACCATCATCACGGAGCGCTTGCTTGCAACTCTATTGCCGTATGTTTTGGTGGCGCTTGCCAACGTGGGTGGCACGCTTTTGCCATTTGGGGTGGGTGCACTCGTTAGCTACCTGAGTGATGATTATCCAGAATACTGGGATTTGTCTCGTGTGTCCTGCGACTTCGGGCGTGTGTTTGCGAGGGCACTCATCACGTATCTCATCGTGTTCTTGCTGCGGGAGCTGGCGGTGTACTTCATGTGGCGGGCGATGATGCGCCAGGGGCAGTTCACCCTACAGGATTTGCAAGTGGGCAGTTGCGGGCATCACGAAATGCAATAGGGGTGCTTAGCTCGCTGTGCGAGAGCAGCCCCCCGTTTATGCGTGAGGAAGACGTAGTTGCCCGTCACGCCGGACGGTTTACATGCCCTCTTCCATCGGCGGGATCATACCGAACGCCATGCCGAACGCCAGGTTATCCGTCACGCCCCAGTGCTCTGCGACGAGACCATCTTCGATGCGGAACAGATCAAACACGGGAATCTCGAACTCGTTGCCCGTCGCGGGCATCCCCATGAACTCGCCCTCATGCGTACCCGTCCATGTCATGAGTACGGCGACCTTATCGTCTTCGGCAATAATTTCGACAATTTCAATCTCGAAGTCTGTGATAGAGTTCGCCAGCATGGTTGTCATCTCGCTCATCATCTCAATGCTGAAGTCGCCGCCAAGTGGGGAACCCTCTTCGTTTTCGATGAAGTTCGGGGATACGGTTTCCATCAGTACGTCAATGTCACCCGTGCGAAAACCATCTTGCAAAAAGCGAGTTATCAGTTCCTTGTTTTCCTCTTCCTGTGCTGCCATGTCATCGCCCTGGGCAAACACCAGCGAGAGCGGAACAAGCCCCAGGATGAGTACGAATACGGCTACGGTTGTCCACAGATTTTGTTTCTTGTGCATGAATTCTCTCCTTTTGAGAATGGTAGTTGCGTGTGCCAAAATATAGCCAAAGGTTGAGCCCAGCGCAACTAAATTGCCCGCGCATTTTGGCGTTGGGATATTTGGGCAGCATGAGGGCAAAACACACGCGAGAGGGTTTTCGCTGACGCTTATCATCATTATGTCCAATTTGCGCGGTGCATCTGTTAGAATGAATCCATTACGTAACAACCAACCTCCGAAGGAGAGCTTACTGTGAGCAATACCATCGACCCCAACGGCATCCCGGTCGTTAGCCCGAACAGCGCGGGCTGGGAACCCGACCCCAAGCATCCGCGCCGCCGCCCACCGTGGATGAAAGTCCGTGCGCCGCAGGGTGAAACCTACCAGAACGTGCGCGACCTGATGCGCAGCAAGGCGCTGCACACCGTGTGCGAGGAGGCAAACTGCCCGAACATCGGTGAGTGCTGGAACCGTGGCACCGCTACCTTCCTGATGATGGGCGACACCTGCACGCGTTCCTGCGGCTTCTGTGACATTAAAACCGGGCGTCCGTCCCCGCTGGATTGGGCAGAACCGAACCGCGTGGCGGAGTCTGTACGGGCGATGGGGCTGCGGCATGTGGTCATCACGTCTGTGAACCGCGATGAGCGTGCCGACGGCGGCGCACCGATCTTCGCCATGGTTATCCGTCGCATTCGCAAGCTCCAGCCCGGGTGCAGCATTGAGGTGCTCATTCCGGACTTCAAGGGCGACGACGCAGCACTCAAGATTGTCATGGACGCCCAGCCGGAAATCCTGAACCATAACGTGGAAACGGTGCCGCGTCTGTTCAAGCAGGTGCAGCCCCAGGACGATTACCCGTGGGCGCTTACCACGCTGCGCAACGCCAAGCAGATGGATCCGCTGGTGTTGACCAAGAGCGGCATTATGGTTGGTCTCGGAGAGACGTTCGACGAAGTGGTTGACGTGATGGGCGACCTTGCAGATGCAGGCGTAGACATCCTCACCATCGGGCAGTACCTCTCGCCGGGGCAGGGCTACTTACCTATTGCCCGTTACTACACGCCGGAAGAGTTCGATAAGTTCATCGAGATCGGCAAGGAGATGGGTTTTAAGTGGGTGGAGAGCGGTCCGTTGGTGCGCAGCAGCTACCGCTCCGATGAGCAGGTGCGCCAGCTATCCCAGCTTGACTACATCCACCTGCGCTCCGCAGAGGATGCCACGACAAACAAGCGCTCCGCTGTGAAGGCAGTCCCCGCCGCAGATGACCCGGTGATGCGCTAACGCAGACACGATAGCGGGGTGGTAAGTTGCCCCGCTTCGCCCAGGATAACCAGTTACGAACGGACACACCCATGGTTACCAAAACAATCGACATCAGTACTACATCGCTAACACTGGAGAAGCTGCTTGAACAGCTCGAACCCGACACGGAAATCCTGCTCACAAGGGGGGGCGCTCCGCTGGCACGGGTAGAGGCTGTGCAAGAGCCACCCCAGCAGCAGGAGCGTATTCTGGGGCTGCATCGTGGAGAAATATGGATGAGCGATGACTTTGACGACGAGCTATCTGACGAGTTCTGGCTTGGTGACGATTAATGCGTGTTTTGTTGGACACAAGTGCTTTCCTGTGGGCAGCATCTGAACCAGAAAAGCTCTCGGTCAAAGCTCAAGACACAATAAGAGACGCGCAGAATCAACTTTTCTTCAGTCTCGCCAGTGTGTGGGAGATTCAAATAAAGGTTCAGCTACGAAAATTGAACCTCAAGAATCCTCTGCTCAGCACAATTGAGACGCAGCAGCAGAAAAACGGTATTCAACTTCTGGAGATTGAACTTCCGCACATTTTGGCACTAGCCGATATTGCGGATCACCATCGTGACCCCTTTGATCGCTTACTTGTGGCGCAGGCTCGTGCAGAATCACTCACGTTTATTACCAATGATGCGAAGATACAGCAGTACGACGTGACTTGGCTTTGGTGATCGTTACCTACCTGCCAGCGCTACATCGGACATAATCGGAATCAGTGAGGTGAGCGCCCAAAACGTGCTGTAGCGCAGCACAACCGGGTTGCGCCTGTGCGCTGCATACAAAATCAGCGCGATTTGCAGCCCCGCGATGAACCTGAGTATCGCATTCGGCTCTCGGTACGTGCTAAACGGCACAAACAGCATGATTCCTGCATTGACCACCAGCAGCGTTGTGAACCATGTCCAGGTGCCGCCGCGCCAGTCCCGCCAGCCCCGCCACAAACCCCATATCGTTGGCAGCACCACCGCCGGGATAATCAAGACCAGCAGTGCTAGCCCTGCCAGCAGGTTACCCGCCCCCAGAATGCGCAGCGCCCCCATGAACGGAATAAACTCGAAGCCCGTTGCACCTTCGCCGCCGCTGCCAACACCAAACGCCCCCAGCCACACATTCAGCACCGCTTGCCACACGACGAACGGCATCAGCACGACAATACCGAACATGGTTGCCCGTGCTATCTGCCGCTCTAGCAGCAGGTGCAGCCCCACCGCCGCCGAAAACACGAGCGTCGTCTCTTTGGCGAGTGCCGCTGCCGCAAATGCCAGTGCCGCAAACGCAATTGAATCCCGGAATAAGAACCACGCGCCCACAATGCACAACCCGTAAGCAAGTGGCTCCGGCAGGGTGAGCCGAACCGCGCCCAACCCCGCCAAAGACAGTCCATATCCCAGCGCGTACCACCTGCTCACACCCATTGCCGCTAACATCTGCTCTAGCAGGATCATACCAACGGAAAGCACGATCAGGTTTGCCGCCAGCAGGGTGTAGGGCAGCAGCGGCGCTTGCCCCAGTGCCAGTAGCCAGCCCAGGGCGGGCAGTAAAATGCGCTGGTAGCGATAGGCGGGCACGTCAATTAGGGGCGCAGCGTTCGCCGGGTCGCGCGCGATGTAGTACACGAACTGTCCGTCGTAGCCCTCGCCCTCGTTGGGGTAATGGAACGCCTCGTCCGGGCTGAAGTCTACGCCCGGTGTGACCAGCGCGAGGGGGCTGCCAAACGCCCCAATCACATAGCCAGCATAGAGAAGCGTTGTTAAAATGACGACATAAACGGAACGTGCAATTCGCATTGGCGTGGTATCCTAAGGGTATGTTGTTCATCATTGTAACTTGGGGTTGATTATGACAGAAGGCGCGGACTATCGCGATAAGTTTGACCGCTTCGCGCAGCATGACTACCTGCAAATGCTGCTGCAAACACCCAGCTCAGAGATCATTCCCACCCTGTTCCTGGACCTGATGGATCAGGTCAATGCCATCCAGGGCAAGGCGGGCATCATCCTGGCGGAAGTGGAACGGTCGGAAATGGACGACGAGCCACTGGAAAGCATCCTCGTCAACAATAATGCCGTGCGCGTGCTGGAAAGCGCGGTAGACATGGCGAATGTACTCAAGGCGATGATGGAATACTACGAGCTTGCCTACAAGGATGACGATGCCGCGTTTGACAACTGAGCGTGTAATGCAGGTCGCGCTGTTCCTGCTGATATTTGCCATGGCGATCCGCATCCCCACGGACACCGACACCTGGTGGCATATTCGCAGCGGTGCCCACACGCTTCAGCACGGGTTGATATATGAAGACCCGTTTTCGTTCACCCGCAGCGACGCCGTGTGGATTAACCACAGTTGGGGTGCGCAGTTGCTCATCTACGGCGCGTACACGCTGCTGGGCAATGTCGGTTTGGCGCTGTACACCGCGCTGCTGGCAACGGCGGGTATGTTCTTTGTTTACATCACCTGTGCTGGCAGCACCTACCTGCGGGCATTTGCTGTCGTGTTGGGGGCGGCGGCGGCGGCGGTATTCTGGTCGCCCCGCCCACAGATGATCTCGTTTTTCCTCAGTACGGTGGTTCTGTATCTGTTGTTCCTCTACAAATTTCGCCAGATTGACCGTTTGTGGCTCATCCCTCCGCTGATGCTGCTGTGGGGCAACTTGCACGCGGGCTTTTCGATTGGGTTTATTTTCCTGGCGGGAATGATTGCTGGGGAGGTCGCGGCAAACGTATTCGGCAATGCAGGTGCAGTGCCCTGGCGTGGCGTGCGCAAGCTGGTCATCATTGGGCTGTTGAGCGCCGCGCTGATCATGATTAACCCGTATGGGTACCGAATGCTGCTGCTGCCATTCCAAACCGTCGGCATTGACGTGCTGCGCACCTATATCCAGGAGTGGCAGTCACCGAACTTTCAGCAGGCGCAGGTACTGCCATTTTTGGCGCTGCTGCTGCTGACGCTGGGCGCAGTCGGTGCGAGTTCGCGCCGCCTAACTTGGACGAGCTTTGTGCTGCTGAGCGGTACTGCCTACATGGCGTTTGCCTACGGGCGCAATATCGCTGTGTTTGCTGTTGTTGCCACGCCCATTCTCACGTTCCATGTGCACGCGCTGCTGCACGAACGCGGCTGGGACATCCGCCCGCGCCGATGGGTGCCGCGCAGCATGGGCATTATAAATGCGGTGTTCCTGGGGCTGATTGCTGCGGGGGCACTGGGCAAAATCGTGTTCACGCTGCAACCGGAGCGCGTGGCAGAAGCGCAGGCGGAGTTCTTGCCCGTGCGAGTGAGCGGTCACCTTGCCGATGCAGATAGCTTGCCCGGCAACATGTTTAACAACTACGATTGGGGTGGTTACCTGCTGTGGGCAGTGCCGGATGTGCCCGTGTTTGTGGATGGACGCACCGATTTGTACGGCAATGACTTCTTAACCGAGTACATCACTACTTACACGGCAAGCAACGACTGGCGCGAGGTGTTCGAGCGCTATGGCATTGGCACCGTGGTTGTTGCAGCCGGCACACCATTGCACGGCGCGCTTGCCAATGTGGATGACTGGATGCTCAGTTACGAGGATGAACAGGCGGTGGTGTATGTCCAACGTTAACCATTATCCACTCGCGGACGTATATGATTGCATTGTTGTGCGCTGTAAGGACGGGGCTTGTCTCGTCCGAGGGCGAAACAGGCAGGTAGAACACAAATGACCACACAAGAGCAATTCCTCACCGTTGAACAATTCGATGGGTGGGTCAACGCACCAGAAAACGCGGACAAGCTATTTGAGTTCATTGGCGGGGAGATTGTCGAAGTGCCATCCAATCCCTACGTATCGAAGATTGCCGGTCTCATCTTGACGTTCATCAATATGTATCTCTTTCAGCACGATATTGGGCACGTCACGGGCAAAGGGGGCGGCTACATGGTATCCGGTGAGCGCTACGCCCCGGATGTCGCATTTATCTCCTATACGCGCCAGAAAGAACTGGCAACGTCTGGTTACAACCCGAACCCGCCAGAACTCGCCATTGAGGTCGTTTCCAGCGAGAGCAAACAGGAACTCGAAACGCTCACCACCAAAGTCACCAACTATTTGGCAGCGGGAGCCGTTGTGTGGGTCGTCCGCCCAGAGCGCAAACAAATTAACGTTCACAAAACCGGCGAAAAGTTGCACAGGTTCCGCGAGAAAGACACCAATACAGGCGGGGGTGTGCTGCCCGGTTTCATGCTAGAACTCGCCAGGATATTCAAATAACCCCATGCCGCCACTGCTCGCCAACTTTCGCACGCTGCTCATCCTGCACATCGTCCTGCGCGTGACGCTGCTCATCGCGTATCAGCCGCTGCTGACCCCCGGCGGTGAACGTGGCGTGACCACAGGCGGCGACTTCTTGTACTACCATGCGCTCTCCGTACAGACGGATGCCGGGCTGTACCCTTTCCGCGACTGGTGGAGCGAGTTCCCGCCGTTGTGGTCAGTGCTGGCAATCGGGTTGTACCGGGCACTGGGCGGGGATGTGCCCTATGGCACGTACGCGGCGGCGCTAGCGCTGACGATGCTGCTGTTCGACGCGGGCAACTTAGCATGGGTACGTGGGTTGGGCACGCAGCTTTATGGGGCGCAGGCAGGGACATCGCTTGCATGGGTTTACGCGCTGCTTGCCGCGCCAATGGTGTTCGCCTATTGGACGTTCGAGCCGATGGTGGCATTTTTCCTGCTGGGTGGGTTGTGGCTGCTGCTACGCGGGCGTGATGTGTCCTCTGCTGTAATGGTTGCGTTCGGTATGCTGTCGAAGTTTGTGCCCGCGCTCATCTTTGGAGCGGTTGTGCGCTATCGCTCTGTACGGGGATCCGCCCTGTACATCGCGCTTGTGCTGGCGATATTCGCCGTGCCATACACGCTGCTGCTGGCGAACCCTGCCACCCGCGAGATGACATTGCCATCGCTGACGGCGCAGTTCAACAAGGCGAGCTATCAGACGGTTTGGGCGCTCATTGATGGCAACATGAGCACGGGCGTGTTTGGTTCAGTGGAGGAGCGAACCGACGTGAGCAACGCGACCCTGCCGCGCGGGGAACCCCCTGTGGTGCCGGGGGTGGTGCGCTTGGCAGTTGCGGGGACGCTGGGTTTGTTTGTGTTGCTGCGCACCCGCCGCGAGGACGCCCGTGGCGTGACGGCGTTTGTGCTTATCACACTGGTGATTTTCTATTTGCAGTCGCAGGGATGGTCGCCGCAGTGGTTGGTGCAGATACTGCCGCTGACGCTGCTGTGCTTCCCCATGCAGCGCGGCGTGATGTTTTGCCTGTTGCTCACGCTACTCACGTTCGCGGAGTACCCTGCGCTGTTCGTCCGCACAGGGGATACGGGCGGCGAAATTGCGGGTGCGCTGGTGCTGCCATTTGCGCTGCTGGTGCTGTTGCGCACCGCGTTGCTGGTAGGGTTGGCGGTCGCGTTGTACCGCGTGCTGCGGCGCGAAGTCGTGACGGCGAATTAAGGCGAAATCTGCAATTCGTGATATGATAAGCGCAGGACTTATTGCCAGACCCACCTGCTGATAGCTACAAAAGTGCCGAAGGAGATGTTATGCAAATCCAACGCTGGGAATACATGACGATGAGCTACAAGCGTCACTATGGGCGTACAGACTACCGCATCAACGGGACGAAAGAACCCAAGCTGAAAGACAAAGTACTAGCAGACGTCATGAACCTTTTGGGTGCCCAGGGCTGGGAACTGGTGGGCATCTCCAACCCGGAGGAAAACGAGTTCACATTCAAGCGCCCAAGAGTCGCCAAGAAAGCACCCCAGCAGGCGTAAACCCGCCCCAGATGCATCTTTTTGCCATCACGCACACCTGAGAGATAAACCCGCATGTCTAGACAACTCCTCGAACGTGCCCACGACCTGATTGTTGAGCGCCATTACGACGAGGCACGCGATATCCTGCTGCAACTGCAAGATCGCAGTTCCACGGCGCGGCGCTGGCTAGAAAACCTCAACCGCATAGACGAACCCGACCCGGAACCACAACCCACTGTAGACGACGACCAACCCGAAAGCGTGGGCGGCATCACATTGGGTGATTTTGAGTCTGATGCCAGCATCATCGACGAAGACATCGCGCAGGACGCCGAGCTAGCCCCCATTAATTCTGAGCCGCCCCCAGAACCGATGATGACGGCAGCATCTGCGCCGATGCCAACAGAGGCTGAAGACGTGGTGGCAATCGACACGCCTGCCGACAGCGGACTTACTGTGCAAACGGAACCCCGCCCCGTGCCGCAGAACGTCGCCATCCCCGTGGATGAATCTCCGATGCCGACGGCACCCATGGACGATGATTTGCTGCCCATTGACGAAATGGCAGATGTGATTCCCACAGAGGATGTCGCCATTGATGACGGTGTATCCCGCTGGGAGTACCGCGAGGTAGTGTTGAAGACATGGCACCAGCACATCGACAACATTGAGTATGCGCTGGAACAGGGCGGCGAGAAGATCACGATTGAGGACGCCTACACCAAGCTGCTCAACGAGAGCGGTGCCCAGGGCTGGGAGGTCGTCCGCGAGGAGGTGCTACCCCAGCAGTACGTCCGTCTGCTGATGAAACGCCGTCGTTAAGGGGTACAACCACTTGGGAGCAATGCGCGTTGTTGGGGTTGGGCTGCTGATTGCGGTCGTGTTGGTGGCGAATGTCGTCATCACCCACAATCAGTTTACGTCACAAAACCCCGGCATGAACGACTTCCTCTCCCGCTGGGAAGGGGCGCGTTCGTTTTTCCAAGATGGCGTTAGCCCCTACAGCGACACCGCTAGCCTCAACATCCAGCAGCGCATTTACGGGCGGGCAGCAGTGGACGGCGAAGACCTGGGGTTGTTCGCCTACCCGATGTACACCGTGTTTTACGTCGCGCCGACTGTCGCGCTGGAGTATCCGTGGGCGTCTGCCGTGTGGATGGTCGCGCTGGAAGCCTGCTTGATTGCTGCGCCGTTTTTGCTGCTGGGTGTGCTGCGCTGGCGTCCCTCTGCCCCCATGCTGACTGCGCTGCTGGTTTTCTCCTTGCTGAACTACTACGCCTTTCGCGGGCTAATCCTGGGGCAGCCCAGCCACATTGTGTATCTCCTTACCGCGCTCACGCTGTGGGGCATCTCGCGCGGGCAAGATGCGCTGGCAGGTGTGGCGTTGGCGCTGGGCACCATCAAACCGCAGATGGGCTTTCTGCTTGTGCCATTTTTACTGCTGTGGGCATTGCGTGGCGGGCGTTGGCGTTTTGTGGGCGGCTTCGGCGTGACCTTTGCCTTGCTGATGGGTGTGTCGTTCCTACTGCAACCGGACTGGTTCGGGGATTGGCTTGGGCAGGTGCGCCAATACCCCACTTACACCCGTGACGGTTCCCCGGTGTGGATTCTGTTTGAGTTCTATCTGGGTTGGTCGCCCTGGGTAGGCTATTTGGTGCGGGCGGTGCTGGTCGGCTGGATGCTGTGGATGTGGTGGGGCGTGCTGGTGCGCCGCCGTGATGACCTACTGCTGTACACGATTGCGGTCACGCTGCTGGTGACGCACACGGCGGGTCCGCGCACGGCGACGCCGCACTTTATGGTGTTCATGCTGGTGCTGCTGGTGGCGATGCAAGCGCTGGCACGGCGCGGGCGGGGCGCATGGAACTATATGCTGCTCGCCGTTTTGCTGGTGGTGCCGTGGGTGCACTTTATCATCACTATTGTGCCACCCAATCTGGAGAACCTGTCCGTGTTTTTGCCGCTGGTAGCGTTGGTACTCGTCACGCTGCTGCTGACCCGGCAGGTGTGGACGCAATTGCCGTTCCCCGCTGCCAAACCAGGACGCCGCGCATGACCCGTTACGCCTGGTTGCTGCCCGCAGCGGTTGCGCTGCTGCTGGCATTGATCGTGACCTACGCGCTGGTACGCCAACCCGGTTACACGGATGCGTTTTACTACATCAACGCGGCGAACCGCCTCGTCAGCGGTGACGGACTGACAGACCCCTACCTGTGGAGCTACATCGGTGCCCCAGATAGCTTACCCGCGCCATCCCACCTCTATTGGATGCCGGGGGCGTCGCTCATTGCCGCTGCGGGCATGGGGTTGCTGTGGGCACCCGGCGCGTATTGGGCAGCACAGGTGCCATTTGCGCTGCTGCTGGCGCTGGTAGGCATGTGCGCGTACTGGCTCGGTATGCGCTTGGGGGGCACGTCACGTCATGCTTGGGCGGCGCTGCTGATTGTGCTGGGCGGCGGGTTCTACTCGCGTTTTTGGGGCATGGTGAGCACGTTCACGCCGTTTGCTGCGTTTGGCGCAGGCTGCCTCATTGCGCTGGGGCGCGGGCTGGAAACCCGAAACTGGGTCTGGTTCTTGCTGGCGGGTGCGCTGGCGGGCGGTGCTCACCTCACCCGCGCTGATGGCGTGCTGCTGGTACTGGCGGGCACGGCAGCAGTCGTATGGATGCTGTTGTGGTCTCAGGCGTGGCGGGCGGTGCCCATGACTGCAGTACGTGCGGTTGCCGTGCTGCTGGTAGGCTACGTCGTGGTGATGTCCCCCTGGTTTGTGCGCAACCTGAACGCGCTGGGCACGCCATTGCCTACGGGCGGCGTACAGGGCATCTGGTTCGCGGAGTACAACGACATCTTCAACTACCCACCGGACGCAACCCCGCAGCGCTTTTTTGAGATGGGCGGTTGGTCACTGCTGCTAGAGAGCCGCCGTGTGGGGCTGGCGAACGGGCTGGCGACGTTCGCAGTGGTGCAGGGTATGGTTGTGCTCACACCGTTAATGCTGCTGGCGCTGTGGCGGCGGGCACGGTTGCCGCTGCTCACGCCGTTTTGGGTTTACGCGCTGGGGCTGCACCTCGCTATGATGCTCGTGTTCCCGTTCCCCGGCTACCGGGGTGGGCTTTTTCACTCGGCGGCGGCGCTGATGCCGTTTTGGGTGGCGTTGGCACTCATCGGGCTGGACGACGCGGTGGATTGGCTGGCACGGCGTCGCCGTCACTGGAACGCAGCGGAAGCAAAGCGACTTTTCACGGTGGGGTTGGTGCTGGTGTGTGTGGGGCTGAGTGTCTACGTTGGGTGGGGTGGACGCGCCCGTGCAGGTACCCCGGCGCTGTACACAACGCTGCAAGATGTGCTGCCGCCAGACGCCCGCGTGCTGGTCAACGACCCGGCACAGCTTTACTACTACACCGGGCACGGTGGGGTGGTGCTGCCAAACGAGGTGCCTGACGTGCTGCGTGAGGTCGCCGCACTGTATGGGGTAGATTACTTGCTGCTGGAACAGGTCAGCGAGGACGGCACTGCCTTTGCCGCCCCCACCCCACTGGTGAACATCCCCGCCAACCCGCCGGATTTCTTAACGCCGCTGCCGCTTGCACACCCTAACGTGAGGTTATACCGCATTGAGGCGCTTGACCGTGCTCCGTAGGCTAGACGACCGACGTTGGTTGCTGTTTTTGGTGCTTGCCGCTGGTCTGGTGGCGCTGCATGTGGCAGTGGCGGGCGGCGGCTACCCCCTGGACGACAGTTGGATCCACCAGACGTATGGGCGCAACCTGGGCACCAATGGCGAGTGGGCGCTCATCCCAGGGCAGCCCAGCGCCGCCAGTACCGCCCCGCTCTACACGGTGCTGCTGTCAATCGGGTATGTGCTGGGGCTGCCACACCCACTGTGGACGCATCTATTGGGTGTGCTCGCGCTGTGGGGGATCGCGGTTGTGGGCGCTCGCCTTGCAGACCGTGCCGCCCCCAACGTGCGCTACGCGGGGTTGTTTGTGGGCACGCTGCTGGTACTGGAGTGGCACCTGCTGTGGGCGGCGGCAAGCGGCATGGAAACTGCGCTGTTTACGCTGTGGGTGCTGCTGCTGCCACTGCTCGTGTGGCGGGAGTTCGACACACAGCGGAGTGCTGCGTCGCGGGCGGTGTTGCTGCGCGGCGCGCTCTTTGGCGTCGTCAGTGCGCTGGCGGTGCTCACCCGCCCGGAGGGAATCGGCATGGCGGGGTTGTGCGGTCTGGTTTGGCTGTATCTCGCCGCCCAACGCCCGGATAACAATCGTACACGCGCTATTGCCATGTGGATTGCGGGCGCGGCGCTCGGTTTCTTGATAGGCATCGCCCCCTACCTGTGGCTAAATCTGTCGCTCACGGGCGGTCTGCTGCCGAACACATCCGCCGCCAAGCAAGCACAGCACGCGCCCCTGCTGGCGCTACCGTACGCCCGCCGCCTGTGGATGATGACGGTGCCGCCGTTTGTGGGTGGGCAGTTGCTGCTGCTGCCGGGCGCTGTGTGGTATGTTGTGCGGCTTCTGCAACAAACCCACACCCGTTCCCGTAATGCGATTGTGGGTTTGCTGCCGCTGTTGTGGGCAGTTGCCCTGGTGGCACTGTACGCCGCACGGCTCCCTGCCGCCTACCAACACGGACGCTATGTAATCCCTGCGATACCGGGGCTGGTGATTGCCGGTGGCGTGGGGGCGCTGTGGCTGCTGCGCGACGGGCGGCGTCGTGTGGGCGGGCGTGTACTCAGTCGCGTTGTGGTGATCGCCGGGGGGCTGTTGTTTGTGGTGATGGCGGTGAGTGTGTCTCCGCGTACCTACGCCCGTGATGTGGCGATTATCAACCAGGAGATGGTTGCTGCTGCCCACTGGCTGGACGAGAACATTCCGCCGGAGGAATTACTTGCTGTGCACGATATTGGTGCAGTGGCGTACATCACACCGCGCCCCATTGTGGATGTTGCGGGTTTGGTCAGCCCGGAGGTGATCCCGATTGTGAATGATGCCGACGCATTGTGGGCACTGCTGCAACGGCGCGGCGCAGTCTACCTGATGGCATTCCCCGATCAAATCCCCGGTGATGACCCGACCGACCCGCGCCTGTGTGAGGTGTTTTCCACGGGCGGGGAGGCAGCACTGGCGGCAGGTGGCGCGAACATGGCAGTCTACGCCCTTTCCTGGGATGCTCGTTGTCCTTAACACCTATTTATTGCCGCGCTCTTACGTCGTCGTCTATAATCGTTAACTACCGCTGTGACGTAGTGAAGGGTATACATACGTGAGTGATCTGCTTAAGAAACTGAACCTACTAATCCAGGCGGGCATGAACGATGTGCTCGACGAAGTCCAGAAGGCGACACCTACACCCAAAAAGTTCATCCCGCGCAATCGCCTGGGTACAGACATTGATCGTGAAGTCGATCAGCTTCGAGAGCAAATCAACCAGGCGCTGGAACATGAAGACACCATCCGCGTGAAGATTGACGAAGTCCAGCAGGATGCTGACGAACTCAACCGCCAGGCAGACGACGCCGTGTTGCGCGGCGACGACGTTAACGCCCGCTACTACCTGGAGCGCATGTACCGTGCCCAGCAGCGCAAAACGATGCTGGAAGCAGACCTCAACGAACACCGCATCGCCACGCAAGAGCTAATCTTGCGGGTGAACGAGCTGGACGCCACAATTGCTGAGGCACGCCACCGCGAAGAACAGGCGGAGCAATCCGCCTCCACAGAAGCGGCGGAACTGCCTCCGCAGCAGGCATCTGCACCAGGGGATGCGGCGCAGGATAGCAACGCGCCCACCTCGGACACACGCTACGATGGGGTACGCCGGGCGCAAGAACTCAGCGAGAAGGCGAACCGGGTGCTTTCCGATGTGCTGCGCGAGGCACGCGAGCGTGTGGAGCAGATGAACGAGTTGGTAGAGGCAAAGACCAACGTCCAGCAGCAGACTACTAGCGACGTTAGTGAGCAGGTGAGCGAGACGCTGCAACAATCACAGATTGAAGACGACATCGCTGCCCGGCGTGCCCGCCTAACTGCCGCCCCCAAGAATAAACCCAACGATGGTACGAGCAAATGAACGTACACCTGGATCAGGATCAAGCCGTGACAGATGCAGAAACCGACCCAACCGCCGATGTGCTGCGCACAGCCATACAGCTTGGGCAGCCGCTAGCGGGCTACCTCCCAGCAGACGAATTGCTGCGCCAGTTCGTGCGTGCTGTGCGCGAAGTGTGCCATGCCGATGTGGTGCACCTGTTCATCGGCAGCGGCAAAACAGACCTACGCCTGCGTGCCCGCTATACCGCCGATAGCGGGCTGCGACTGCTGGACGCACCCGTTGAGGTAGACCTCGTGCCCGAAGTCTACCGAGCAAATGCCTCTCGCATGATCTACAGCGAAGACCGCGCCGATGCGGTATACTACGTGCCGCTCCGGTTTAATGAATTCCCTATGGGAGTGCTAAGAGCAGAGGGCAAAGCAGATACCGATGTCGCCGCCGCACTGGATGTGCTGGCGTCTTTTGCAGCGTGTGGGCTGGCAAGCACACATGCCATGCACGGTAACCGGGTGGGTGGGCAGTACGATAAGGTGAATGAGTTGATCGAACGCACGCGCCTCGCCGCCATGAGCGAGCTAGCAGCGGCGGTGTCTCATCAGCTAAACAACCCGCTCACCACCATTCTGGCAGATACCGAAATCCTGATGTTGGACACCGATAGGGACACCCGCGCCTACCACTCATTGGAAGCGATTGCTCGTTCCGGCAGGCGGGCGGCAGAGGTCGTCCGACGCCTTATGGCGGTCTCCCGTCCAGACAAGCTCGATGGTGTGCCCCAGCCCGTAGACGTAATTAAGACGATTGAGGATGTGCTGCATCTTGTGCGGCGCTACATTGAGGTGGGTGGCAACATACAAATTGTCAAACGGTTCGGCGAAAACGTGCCCAGCGTATGGGTAATTCCGGATTCGCTCGAAGATGTGTGGATGAACCTGCTGATGAACGCCCGCGATGCCCTGTTGGGGCAGCACGGTGCGGAAATCGGCATTGAAGTCCGCTACGACAGCAACGTGGCAATGGTAGAGGTCGTCATCTGGGACAACGGCGTCGGCGTGCCAGAGCCAGTACTCAAGACGATTTTTGAGCCGTTCTACACCACCAAGTCGTCCGTAGAGCGCATGGGGCTGGGGCTGCACACCAGCAAGCAGATCATTGAAAGTGTTGATGGAACCATCACAGTCGCGCAGCGCGACGGCGGGGGAACACGCTTTGTTGTTCAACTGCCAGTGAAAGAAAGGTAACAACGCCATGTCATCCTATATTGTTGCAGTAGACGATGAACTCGATGTGCTGGCGACCCTGGGGCGTGCCATCGAAAATGAAGATACCCGCGTCAAGCTCGTCAACATCAGTACCGAGGCAGAATCCGTTATTGGTGAGGAGCGCCCAGACCTGGTAATTTTGGACATTATTATGCCTGGCATCGACGGCATCAGTATTTGCCGCAACCTGCGCGGCAACCCGAACTACGTTGACCTGCCGATCTTGTTCCTCACTGCCAAGGGGCGCACGGACGACATTGTTGCCGGGTTGGATGCTGGGGCAGACGACTACATCGTCAAGCCGTTCCACGTGCAGGAACTACGTGCCCGGGTAACGGCGTTGCTGCGCCGGGGCACCCGCGATGCGAAAGACGAGAGCATCGTGCAGGTTGCAGACCTGCGCCTGGACTCTCGCACTCACCAAGTTGAGGTTGAGGAGTTCAACATCCAACTCACCTCTACCGAGCACCGCCTGCTGCGCTACCTGATGGTGAACGCGGGCAAGCCACAGTCGCCAGGGCACCTGTTAGAGTCAGTTTGGGAGTATCCCCCGCAAACGGGCGACCCGGATCTCGTCCGTGCCCACATCCGCAACCTGCGTGCAAAGCTGCGTAAAGCAGTGGGGCGGCGTTTCATCGAAACGGTGCACGGCGTCGGCTACATCATTGAGGAAGGTTGACCACTCGCGTAAATCGCGGTTGTTGCCGCATGTAGGGAATTCACAAAAAATTCATGACGCTTCCCTTAGTCTTCCAGCATGATCGTTATATACTGTTATCATCACGTCATGGGGAAAACGATTCGAGGAAGGTATCATGCACAAAATTCTAGTTGCAGACGACGACCCCGTAATGCTCAATATGGTCGCCAAGTTGCTCCATAAAGAGGGTCACGAGGTCGTCAAAACCACCAGCGCGGAGGAAGTCCTGCGCGAAATTGAAGATGACGCGCCCGACCTGCTGCTCATTGATGTTAACCTGCCAGATCGCAACGGGCTATCGCTTTGCCAGGAGATCCGCCAGGACGATGAGTTGAAGGACATGTCCATTGTGTTCCTCACGGCAGGCAGCAACTCGCCAGACAGCATCGCAGAAGCACTCAATGCGGGCGGCGACGATTACATCCAAAAGCCTTTTGCCGCCCGTGAGCTTGCCGCACGCATCCGCGCCCAACTGCGCCGTGTGCAAGTCCGCAGAGAGATCAACACGCCGCTCATCCGCATTGATTTAGCGAACGAGAAGGTCTTTGTGGACACAGAGGATATTGAACTCACCAGCGTAGAGTTCAACCTGCTGCGCCACATGTGCCAGCACCCCAACGAATGGCAGACAACCCGTGAACTGCTCGCCAATGTGTGGAGCTACCCCGGCAACGTCGGTGATGCTGCGCTCGTCCGTAACCATGTGCGCAACCTACGCCGCAAATTGGAGCCAGACCCCGACCGTCCGACCATTATTCTCTCGCGTCATCGCCGGGGATACATGGTTGCCGCACGGGTCGAGATGCTTGTGTAAGGCATTTGTCTTTTCGCACAAAACCCTATCATCTGTTGAATTCCTCCCAAACAACAACATATCGCGCCTATGGTATAGTACGTGTGTCGTGAGATTACCCTCACGGCACAATTTTTTTGCACTGAGGAATATCGGCAGCGATACGCTTATGCAACAAATACTACAGACAATCATTCGTGTTCTAGATGGCACGCCTGCCGAGTACGGACAGCGAGACCGGGGGCAGAGCGTGGTCGAACTCGCGCTGATGATGCCCATCTTGCTCGTGCTAATTGCAGGCATCGTGGAGATGGGCTGGTTCACCAACAACTATCTCATCCTGTTGGAGGCAACCCGCGTCGGCGCCCGTGAGGGTACCAAGCTGACGGGGGATGGTAGCCCGCTAACGTGGGAGCGTGGTGCTGTAACCCTACAGGATGAAGAGCGCGACTCCGACGGCAATGTAACCCGCAATCGCGTTGACCTGGACTCCCGTGACGGTGTTTTCCCGATTAACTATGCCGTCAGCGCGGGCGACTCTCGCCTGGGGCGCGGCATGTCCAATGATACCAGCATCCCGGGCGATGCCTGCTCACAGGGAGGGTTCATCGCAGGCTTTTACACTGTGGTTGCCTGCCAAACCCTGCTGGCAATGGCTCCCGCAGACCAGGACGTAAGCGCGTTACCTGCGGCGGCTCCCGCACCAGGTGAGGATATCCCCAACCGCAACGACATTGTCGTGTCTGTGTTTTCTCTCAACCGCGTTGCAGCGGTGGGTTCACCAGACTGCATAGGCGGCTGCAACAACCTTGCACGCCCCTATGAAGAGAACGACGATGGAGATTTCCGCAGTAATGCACCTCTGGTGGGTGACGGTAGTTCCGGCACCCGTGCGGCGGATGGTGCGCAAATAATGGTCACCGGGCGCTTCCCGGCGAATGCCAATGAGTGTGGTGACGACTCCCGCGACCCGTTCGACATCAACAGCAACAATGGCATGGATTCCTGGGAGATTGACTCGAATCGGCTGAGCGTGCTAAACACAGGCGGCATCCTCTACGACGATGGTGCCGATGTGCAGGGTGGCAACGCCTTCCGAGGCTTTGCGCTCACTGGCAAGTGGGAAACCCCCGGCTGCGTCGGCTCCGAGTGGAACATTAACCGCATTGAGCGAGTTGTGAACCTCCAAGGCGGCAATGTCACCGAGGATCAGATCAACCGCCTGCCAGACCGTCAGGGGCTTGTCCTGGTGGAGGTGTTCTGGCGGCACGAGCTGCTGCTAGACCTGCCCTTCTATGGCAACATCTTCCGCATTTTGGGCACAAGCGCTGCCGATGACGAAGACCAAGGCTACATCAAGGTGTGGGCAGCGTTCCCCATTCCCACCGTCGGCTTCGACCTAGAGTTCGACCGTGCATGTGATGAACTCTTCTTCGACCCCGCGGGAATGAACTCGACCGCGATTAGCGGCATCAACTGTGCCATTCCGTAATGAACTTTGTAAGTATTGGAACCGAGAGGTAACAGGATGAAACGACTGAGCAAACGTTTCAAGCGGGCGCTGCGGCGCAGCCAAACCGGGCAAGCGATCTTGCTACTGGCATTTGGGTTTTTGGTGCTGCTGGGCTTCGTAGGCATCGTAACCGACCTGTCGCTGCTGTTTGTGCGCTTTACAGCGCTGCGCCGCGCGGTGGACAGTGCCGCCGTTGCCGCAGCAGGGCAGTTCAACCGCACCGAAAGCGACCAGATCAATAAAGAGCGTACGACGTTCGCTGCACGCCAGTTTTTGGAGTTCCACGGCATTGACCCTAGCGGCGTCATCGTCGATACGTGCTCCAGCGTGCCGAACAATGTCGATCCGGCATCGCCAGACAACTGGAACTACACAGATGCTGACATCGCCGCTGTGGAAGGGGGCGGTCCGCGCCCGGCAGGTGTGCCAACAGATATCGACGACGAGGACGCTGCTACGCTGATGCGCTACCAGCGCGAGGTGTTCAATGACGTGTGCGATCCCGAAAGTGAAGGTGACCCAACCGCCGCGCTTTCTGGGCGGAAGCTGGTGCGCGTGCAGGCAAGCATCAGCGTGCCCACCACGTTCATGAGCTTGTTCGGCTACACTGAGTTTGACCTGACGGCGAGCGCTGTATCGGAAACAGCATCACTAGACGTGGTGATCGTGTTGGACGTGAGTGAATCAATGCTGTTCGACACCACCTACGACGACTACGACGCTTACATCTTCGGCGCAGGTGACTTTTACGGTCCCGGCACAGACCGGGGACATCGCTTTTACCGGTATCTGCCGCCGCGTATTGCCTTTGTGCACGACCACTACGAAAATCTCGGCGGTTTGGAGAACAGTACGACCGAATTCCGCAAGCTGTTCTTGCAGGAGTATAACCTGGGCGGTTTCCTCGTGCGGGATACCACCTTCAGCCCCTCTCCTGAATTTGACGGTCCTGAGCCGTGGCGGACTGTACCCGACCTAGACCCGGCAACCCAGGTGGATCTCTCCTATGGGCGTTACTACATGGACGGCAACACGCCCAGCCTAGTTGACCCCGGTAACGCTGCTGTGACTGCGGCAGTTGGTGGCGGGGGCGCCCCTGGCGGCGTCACACTTGTCGATATGCGTGAGGACTGCCGTGTGGCGGTACATCCCGCGTCTGTGCGCATACCTGTTGAGTCCGGTGTGCCCAACGAGGGCTACGGCACAACAGAATCTTTGCTGGAGCAGTACAACGCGCTTACCGGTGACGCATGGAGCAGCGGTGCGGGCGACTTCTTCCAGGCAAACTTCGATTTCTACGGATGCTGTAACGACCCCACAGGCGGCGCGATCATTGACCCGGAGACGAGGGTCATCACGCCCGCAGGCTTCCCCGGCGGACCTGATCAGGCGCAACAGGAACTCTTTTACGAAGGGCGCGGCGACAACGACTTCTCCGACCTAGTGTGCCAGCCGTTTAAGCAGGCACGCGACGCGAGCATGGAGTTTTTGCTCAACATTGACTTTGTGGCGGGCGACCGTGTGGCATTCGTTACGTTCGACCGCACCGCGCACATCATCGACCCTGACCTGGACGGCACACAATACATCCCCATGATTAGCGACCGTGCCATTGCGATGGAAGTGCTCACGCAGTCCATTGGTGTACGCGCAGAGCCAACCTTCTACACTTCGGTTGACCCAGCAACAACGGGGTTGCCTATCGGTCCGCAGTTCGATACCGCCAGCGGCAGCAACGTCTTCTACTGGAACGCGTTCAGCAACGGTACCAATGAAATTGATACCGACAACGATGGCGAGAACGACGCGCTGGAAGGTATTCCGCTCGACCGCGACGCGCAGTACGAAGACCTACCATCGGGCGCACTTACCCGCGAGTATCTCGTGCGAGACTCCTGTGCGTTCGACAACGCTGCCCTGCCCGGCGATAACGGTTTTGGCTTCTCCATCTGGGACCCCAACAATCAGGAATGGGGCATCCTGGGCGATGCCATGACGCCCGACCTGGATAGCACCACCCGCAACAAGCTGGACAACTTTACTGACCCGATTCGCTATGCTTTCCAGTCGTATGAGTTCTGGGGGCAGTGCCGTGGTACCAACATCGGTGCCGCGCTGCGCGAATCGAACAATGTGCTCACCAACCCCGGTTGGACGCGCCGCGACGGTGCGGTTTGGGTGGTGGTGCTGCTGAGTGATGGTGCTGCTGGCGCGACCGACCCCATTGGCGGCGGCAATGAAGCACGCCCATATCTCCGTGCAGACAACAGCCAGGACTGGCGTATTGACGACGCAGCACCCATAGCCGCCGACTACGGTGTGTACGGCTTCTGCCCGAACCAGGCGCAGAACGACAGCGGCGAACTCGTCGACAGCGGTGTTTTGCTGGATGCTGTGCCACCCCACTGCACCGACCTGGATCCGGAAACACGCCATGCCTGTGGCACCGACATTGACGGTGACCCGAACAGTAAACTCCCGCTGGAAATTCCGCTCATCACATCCATCCAAGACACCGCTCCCAACTTGAGCGACCCGGGTTGTGCTTCCTACGACCCGGACGACTACGCCCGCGACTGGGCAGACTTCGTCGCGATGGATCGTGGCGACAACCGCCAACTGCCGACGATTTACACCATCGGCTTTAACCTGGAGTACAACGCGAACCCCGGTGACCCTGGCACGCCAGACGGTGCCGCTAACAAGTGCGAGGCAAACCCGACGGACTGCCTGGGCGAAGAGCTGCTCCGCTATATCGCGGATATCGGCGACAACAACGAGCGTAATGTCGGTGACTATCCCAACGCTGCCGATGGTGACCGCTTTACCGAGGTCAACTATGGCAACTACTGGAACGCGCCCGACGGTGACCAACTGACGGATGTGTTCGACGAAATCGCAAGCCGCCTGTTCATCCGCCTCACTGGCTGATGCAACAGCAGACCAATCGCAAGCAAATGGGTGCACCGGGTAACACCCCGGCGGCACCTCTTGTAGGAGTGAATGAGTTTATGCAAGCAATCCAACGTCCACCGGACAACCACACAGACCCACGAAAGGGGCAAACGCTGGTCGAATTTGCGATCACCCTGCCCATCGTGCTGGTGCTGATGTTGGGGATTGTCGAATTCGGGCGCATCTTCCAGGCGTGGATCTCTATCCAGAATGCGACGCGCATTGCCGCTCGCTACGCCAGTACCGGGCGCTATCTCGAAGAATTCGACAACCTGATCCTCGACGACAGCATCAACCTCGGCGCGGAGGACTCCGAGTCCATCGTGCCCTGCGTCATCAATACTGGCATTACCGGCGGCAATACCCAGCTTTACTACGCGACATCCAACTCCACTGCCAACGGCGTGCAGCACGTCCCCGTTGGGCAGGAGCGTATCTTCCGGACGTGGTGGGGCAAAGATTGTGAGCCAGAGGCAATCGAGGGCGGTCCCAGTACCGACCAGTTCCTGCGTGAAGACCTCGTACGCATCCCGTCCATCTACAGTATTGCTGCCGACGGTGCGGGCGGTTTGGGCGTCCAGCCCATTAACGTGGAGGAGATTACATCGGGTGGTGGCAACCAGGTCGCCGAAGAGCGGCTGGCAAAGTTCTTGTACTCCGTTTGGCACCCGCGCTACCCACAGCTCATGTGGAGCCCTAATACGAGTGATGTGACTCAGACGCTCGTCACGCCCGGTGAACTGCCGCCGCTGGATGTGGACGGACCGGACGACGGCGGCAATGCACAACGCGCCCTGGAGTTGCAGGGTTATTTTTCCGTCATGATTTGCAGCAGCCGCGAAGTGCTGCAGGACGAAACACCCTGGATCGGCATAGTAGATGACGAAGGTGAGCCGACCTTTACCAACCGTTACATTCCGATCTTCAACCCGGAAGAGTTCGACCCGTCCGCTTATGCGTCGCCAAACCGTGCGTCTGACGAAGCGAATGCACAAGTCCTACTAGACTCCCTAAGCGAAGGCGGCAGGTACTTCAACCGCTACACGGACATGCCAAGCTGCTTCCTCAACGTGAGTGGGGACAACGCTGGCGTCCGCTGGCTAGACCCCGGTGGTCCTGGCGACCGGGTGGATGTAGCGGTGTCTTTCTATCACCCGCTCATCACCCCGCTTGGCTTGGCAGACTTCCTGCCTATGCACGCTCGCCGTTCCGCAGTCGTGGAATCGTTCCGCAGTGCGAGTGCACCGTCCAGTGACCCATCTGGTGCGACGGGCAGTGACGGCATTGACGAGAGCCTTAACGCCACACCAACGTTTACCTTTACACCGTCGCAGACTTTCACACCGTCAAACACGCCGACTGCAACATTCACACCCACAGCATCCCCCACACCAGAAGAACTCACGTTCGACTGTGCGGCGGTGGAGTTCGTGGCGATTGACCAGAACGTACCGGACAACGGCGACGATCAGAAGATCGGTTTCACGGCGGGCAGCGTCGTGTTTGTCATCCGCAACAACAACAACACCCCGGCACGCCTGCGCAGCGTTCAGCTTAACTGGTCGCGCAATGAGTACGACAGTGACCCAAGTGTGGAGCCTGTTCCCAACTACCCGGGCTTCTTCTTCGACCGCTTCGAGCTAGACGGCGCCGCCCACTGGGATGGCACCGACCGCGACCCGGAGACGAACACCATCGCAGAACTGGGTGACCGTACCCTGACCGGAGACTTTGAAATTCCGCCGAACCAGACTGTACGCTGGTCAGCAGTTTACCAGAGCGGTCCGACGATCCTGAGTGATGTGCTGCCGCGCAGCGCCTTCAGCGGCACTGCCTTCACGATGATTGACCCGCTCACGGGCATAGAATGCCCTACCCCACTGGAGTTCACGTCGACCAACGACGAGACGACCCTGACCGAGCCGCCGAACGTCGACCCGGAAACGGATTGCGCGAGCAGCACCATTGATTTTGGCAACGGCAGCCCGATGTTCCAGCAGCAGGGTTGGGTACTGCTCACGATAACCAACAACCGACCCGACATCCCCGCCCCCATCCAAGATTTCTCCGTCACCTGGGGACCGTGGGAAGACCGTGAAGAGCCCGGCTCTGTGCGTTTGCAGGGTGTTTACGTTGGTGGTGATGTACCGCCAGGTGGTACCCAAATCTGGGCAGCAAACAACAACGAGGGTGTGGGCATCAACCGGCTGACGGACAACGCAGGCACGCTGGAAGACCCCAATGACTATTCGTCCGTTACCCGTTCCGACGGGCAGTGGCTGGTCGGCGATGAGTTCGCCATCCCGCCGAACGCGAGCCGTAACTTCTGGCTGGACTTCAACGGAGACAACCTCTCTGGCGATCGTAACATGATCCCGTCCGACCTCAACGGCACACGGGTGACTATCGGCTGCCCGACCTTTGGCGAGGGCGAGGAACCGGGTGGTCCGGGCGATGACCCCAGCGGCGAGATCATCATTGACTTGCCAAACCCGCCACCACCAACCCCAGACTTGCGCAACGACCCGCCAATTGCCCAGGATGACACGGTGATTGTCACCAATGCCAGCGGCAGAAGCAGCTTTGGCGCAGCCGATAGCGTGCTCAACAACGACACGGACTGCCTGGACGATACGCTCAACCGCGTGAACTTCATTGAGCCGCCATGTGTCGATATCAACGATCCTAACGACCCAGGTGCTCAAAACGGTGACAACCCGCTAACTGTTTCTTCGTGCACGGGTAACAATGGTTGTAGAACTGACCGGGGTGGGCGCATCTACATGAACCCTGATGGCACGTTCGACTACGACCCGTCGAACAGTAACGCAGGCGACTTCTGTAGTGGTGAGGAGTTTGTTGATACCTACCCCTACCAGATCCAAGACGGTCGCCCGGGTAACGCAGCGTCGGCAACTGGCGTGCTCACACTTGTTGTACAGCCAAGCGGCGATTCGAACAGCCGTCCGGAAACGGTCGACGGTATCGGCACGCTTACGCTGGACACCGCCAACAGCAACACGATCAGTGCGCCTGGCAACCCCAACGATGGGCGTAACTTGAACCAGTTGTTCTTTGATGCTGATGGTGACACCCTGAGCTTCACGCTACGCAGCGTAGATGGTGCCGGGAATGGCAGCATCACGATAAACAGCAACGGTAGCTGGACGTTCACGGCACCGCAAAGCCTGATCGACAAGCCGGACGGTACCATCAGCCAGGTAGAGATTAGCGTCCGTGCCAACGATGGTGCCGATAAGTGTAATACGCGTGACAACACGTTCAGGATCAACGTGATTGGCTCCGGTGAGGTTGAACCGGATCCGCCGGATGATCCGCCGGACGACCCGCCGGATGACGGCGACTTCGGTGGTCCTATCACTGGCACGGGCTGATCTGCCTGAGTGGTAACAACGCATAACCGCACCCCCTGCTGCATTAACTGTGGCAGGGGGTTTTGCTTATGTGGGGATGCCCGCCCGCCGGAACTTCGCCTCAAGCTCCCGCCGTGTCTCCTCGAACGACAGCGCAAGGTATGGGAATCCCAGCCATGCGTTCATAAACCCGAACGTCGCCCCGGTTAGCACCCGGAAGTGTGGCAGCGTCTCCCGCACGGGCCAGAACTCAAACGGTGGGTAGCTCAGCAATTGGCTAAACCCGTCAATGCCAATCGGACCCAGCCCCAGCCAAAACCACAGTACAATCGGCACCGGGCGCACCCGCTTGCGGAAGACCCCATACAGGATACCGCCCGTCCACAGCGCCAGGTAAATCGCAATGTCCCGCGCACACACTGTGACTTTGTACCCCATCACATCGTTGCCCACGTAGCTGCGTGCCGCCCACTGCAAGTTCGCCCAACTGCGCAGTTCGTCAATGTCGTCACTAGATTCCGCGTACAGGTTGTCTACATTGGCGAAAGCGGGCGGGTTTGCTGCTGCGATCATCTCCTCGTAGGGCACGAGTGTGGTGCGCGTGTTCTCACGCGGGTAAAACCACTGCTCCCCAAACAAAAACACACTGCGGAAGCCAAACTGATGACAAAACGGTTTGTACGCAAAGTAAATCGCGTTGGCTGGGCGCGTGTAGCCCAGGTGCATCAGCGTGGGTGCCACGAACGGCAGCCACACAAAAATCCCCAGGAAAAATAAAACCACCACGAGCCAGCGTTTCGTCAGCCAGTACAGCGCCCGGTTCACTGCCAGCGCGATATTGCGTCCATCTTCGGTGCGGTCGGTCATGGGTGTCCCCTTAAAGAAAACAAAACAGGGGAGAGGTTAGCCTCGTCCCCTGGAACAAGCAAGTATACGTCTGGGTATTGATGGGTGTGCGGGTTTAGCCTAGCGCTTCCTCGATGAGTTCGGTGATGGCGTCGGCGGTTAGCGTGCCCAGGTGCCGCTCCACAATCACACCATCCTCGTTGATGAGGTAGGTGCTGGGGTAACTTTGCAGCGCGTACTGGTTCTGGATGTCGCCGCGTGCGTCCAGTGCCAGCGGGAACGTTAGCCCAAGCTCCTCCTGGAAGCCGAGAATCTGGTCTTCGCTTTCACGGTTGTTCACCGCCACGATGACAAACCCGTCGTCGCGGTGCTCGTCGTATGCCTGCTGGAACTGCGGCATTTCAATGCGACACGGTCCGCACCATGTCGCCCAGAAGTTGAGCAGCACGGTTTGCCCGCGCAGGTCTTCCAGCAGCAGCGGCTCGCCCTCGGTTGTGTACGTCAGGAAGTTCGGCGCGACATCACCCACATTGATGCCCACTTCGGCACCTTCCACAGTCGTGGTGTCCACATCAACGCGGGTTTCCAGAACTGGGGCAGTGGCAGCCGTGTTGGTGTCGGTGGTGGTATCTGCTGTGGTGGCAGCACCAGTAGAAGCTGCGCCTGTTGCCGCAACGGTTTCGAACTCGTTCTCGTTCACACAGTTGAACACATCACCCCACGGCACCTGCCCGGCAACTGCACCCGTGAAGCACTCCTCCATGTTGTAAGAAATTACGCCCAGCGAGCCTTGCCCACCCAGCGTACTCAGGCGCTGTAGCTGCCCGCTGGCAACCATCAGACCAATAGCAATGAGGAACGCGCCGCTGGCAAGCTTAATCGTGCCCATGTGCTTGTTCAGCCCGCGCAGCATACCCTGGGCGCTGTCTAGCAGCAAGGCAGTGACAATAAATGGAATGCCCAGCCCCAGCGAGTACGCCGTGAGCATAGCGCCTGCCTGCGAGACACTACCGCCATTCGCTGCCAGGGTAAGGATCGCACCGTAAATCGGACCGATGCAGGGCGTCCAGCCAGCAGCGAAGACCACACCCATAAGCGTGCTGCCGCCAAAGCCACTGTAGCCGCTCGCAGCCATCTGCTTACGTGTGTCCGCATAGAGCGATAACTCAAGCTTGGTGAACAGATTTAGCCAGAATCCCTGTGGTTTGGTAAATGCACCGCCGAGCACAAGCCACATCGCAAACGCTGTGAACACAGGCAGCGAAATCAGCGTGCGGTTGAAGATGTTCGCGTCCGGGTTCAGCGGGGAGGGGGGTAGGTCAAATGCCCAGAAGATGAGCACCGCACCAAACAGCGCTACACCAATCGTGAAAGCTAAATTTAAAACGCTTGCTCGCTGGCGCAGCCAGTTGAACAACCAGCTTAGGGCACCCATAAAGTGCAGACCGAACACAATAATCACAATACCGCCGACGCGCCCGATGAGCGCCGTTGCCGTGTTCACACCGCCACCGACGACGCCCAAAAATGCGGTCGTCAGCAAGCCGATGCCCACGAACACCAGTGTAAAGCCGGTCACGAAGAACAAACTGTGCAGCCCGGTGCTCACCCGCGTGACGGCTTTGCTTTGTACTTGGGTGCCACCGCCTGCTGCCTGTGCCGCGACCGTATTGGTCACGCGCCCACCCATGTAGCTGATGTACGCTGGCACCAGCGGCAGCACACATGGGGAGATGAACGATATGAAGCCTGCTGCAAAGGCAAGACCTAACGTTATTTCCATGGTTAGCGAACCTGTCCGTTTATTTTAACTGTTGCACAATGGACGTGTTTGTCTGCTCACATGTTACAGCACGACCAGTGTTGTTATCTACGGTAGCCGCAGCGCCGCCCACGGAATGTAAAGCGGTTTACGTTTTACACAATTTTGATAGTCGTCTCATCCTGTGCCCACAAATACAGCCATTTTGCCGCCAGCACGTTTAATTCCACCGCATTGCCAGCGCCATTGCGCCCAAAGCGGTTGTGCCAGTATGCGCCGTGCAGCGGGATAGTGCCCCCGTTTGCATGACGTACCACCATATGATATGGCGTACCGTGCCGTTGCATCGCGCCTACTTTACACACGCCGCCGCACGCCGCCGGGTGCAGTGTATATGCTCCCGGTGCCATGCTCGCGGGTGCAGTGATAGCGGTTTGCAGCACAGGTGCGCTACCTGATGTTGCTGTGAGAGTGTTCGTCGTCCGGTCGATGGTCACTGCCTGTGTACCACGCCGACCGGCTGCGTTGTGCGGGGTATCCAATCTGCGCCAGTGCACTGCCTGCGTCCAACCGACGGGGTCAGCGTCGGCGTCTGCCACGGCGTACCAGGTGCCGCCCGCATTTGTCAGCACGTCTGCTACCTGCATCACACCGCCGTGCCCCACACGGGTAACCAGCGGTGCATCTGCTGCGGCATAACCCCGCACCGCCGCTACCGGGGCGGTTACCTCCACATCAGCGGGCACACGGCGCACGAGTCGGGTCACCTCAGTGGGGTAGGGTGCAATCGGCTGCACCTGCTCCCTGGTCACTAAACCGCCCTCAGTGGCGTACCAATCCGCGTCGTATTCCCGGATGGGGAACACCGCATCTGCCCACAGCGTGCGCATCACCTGCCCGGCACGATCAACAATGTGTGTCTGCTGCAAGGCACGCCCCTGCACAATCTGCGGGGCGGCAAGCGTGGTGCCCGGTCGTATCCCCGGCATGGCAAACCCAAACAGTGATGCGCTCGCAGCGGTGATGCCCGCCGCCTGCAAAAATTCCCTGCGTGATAGGCTCATGCGTGCACCTCTATAATCGTCTGGTGGGTGGCTATTTGCTTACCGGATGCGCCCTCGCACTCCGCGCCTACTTCAAGTAGGTATCTGCCGGGTGCAGGCGGTTGCCATGTCGCCTGCCAGTAAGCGAGCTGCCCCGCTGCCCCGTCGGTGAACACGACATTGTTTCGTGTACCGCCATCTATGCGGGCAAACACACGCGAAACTGCCTGCGCACCACCGTATGCCCGCCCACGCAACTTAACAGGCTCTCCGTAAGCAACTGGGGTTGCTAGGTCGTCTATTACGATAACGGGCTCCGCTGTGCCGTCTGCGGGTAGCCCGCGCCGCTCCCACGTTCCTAGCCGGGGGGTGTCACTCAGCGTGATATGGGTGATCCACTTGGGCATCTTGTAGCCCGCTTGCCCTGGCACCATTAGCCGCACTGGAAAACCGTGTTCGGGTGGTAAGGGTTTTCCGTTCATGGTGTGTACTAGCAATGCATCATGCAGCGCATCCGTGGGTAGGCTGGTCGTGTAACCATCGGCGCAGCTAAAGTTCGCAAATTGGGCACGCGCTTGCGGCGATATGTCCTGGACAATATCGGCAAATGGCACGCCGCCCCAGGTTGCCGCCATTAGCATTGGTGCATCGGGGCTGTGCCCGGCACAACTTAGCGCAGCTTGCAGGGTGGTGGTGGGGCGCGTTGTAAACGTGTTATAGTTTATGGTCAAAGACCGAGAAACATATCCATCAACGACAAGTAGCCACGTCTTCTGGTTCACCTGCGGCACATGCCGTATGTTCTGCCGGAAGTGCGTATGGTTTTGATTCATTTTGTTCGCCAAAAACTCCGTCCGCTTGAAATATAAGGGTTATTCTGCACTATGGTCATGACGAGAACCCAACGGTACAGCCGTACCCGTAACGAGAAACTTTACTATCTGCGCGAGGTAGACATCTTCCAAGATCTCACCGACGGTGAAATCGAGGAGATCAGCGAAATGACGCGCATGTGTCTTTACCCTAACAATCACCTCTTCTACATGCCAGATGACCCCGGCGAGGTGCTCTTCATCATCAAAAAAGGTCGTGTTCAACTGTACAGGGTATCGCCGGATGGGCGCAAGCTGGTTTTCGCAACGCTGCACCCCGGTGCCATCTTCGGGCACATGGGCATGATCGGGCAGCGCCTGCACAACACCTTTGCGGAGTCTGTGGGGGATTGCAAGATCTGCATTATGAACCGTAACGACGTCGAGGAGCTGCTGCTCGCAAAGCCCATCGTCGCGCTGCGCATTCTGGAGCACGTCGGCAACCGCCTTGTTGAGGCAGAGCAGCGCTTTGAGGACATCGCGTTCCGCCGGATGCCCGCCCGCATTGCTCGCCTCATCTTGCAGATGACCGCAGACCAAAGTGACACCACCGTGCTTAAGGGTTACACGCACCAACAGCTTGCAGACATGCTGGGCACCTACCGCGAAACAACCACGCAAATTCTCAACGACTTTAAGCAGCAGGGGCTTATCAAGCTGGGGCGCAAAACCATCGAGATCCTGGACGAGGAGGGACTAGCGGCAATTGCTGACGACGATTAGGAACGTAATCGTTATCGCATGTGTGCGCCTATTTTCGTGACACTTGTCCTGCCTGGATGTGAAACTCGTCACCGCATTTGTGCGGTACACTGTGATTAGTTTCACAAACAAATTTGGAAGGGCAAACCGATATGCCAAGCTCAACCCGACCGAGACTGCTGCCTGTGGTGCTGGCACTGTTGATTTTGCTGGCACTGGCGGTGTTCGCAAATCCCGTGCGTGCGCAGGAACCCCTGCCAGTCGCGCACGGGATTTTCTTTTACTCCCCGGCATGCTCGCACTGTCACGATGTGATTGATAACCACTGGGCAGGCATTGAAGCAGAATTCGGTGACCAACTGCGAGTGCTGTTCGTGGATGTATCACAGCCTCATGGCGCTGCATTGATGCAGGCAACCCAGCAGGCGTTACGCATACCGTCGTCAGGGGTACCGATGCTCGTGCTGGGGGAGCGCGTGCTCGTTGGCTCTGTGGATATACCCCAGATGACGCCTGCAATTGTCCAGGCAGGGCTGGTAAATGGGGGCATCGCACCGCCGCCCGTAGAGGGTATTGATGCTGTGTTCGAGCAGGTATTCGGGGAGGCGCCTGTTGCTGGCGCGGGTGTCGGTTCTGCGGATGTTATATCGGTTGCCACACCATCGCTTACAGAGCGTTTCCTCGCAGACCCTATTGCCAATACTGTGGCAGTCGCCTTGCTGGTTGTGCTAGTGGGGAGCTTGGGCGCGGTGGCGCTGGGTGTGTGGCGTGCGCTGGGGAAAGATAAGCCACCCCCCACGCAGACCTCACAAAGTGCCCGGCAGCATGTGCTTGCCGCCCTCACAGTTGTTGGGTTGGGACTCGCGTTCTCGCTTATCCTCGGCAGCTTGGAAAATGTTGCGGTATCGCTGCTTGCCTTTACCGAGGTGCTGGTGTTTGCGGTTTTTGGCGCATCGGTGTTTATGCGCCCGCGCTCATCGAACCGGCAGGCTTTCCCCGATGGGTTGCTGGTGCTGCTGGCGCTCGCCGGGTTGGGCGTTGCCGGCTACCTGGCGTATGTTGAAGTCACCCTTACGGAGGCGGTGTGCGGTACCGTTGGCAACTGCAATGCCGTGCAGCAGAGCGCCTATGCCCGTTTGTTTGGCATACCCATTGCTG
Source organism: uncultured Anaerolineaceae bacterium (assembly GCA_964451095.1). Lineage (GTDB taxonomy): Bacteria > Chloroflexota > Anaerolineae > Aggregatilineales > Phototrophicaceae > DAOTTY01. Next base: position 64,926 of record CAYVGI010000007.1, read on the forward strand.
TAATGGGTGCTGTCGGCTATGTGGCAATCCTGGGGTTGGTCGGGCTGCGCCATTACCTGCGTTGGTCACAGTTGGATGTGCTCCTGCTTGTACTGGCGGTGATTGGCACAGCATTTTCTGCCTATCTCACCTTCCTGGAGCCGTTCGTCATCGGTGCGAGCTGTGTGTGGTGTCTCACGTCAGCATTGGTTATGTTGATGATGTTGTGGTTGGTGATGCCCGTGGGGCTTGGGGCGTTGCAGGGGGCGCGTGCTCAATAGTGGGTGTGCTTGCACGGGAGGGTTTTTTGCCCTCCCGCGAGTTCGTGCTCAGTAGGTACTCTAGTTGCGCAGTGCGGCTTCCAGGCAAGTTGCGCCTTTAGTGCCACTTACGCCGCCGTGCCGAACTCTTGCCGGGACTTCTATGCGGTCGCCGGAACGAAGCTTCAGGCGTTGGTTGCTATCTGGCAGGGTAATCTCCATCGAGCCGTCAACGACGTATAAAACTTTGGTATAGCCGTGGCTGCGCGTGGCAAAGCGTTGATTAGGCTTCGTGTCCCATTTGTAGGGGCGTAAGCCGCTCTGGTGCATTTGCCGCGTGATGTTGGAAAGTGAAGGGTGAATGCCACCTTTCCATCGAGTTAACCGTACTGCCGTATGCTGTCTTGTTGCCATAAAGCGAGTGCCTCATCTCAACGTTACGTCTCAATTGTCATTATGTCATGAAATTTATACAAAAAGGTTACAATGCACAAACATTGCACCCTTTTTCACACATAATGCTCACGAGCGCGGCAATATAGCATACTCAAAGTGCTTTTTCCAGTATCCAGCACGGCTCCTGTACGCGGTGTGTGCGCCCGTTGTGGTCGGTGTAACTCCACTTACCGGGGTCTTCACGTTTAATTTCATAGTCTAGCCGTTGGTACAGCCGCAGTGCGCCCTGGTTGTCTTTCGCCACGGCAATGGTCACATAGCGGTAGTCCCGCTCACGCAGGAGCTCCTCCGCGTACTGCACCATCTGGGTGCCAATTTGCTGCCCCCGGAACGGACGCATGACATAGAACGAGTATAGGTACGCCCGCCCGCTGCCGTCTGCGATGGTGTGATCGCTGCTGGTAAACAGGATAAACAACCGTCCGATCACTGCCCGGTTGAACGCCGCCACCAGCATCAGCCGACGCCCGGTTTGCTGCTCTCGGAACGCCCGCCGGAACAGGTTGCGAAACTTAACAAACAACCCATCCATTTCCAGCAGCGGCAGGTCATCCCGCTCCGCAATGCGGATGGTCACGGGTATCTGCAAGTCCAGTACTTGGGGTTGTGGCACACATTCTGCCATCAGTTACTCACTTTCAATGAGCGCACGCAGCGCAGCGGTTTCTTGCTCGTCCGTTTGGATCTCCCCGTTGATGCGCCGCGCCCGCAGCCCATCCAGGATGATTTTGTAGCGCGGTCCGGGGGGTAGCCCCATCTTCTTTAGCGTGTTGCCGTCCGTCACAATGCGAACGTGCCGCCATTCATTCACATACTGTGCCAGCGTCGTACGTTCTTCTGGCAGCACAATCCATGTCGCTAGTACGGCGTCCAGCGGCAACTTTTCCAGCTTAAATGTAATCGTGCTCGGTTTCCCGCTCAGGTAGTCGTCCGGGTATTCTGTGAGCAGTGCTGCCGCCTTCATACCCTCTGCCGTGGATTTATTGAATAGCAGCCGCGCCGTCACCTGCTCCACGTATTCGGCGTCCATGCTGGTCGCCAGCAACAGCCACCGGAAGTCGTCTGCGTGCTCCGGCGGGGCGGGCGGTGTATCATCCAGGTTCAGGAAGGCACGCTGAACCAAATCCACTTGCAGCACAAATGCTGGATGCACTGCTTGCAGCACGCCCACCCGTTGCAGCCACAGCAAACCGTCGGCAGGGTTAGGCTCGTGCAGCAGCCGCGTGATCTCGTTGCGCACGCGCTCCCCGGTAATGCGCTTGAGCATGGGCAGTGCTGTCTGGATCAGGTCAGCAGTTCGCGGCTCCAGTTCAAAGCCGAGCCGATGGGCATAACGCACTGCGCGGAAGATGCGCGTAGGGTCGTCCGCAAAGCTAAGACTGTGCAGCACCCGAACGAGCTTGCCATTCAGGTCGTCCAGCCCGCCAAACAGGTCAATCACGGTGCCGCTAGCGCCTTCTGCACGCAGCTTGACCGCCAGCGCGTTAATCGTGAAATCGCGGCGGCGTAAGTCTAGCCGGATGCCGCTGTTATACACCGTCGGCAGCACTGCGGGTTCCTCGTAGAACTCGTGCCGTGCCGTGACCACATCAATGGTGGCGGGCAGGTCATGCAGGGCGTGCCCAATGTGCCCGGCAGCGGTTTCGTCCAGCGTCCACTTTGCTGTGCCGAACGCCTCGTGCTTTTCCAGCTTACCACCGTACCGCTCCACTAACCCACCCACAAACGCAATCGCGGGTGCCTCCATCACAAAGTCGATGTCGTCGTTGGGGCGCTTCAGCAGCAGGTCACGCACAATGCCGCCCACCATCGAGATGGACTTGCCCTGTTGGGTTGCCTCCCGTGCTATGAACGCGATCAGGTCAGCAGCGGGTGTGCCCAGCACTGCTGCTACTTCGTCGTGGGTGACGTGCCTACGGCGCGTGTTTTCCAGTTCAGCATAGTGGCGGATGACATCGGTGCGGGTGACGATGCCGATAAGCGCATTGTGCTGCATCACCGGGATTTGCCCCCAACCGCTTTCCACCATGTGTCGCAGCAATTCGCTGAGCGGTGTCTGTGGCGTTGCAGTCACCGCGCCCGCCATCATCACGTCGCGCACGCTGAGGTGTTCTAACCCGTTTTCGGCAGCGCGGTTCATGTCCCGCGCTGTGAGCAAACCCACCACTTGTCCGTCGGCGTCTAGCACCGGGTAGCCCTCGTGCCCAATCCGGCGCAGCCGCCCCACCAGATGACTCAGAGCCTCGTCCTGCTGCACCGTCAGCGCCCCGAACGCCATCAGGTCACGCACTACCGTCATGACCCCTCCCGTCGTGCGGCAATGACCCAGCCGTCATCGGTGAATGTGGTCAGCAGGTCGCCGTTGGTGCTGTAGCTGATGGGCAGCGCGTACAGGTCGATCACGTTGCCCGCGCCGAATTGGTCTACCAGTGCAGCGCGTTCATCATCGCTGTGCCACACCGCCAATGTGAGGTGGGGCGGCGCGGGAGCGTTTTGCACGGGCACCACCTGCACGTTTGCCGTTGCCAACGATGCCAGCGTTTGTGCTGTTCCCGGCACTGCCGCTGCGCTCGCATAGATCGTGATGCCATCAGGGTAGCCGGCATTGGCGAGCCGTTCGCGCAGGGTACGGGCGTCCTCGGCGGGTGTGTACAACGCTGTGGCACCGGGTATCTCCAGCGCGGGCATTGCATCTGCGGGGCGTGCTGCTTCGCGCACAATCACATTGATGTCTGCGTCATCGAGCGGGGCAAGCGCCGTGTTGAGTGCCAGCGCAACGGTCGTCCGCACTGGGGATTCCGTCCAGCCGTCGTACACGCCGTAGCCCACCAGCACATCGTACTGCGTTAGCTCGGATTGCTCGTGCAGCACATCCACTTGTGCATTTGCCGCTTGCAGCGCCGCCGCCGGGATGTAATCTGCTGTGTTTGGCAGCACCCCATAGCGCACGGGCACCCGCGTTGGCAGTACATCTACCCCGCCACTTTGCCCGCTGCTGATCGCTGGCAGCGTGGGCGGCTCGGTGGCGATGGGCGTCACCGCGAAGGGAGTTGGGGGCGGTCCGCAGCCGACGAGTAACCCCACCAGCACGCCCATGCCAGCTAAGAAACGGGCACCCACGGTCCCACAAGCCCCCGCCCCTGCATACTGATGCCCACCAGCAGGTTAAACACTGCCAGCAGCGCAAACGCCATCGCTGCTGCGGAGTCATCGCGCCCGCGTAGCTGCGTGAACATGCCGGGCATAATCACCACCAGCCAAGCCATATAGATAAAGTAGATATTGGTGCGCCCGTCCGTTGGCGCAAACCCTTGCAGTGCCAGCACCACGCCCACCACCAGCGTGATAACAGACAGCCCGGTGAGCGTCGCCACGGCACCCCAAAAGTTGCCGCTGATGCCCCTGCTGCGTGCTGCCATGCTCACTGCCCACGCGCCCATAATGCCGCTAAAGATCAATATCGCGTTGAAAAACACGCCGTGTACGTCTGAGAGAATTTGCATATGGAAGGAGTTTGTTCCTAGTTGCAGGGTAGCCCCTGCGGTTCCGGTCATTGGCTCGGTGTATTATCGCCCAGCAGTGGCGTTTTGCCACCCCGATCGTTGGGTAAGCGCGGGTTATGGGCGCTAGCGTTCATGGGACGGTAACGTTATGATGCCCCGGTGTTTTGTCCGTTGCCTAGAGGTTCATCCATGCGACGAGTGGTTTTTGTGCTCACCCTACTGACGTTCGGCTGTACGTTTCACGCAGGGCAGGTGCCTACCGCCTTCCCAACTGCAACAACCGTGCGTTCTGTCCCGGCGACGCTGCCGCCAACCGTTGCCCGTGTGGTTTCCTCACTGAGCACGCCAACACCCGCGCCACCCACGCAAACTGCCACGCTGCCGCCTACAGTCACCCTCACAGCAACCCACGCGCCCACGGTCACGCCCACACCAGATGGCTGCCAACCGCCTGCAGACGCGGACACACAGCACACCGTTGACGCAGAGGTGGACTACGAGGCGAAAACCGTTACGGTGGCGCAGTCCATCCGCTATACCAACCAGACGGACACACCGCTGCCAGTGCTTGTGCTCAACGTGGAGCCGAACCGCTGGCTAGAAGCGTTCACGCTGCAAGACCTGACACTGGGCGATGACCGTGCCCCCGGCGCGTATACGCTCACCGGGCGGCGGCTGGAGGTGAGCTTGCCGGAACCACTGCTGCCGGACTGCACCGCCAACCTGCACCTGAACTTTACGCTGCAAGTGCCGCCCATTATCGGCGGCGTAGAGGCGTTCCGGGGCTACTTTGGGCACAGCCCCCGCCAGATCAACCTGGGGCACTGGCTGCCCACTGTGGCACCTCGCCGCGACGGCGATTGGCTGCACCACGAGAGCATTTTCGTGGGAGAGCAGATCGTACTCGACCGGGCGGACTGGCAGGTGACACTGCGGCTCGTCAATGCCGCGCCGAACACACTCGCAGCGGCACCGGGCACCGTCACGCAACTGGACGATGCAAGCTGGCAGTTCGACCATCCCAACGGGCGCGAGTTCGCAGTGAGCATTAGCCCGGTGTTCCGGCACACGCAGGCGCAGTCCGGTGATGGGATTGCCGTGGACGTGTACGCCCTGCCAGACGCGACCATCTGGCAGGAGGAGACGCAGCAGTGGCTCGATGGTGGTGCTTATGCCGCCGAAATCACGGCGGAGAGCGTGGATTTGTACGCGGACAAGTTCGGGGACTACCCACATACACGCATGGTCGTCGTCCAGGGAGATTTCCCGGACGGCATGGAGTTCAGCGGGTTCGCATTTGTGAGTACAGATTGGTTTGTGAGCTACGAGGGCAGCCCGCAAAGCTACCTCATGCTGATTACCGTGCACGAGGTGGCGCACCAATGGTGGTACGACCTCGTGGGCAATGACCAGGCGTATGACCCGTGGTTGGACGAGGCGCTGTCCACGTACAGCGAGTACATTTACATTGAGGCATTCTACCCGGAGCACATGGAGTGGTGGTGGTTCTTCCGTGTGAACCGCCTGAACCCACAGGGCGCGGTGAACAGCAGCGTGTACGAGTTCGAGGCGATACGCCCGTACATCAATGCGGTGTATTTGCGCGGCGTGCTTATGCTGCATGATATGCGGGCAGCACTGGGTGACGATGCGTTCTATGGGTGGCTACGCGCCTACGCGGAGGCACATGCGGGCGATATTGCGGACAGTGACAGCCTGTGGGCGGCGCTCACCAACGAGCAGCTTGCGGCAACGGCGGTGATCCGCACTGCCTTCCTGCGAGCGCCGGGGGTGGCGGATTAGTCGTCGTCCAGTATCTCCGCGACGCGCCCCACCTGCCCGTCCTCTAGCCGAACTTTGATGCCGTGGGAGTGCGTGGGGGACTTGGTGAGAATGTCCTTGACCACGCCTTCAGTACGTTTGCCGGTTCGCTGGTCTGCCTTGAGGATGACGGCGACCTTTAGCCCCGCCTGTATGTTCTTGCGTTGAGTGTGCTGCATGGGTTTGCCCTTTTGCTCCGGTTCTGGTTATTGATGGCTGAAATCGAAAGCGATTTTATCGGGGGAACACCATAGAGGATAAACAATCGGTGTGGGTTTAGGGCATGGTGTGTGTCACGGCAATCGGTTGGGCGCTTGTTGGCAACTGCCAGCGGCAATCACACGAGTTGATCCAGCGTGACCATGTCTTTAATCAACTTGCTCATTGTATCTGCGAGTTCATCCGGCGGCTGCTGTTTTCCAGATCCAATCCAGCGAATTAGGATATTCATGACCATACCAACCCGAATCGTTGCGGCATACTCAATGTGTTCCTCATTTACCCCTTGGTAATAAGTTAATGCACGTCCTTTAAATGGCGCTATCGCCCGATGAAGTGACGCCATCGCAATATCAAGTCGATCCGCTTGCATCAACAGTTCAATGATCTGGGAGTTCTCATAGAAATAGCGCAGGACAGGCTTCAGCAGCATCATGCCTGATTCATTGCCGTGTTCCTCGACGTATGCAATGATATTTTGAATCATTTCTTCGAAGACCTGATCACTTCGTAACCGTAGCACATCCACAATTTCGTCAAAGTTACGGTAGAACGTTGTGCGCCCGACGTGCGATACCTCTACCAAATCTTTGACTTTGATCGAGTCGAAGGGTACCTCCTGCATGAGTTTTGCTAACCCATCGTAGAGCATTTCTGCGGAGCGAATTGAGCGTTGGTCGTCCTTGATATGATACATTTTTTCCGGTTTTGTTCCGCTTCTTCAAAATGATTTGACAGTCGATTTTGGATAGCGTACCATCTCGCCGAATAAGGGGCAAATGTTTCTTAAGTCATTGTTAAAGGCGTGGAACGCTGGGTAAAGACGAATTCACGTAGAATTAAATAGAAAGGTAGCAGTATGGCAGGTATTCTCAATCGGGCATGGTGGATGCTTCTGTTGCGTGGCATTGCCGCCATTGTATTTGCTCTTCTAATTCTATTTTACCCGGGGTTGACGCTGGCAACGGGTGTCCTGAGCTTTGTTATCCTTTTCGCCATTTTCACGCTGGCTAACGGCATTGCGACGATTGTCGGTTCGGTTACGCGCCGTGAAGGTCAATGGTTTCTACTGTTGCTCTGGGGCATCATCAGCGTGATAGCCGGGTTGGTTGCACTCGGTAACCCGCTGATTTTCGGTCAGATCACGCTCATCATCATGGTGTACATTGTCGCGTTCTGGTCCATCGCGGGCGGGGTTGTCGAGATCATCAGCGCTTGGCAACTGCGTCAGGAAATTGACAACGAGTGGTTGCTTACCATTGACGGCATTTTCTCCGTGCTGTTTGGGGCGATTTTGCTAGTGCGCCCGATTACTGGAATTGAGGTACTCCTGCTGCTGACGGCGTTCTACGCGATCATGGCAGGTGTGATCCAGATCATTCTCGCGTTCAAAGTGAGAGGTTGGTCGAACACATTGACGGACATAAAGACAGAACTCAAGTCGGAAGCTTCTGCATAGTCGGTGCTGCGAATGCCCTGCCGTTGCGAAAACGGCAGGGAACGCGGATCGTGAAACACGAGGCGTGAGCAACATGGAAATACAGAACACGGGTAAAAACGCTCAAATTTACGTTCTCAGCGCAGTGATCGCGCTGGTGCAGGTGTTTGACATTGTGGTTCACGTTGCGAACGACACGATCGAACCCGTCCGTCTTCTATCCAATGCGTTCATCTTCGTGTGGCTAGGCATCGTTCTGTCCGGCAGGTTGAATCAGATGGTGTGGCGTGTGGCGGGTGGGTTTGTCGGTGTATATGCGGTGCTGAACGCCGTGTTTCTCTCTCAGAATGGACTCACCAACCCTGAAAATAATGACGAGTTCCGAACGGTGCTGTTTGTGCTGGTTGGCGTGACCGTTGCACTCTCTGTGTGGCTTGCCGGCACGTTATCAAATCGCAATGTCATTCCCTAATTTACATCACAACACAATAAGGAGAAACAACATGTGGAACAAAACCTCTAAACTGTCGCTGGCTATCACCCTCATGATGGCACTGGCTGCGGCATGGTTCATTGCTATTCCCGCCAGTGCGCAGGAAACCGACGCCACCGAAGAACCCATGGAAGTTGACCCGTACTGGGACATCGAACCGATGCTGATGACCGCATTCTTCGGCCTGGACAACATGATTCCCCCCGCACCACCGTTCTGTGACAACCCCGGTGGGGAAGATGGTATGCCCGTAATATTCACGCATCCAATCGACGTAACGACACTGAATCCCGAAGACTTCGAAATCACCTCCGCAGAGGGCACCGTCTCAACACCGATTTGCGCTATCCTCGCACCGGCAATTGATGATGGTGAAAACCGTACCGCACTGCTCATCGGTGAGTTCGGGGCGGCACCTGATGATGAGCCCGTTGAGGTTGTCGTGGTTGGGGAGTTGCTGTCTACGGCTGAGACGGGCGCAGTGGACTTTGACGGCGCATCCATTGATGTCATTCCCTTGGTAGACGGTCCATCCATCGTCACTGCTGAGCTGCTTCCGGAGCGCCTGTGGATTCCTGAGCGTGAAGGTCAGCTTACCGTTGGCGACAACTGCCCGACGGAGGGCACGCTGCAAATCGTGCGCGTTCGGTGGAATGGCGGCATTACCAAGCTCGACAATGTAGAAGTCGATGACGTGGAGCGTGAGCAGTACATGGTGACGATTGAAGCTGAGGATGGCAGCACGGAAGTCGTCGTGCCTTTCGCGCTGGGTAACCTGCACGATGGCGACAACAATCACG